>NZ_LT707064.1:3758150-4091300 GCF_900156465.1 Pseudomonas sp. 7SR1
ATCATCCCCTTCATTGAAGGTGACGGCATTGGCGTCGACATCAGCCCGGTCATGATCAAGGTCGTGGACGCCGCGGTGCAGAAGGCCTACGGCGGCAAGCGCAAGATTTCCTGGATGGAAGTCTATGCCGGTGAGAAAGCGACCCAGGTCTACGACCAGGACACCTGGCTGCCCCAGGAAACCCTGGATGCGGTCAAGGACTACGTGGTTTCCATCAAGGGCCCCCTGACCACGCCGGTCGGTGGCGGTATCCGCTCGCTGAACGTGGCCCTGCGTCAACAGCTGGACCTGTACGTCTGCCTGCGTCCGGTGCGCTGGTTCGAAGGCGTGCCGAGCCCGGTCAAGAAGCCTGGCGACGTGGACATGACGATTTTCCGTGAGAACTCCGAAGACATCTATGCCGGTATCGAGTGGAAAGCCGGGTCGGCCGAAGCCACCAAGGTGATCAAGTTCCTCAAGGAAGAAATGGGCGTGACCAAGATCCGTTTCGACGAGGACTGCGGTATCGGCGTCAAGCCGGTGTCCAAGCAGGGGACCAAGCGTCTGGCGCGCAAGGCTTTGCAATACGTGGTCGACAACGACCGCGATTCGCTGACCATCGTGCACAAAGGCAACATCATGAAGTTCACCGAAGGTGCCTTCAAGGAGTGGGCCTACGAAGTGGCCGCCGAGGAGTTCGGCGCGACCCTGCTCGATGGCGGCCCTTGGATGCAGTTCAAGAACCCCAAGACTGGCAAGAACGTCGTGGTCAAGGACGCCATCGCCGATGCCATGCTCCAGCAGATCCTGCTGCGTCCGGCCGAATATGACGTGATCGCCACCCTGAACCTCAACGGCGATTATCTCTCCGACGCCCTGGCGGCGGAAGTGGGGGGGATCGGTATCGCGCCGGGGGCCAACCTGTCCGACACCGTGGCCATGTTCGAAGCCACCCACGGCACCGCACCCAAGTATGCGGGCAAGGACCAGGTCAACCCGGGTTCTTTGATCCTGTCGGCGGAAATGATGCTGCGCCACATGGGTTGGACCGAAGCGGCCGACCTGATCATCAAGGGTACCAACGGTGCGATTTCGGCCAAGACCGTGACCTATGACTTCGAGCGCCTGATGGAGGGCGCCAAGCTGGTGTCCTCCTCGGGCTTCGGTGATGCACTGATCTCCCACATGTAAGAAATTGTCATAAAAAAGCCCGGCTCGATCTCTCGAGCCGGGCTTTTTCGTGCCCGGAAGCTACTGCAGGTCAATGGGTCTCGGTGACCTTGGCTTTGGCGGGAGTGGGGGCGTTTTCGATTTCCTGCAGCGTGATATTGACTGCGTGCAACCCCTTGGGGCCCTGGATGACATTAAATGTAACATCTTGCCCCGCTTTCAAGGTCTTGTAGCCATCCATATTGATTGCCGAGTAGTGCGCGAAAAGGTCTTCTTCCCTGCCAGCCGCGAGAATGAATCCGTAGCCTTTGGCATTGTTGAACCATTTCACCTTGCCACTCATCTTAACGACCGACATAAACCATATCCCTCTGCAACGCACTCCATCACTGGAGTATCATCCGGTTCATCCGCAGTCTAATCTTGTTGTCAGGATCAATGCCGCGGACCTTTTTAACCCGCGATGGGCTCTATTGGTTGTAACACCGTTTTGCCGATAGTCAAGGTGACCCGGCGGTGGCGGTTGAAAACGCCAGCGGGTGCCCCCATTACTGTAAATGCCAACTAAACGAACCTTTCTTTCCATGCATGCAATCAGCCAGATTCGACTAACATTCAATCAGGATCGCCCGGATCTCCACGACGACGATTCCGCAGGCATTGCTGTCCAGGAAGCGAAGCCCGCGTTACAGGCGCCACCGATGTACAAGGTGGTTTTGTTCAACGATGACTACACACCGATGGATTTCGTCGTCGAAGTGCTCGAGGTGTTTTTCAACCTTAATCGCGAGCTGGCGACAAAGGTCATGCTGGCCGTTCATACAGAGGGACGGGCAGTATGCGGAGTGTTTACCCGCGACATCGCCGAGACAAAGGCCATGCAGGTCAACCAGTACGCCCGGGAAAGCCAGCATCCGCTACTCTGTGAAATCGAGAAGGACGGTTAACGCCGACCACTTGGGTATGAGGTGAAGCCATGTTAAACCGCGAGCTCGAAGTCACCCTCAATCTTGCCTTCAAGGAGGCTCGTTCGAAGCGTCATGAATTCATGACCGTCGAGCACCTGCTGTTGGCCCTATTGGATAACGAGGCTGCCGCCACCGTTTTGCGTGCCTGCGGCGCAAACCTCGATAAACTCAAGCATGATCTGCAGGAGTTCATCGACTCCACCACGCCATTGATCCCCGTCCACGACGAGGATCGCGAAACCCAGCCAACCCTGGGCTTCCAGCGTGTCCTGCAGCGTGCTGTCTTTCATGTACAGAGCTCGGGCAAGCGTGAAGTCACCGGCGCCAACGTGCTGGTTGCCATCTTCAGTGAGCAGGAAAGCCAGGCGGTTTTCCTGCTCAAGCAGCAGAGCGTTGCGCGTATCGATGTCGTCAACTACATCGCCCATGGCATTTCCAAGGTGCCGGGGCATGGCGATCATTCCGAAGGTGAGCAGGATATGCAGGACGACGAGGGCGGTGAGTCTTCTTCCTCGGGCAATCCGCTGGATGCCTATGCCAGCAACCTGAACGAACTGGCGCGCCAGGGGCGGATCGATCCGCTGGTGGGGCGCGAGGCCGAAGTCGAGCGCGTCGCCCAGATCCTGGCCCGGCGCCGCAAGAACAACCCATTGTTGGTGGGCGAGGCGGGCGTGGGCAAGACCGCCATCGCCGAAGGCCTGGCCAAGCGCATCGTCGACAGCCAGGTGCCGGACCTGCTGGCCAACAGCGTGGTCTATTCCCTCGACCTGGGTGCCTTGCTGGCCGGCACCAAGTACCGCGGTGATTTCGAGAAGCGCTTCAAGGCTTTGCTGGGCGAGCTGAAAAAACGTCCCCAGGCGATCCTGTTCATCGATGAGATCCACACCATCATCGGTGCCGGGGCTGCCTCCGGTGGCGTCATGGACGCTTCGAACCTGCTCAAGCCGCTGCTCTCGTCGGGCGACATCCGCTGCATCGGCTCGACCACCTTCCAGGAGTTCCGCGGGATCTTCGAGAAGGATCGTGCCCTGGCGCGGCGTTTCCAGAAGGTCGACGTGTCGGAACCCTCGGTGGAAGACACCATCGGTATCCTGCGCGGCCTGAAAGGGCGTTTCGAGCTGCACCACAGCATCGAATACAGCGATGATGCCTTGCGCGCCGCCGCCGAACTGGCTTCGCGCTACATCAATGACCGGCACATGCCGGACAAGGCCATCGACGTCATCGACGAGGCCGGTGCCTATCAGCGCCTGCAGCCTGCCGAGAGCCGCGTCAAGCGTATCGAGGTGCCACAGGTCGAGGATATCGTGGCGAAGATCGCACGCATTCCGCCCAAGCACGTCACCAGTTCCGACAAGGAGCTGCTGCGCAATCTGGAGCGTGACCTGAAGCTGACAGTGTTCGGCCAGGATGCAGCCATCGATTCGCTGTCCACGGCTATCAAACTGTCCCGTGCCGGGCTGAAGTCGCCGGACAAGCCGGTAGGTTCGTTCCTGTTCGCCGGGCCGACCGGCGTGGGCAAGACCGAGGCGGCGCGGCAACTGGCCAAGGCGCTGGGGATCGAGCTGGTTCGCTTCGACATGTCCGAATACATGGAGCGTCATACCGTCTCGCGGCTGATCGGTGCGCCTCCGGGGTATGTCGGTTTCGACCAGGGTGGCTTGCTGACCGAAGCCATTACCAAGCAGCCTCACTGCGTGTTGCTGCTCGATGAGATCGAGAAGGCGCATCCGGAAGTCTTCAACCTGCTGCTGCAGGTGATGGACCACGGTACGCTGACCGACAACAACGGGCGCAAGGCGGATTTCCGCAACGTGATCATCATCATGACCACGAACGCTGGTGCCGAGACCGCGGCTCGCGCTTCGATCGGTTTCACCCATCAGGACCATTCGTCCGATGCGATGGAAGTGATCAAGAAGAGCTTCACGCCTGAGTTCCGCAACCGCCTGGACACCATCATCCAGTTTGGTCGCCTCAGTCATGAAGTCATCAAGAGCGTGGTGGATAAGTTCCTTACCGAACTTCAGGCGCAGCTCGAAGACAAGCGTGTACTGCTGGAAGTCACCGATGCGGCTCGCAGCTGGCTGGCGGAGGGTGGTTACGATGTGACGATGGGGGCCCGGCCGATGGCTCGCCTGATCCAGGACAAGATCAAGCGTCCGCTGGCGGAGGAGATTCTCTTTGGCGAACTGGCCGAGCATGGCGGTGTGGTTCACATCGACATCAAGGACGGCGAGCTGACCTTCGACTTCGAAACCACGGCCGAAATGGCATGATCGCCACCCGTAACAAGCAAAAAGGCGCCGAAAGGCGCCTTTTTGCTGGCTTCAGGAATACGCCGACCTCCTGTGGGAGCGAGCTTGCTCGCGATGGCGGCGGCACGCCCGGCATCCATGCAAGCTGATCCTCTGCTATCGCGAGCAAGCTCGCTCCCACAAGGGGGTATCTAATCCCAGGCAAACAAAAACGCCCGGCATCTAGCCGGGCGTCCTGTATTGACTTGTTAGCGAGCGCGGTAAGTGATGCGCCCTTTGCTCAAGTCATAGGGCGTCAGCTCGACGCGCACTTTGTCACCGGTCAGAATACGAATGTAGTTCTTGCGCATCTTGCCGGAGATATGCGCGGTAACGACGTGCCCATTTTCCAACTCCACGCGAAACATGGTGTTGGGCAGGGTGTCGACGACAGTGCCTTCCATTTCGAAGCTGTCTTCTTTCGACATGCAGTAAAGCCCTCGGTATCCAGTGAATGGCCCGGTGCAACTGCGCCAGGCAAAAGCGGCGTGCATTGTGCCCGAAAAAGGGGGGGCAAGCCAAGGGGTTCTTGGGGGCGTTCTCTGTTGGTTCTTTATCGCGGTAGGGAAGCCCATCGAGAGCGTCCTCTAGTTGAGAACCACCCAACGCTGGTTGATCAGCAATTCGATAGGCCGATATTGGGTCTTGTAGTTCATTTTTTTGCAGTTCTTGATCCAGTAGCCCAGGTATACCGCTTCCAGGCCCAGGCGCCGGGCTTCGGCGATCTGCCAGAGAATGGCAAACCGTCCCAGGCTACGCCGCTCCTCGTTGGGCTCGTAGAAGGTGTACACGGCGGAAAGGCCGTTGGGCAGCAGGTCCGTCACGGCAATGGCCACCAGTCGTCCTTCGAGGCGGAACTCATAAAAACGGGAGAAGGGCAGGTCGCGAACCAGGAAGGTGGAGAACTGATCGCGGCTGGGCGGGTACATGTCGCCGTCGGCATGGCGCTGCTCTATATAGCGTTGGTACAGGTCGAAATATTCTTCGCTGAACTGTGGTTTGGCCGGCCGCACCTGGATGTCGGCGTTGCGTTTGAAGATGCGCTTCTGCTGGCGATTGGGCGTGAACCGCGCTACGGGTATGCGGGCGGGCACACAGGCGTTGCAATGCTGGCAATGAGGCCTGTAGAGGTGGTCGCCGCTGCGACGGAAACCCATTTCCGACAGGTCAGCGTAGACATGCACGTCCATGGGCTGGCTAGGGTCGAGGAACAGCGTCGTGGCCTGCTCCTCCGGCAGATAACTGCAAGAGTGGGGCTGAGTGGCATAGAACTTCAAACGCGCCAACTCGGTCATGATCAACCCTCGGGCATAAGACGAAAACAAACTCTGGTTAAGTGTAAGCCACCAGCGCCAATGTCGCTCAGCAAACCCAGGTCGCCTGGTTGGGGCGGTCCAGATGGGCCTTGAGATAGCTGGCGAACGCGGTGCGTGGGATCGATCGGGCGCCCAGGCTGTGCAGGTGCTCGGTAGGCATCTGGCAGTCTATCAGCACGAAACCGGCCGTCTTGAGGTGCTGGACCAGGGTCGCGAAGCCGAATTTAGAGGCATTGTCGGCCCGGCTGAACATGGACTCGCCAAAAAACAGCTGCCCCATGGCCAGGCCGTACAGGCCGCCCACCAGCTGGCCCTGGTCCCAGACTTCCACCGAATGGGCGAAGCCGCGTCGATGCAGTTCCAGATAGGCGGTTTGCATGGCCTCGGTGATCCAGGTCCCGTCGGCATAGGCGCGGGGCTCGGCGCAGGCCTTGATTACAGCAGCGAAGTCCTTGTCGAACGTCACTTCATAGCGTTGCTTGCGCAGAAGCTTGCCCAGGCTGCGCGAGACATGCAGTTCGTCGGGAAACAGAACGGTGCGTGGATCGGGTGACCACCACAGGATTGGCTGACCCTCGGAAAACCACGGGAAGCAGCCATGGCGGTAGGCCTGGATCAGCCGGTCGGCGGACAGGTCGCCACCAGCGGCCAGCAGCCCGTTGGGGTCGCGCATGGCTTTTTCCAGTGGTGGAAAATCGAGGGTGTTGCGTTGTAACCAAGTCAGCATGGGTGTCCGGGCTTGCAGAAGGGGAGGGGGCGGGCGCGTTCACATTCTGTTCGGATCGGCGCCCGCCCAAAGGTTAACCGTCAAACGGCAGGAATGTCATCGAGATACTTCTCGGCGTCGAGGGCGGCCATGCAGCCGGCACCGGCCGAGGTAATGGCCTGGCGATACACGTGGTCGGCCACGTCGCCGGCTGCGAACACGCCTTCGATATCGGTGGCGGTGGCATTGCCCTCGCTGCCACCGCGCACCAACAGATAGCCGTCCCGCATGTTCAACTGGCCCTGGAACAGGTCGGTATTGGGTTTGTGGCCGATGGCGATGAACACACCGGCCAGTTGCAAGGTGCTGGTTTCGCCGCTCTGGCTGTTGCGCAGGCGAGCGCCGGTCACGCCGCTGGCGTCGCCCAGCACTTCGTCCAGGTTCTCGTTCCAGTGCAGGCGGATATTGCCGTTGGCGGCCTTTTCGAAGAGTTTGTCCTGGAGTATTTTTTCCGCGCGCAGCTTGTCCCGGCGGTGGATCAGGTGCACCTCCCTGGCGATATTGGACAGATACAGGGCTTCCTCCACGGCGGTGTTGCCGCCGCCGACGACGGCCACCACCTGGTTGCGGTAGAAGAATCCGTCGCAGGTGGCACAGGCGGAAACGCCCTTGCCGGCGAACGTTTCCTCCGAGGGCAGGCCCAGGTACTGGGCCGAGGCGCCAGTGGCGATAATCAGCGCGTCGCAGGTATAAGTGCCGCTGTCGCCGATGAGTTCGAACGGACGCTGCTGCAACTTGGCGGTGTGGATATGGTCGTAGACGATCTGCGTGTCGAAGCGCTCGGCGTGTCGTTGCATGCGCTCCATCAGCACCGGTCCGGTCAGGCCTTCGACATCGCCGGGCCAGTTGTCGACCTCCACCGTGGTGGTGAGCTGGCCACCGGCCTGCAGGCCGGTGATGACAACGGGTTTGAGGTTGGCGCGGGCGGCATAGACAGCAGCGCTGTAGCCGGCGGGGCCAGATCCGAGAATGATCAGGCGCGAATGCTTCACTTCGTTCATAAAAACACCTCATAAGCCTTTGTCACAAAAGAGAATGCGTGCTCAAATTGGCGCTGTTGCCACTTTTTCTGGCTATGCTCCAACCACGCGGGCGGGCAATGCCTCCGGGCTGCTAAACCCGTACAATGCTTGTGTTTTGAACGCCGGACGGGCAAAAGGTCAAATCTTGGGCAACACCTGCGGTTTTCCGGATGCACGTCTCAGTGGTAAAAGTAGTACCGGTTGAGCACTTTCACTTTTTTACCGGCTCCTGCGGGCCGTTTTTTACACGTTCAGTCATTCAACAGAGGAACGCGCCGTCGGCGCAGGAAAAGAAGCGTTTTGAAGAAATCCACCGCAGCACCCAAGACAGTCGTTCCGCTCTGGCGCCAGCAATTGCACTACCGGCTCAAGGAAGGTGCATTGATCGCCATCGGGGCCTTGTGCCTGTTCCTGATGATGGCCTTGCTGACCTACGGCACGGATGATCCGGGCTGGAGCCACAACAGCAAGATCGACGACGTGCAGAACTTTGGCGGTCCGGCCGGCTCCTACAGCGCCGACATCCTGTTCATGGTGCTGGGCTATTTCGCCTATATTTTCCCGCTGCTGCTGGCGATCAAGGCCTACCAGATCTTTCGCCAGCGCCACGAGCCGTGGCAGTGGAGCGGCTGGTTGTTCTCCTGGCGGCTGATCGGCCTGGTGTTCCTGGTGCTGTCGGGCGCCGCGCTGGCCCATATCCATTTTCATGCGCCCACCGGCCTGCCGGCCGGAGCCGGCGGTGCGCTGGGGGAAAGCCTTGGCGACCTGGCCAGGAATGCCCTGAACATCCAGGGCAGCACATTGCTGTTCATTGCCCTGTTTCTCTTTGGCCTGACCGTATTCACCGATCTTTCCTGGTTCAAGGTCATGGACATCACCGGCAAGATCACCCTCGACCTGATCGAGCTGATCCAGGGGGCGGTGAATCGCTGGTGGGCGGCGCGCACCGAGCGCAAGCAACTGGTGGCGCAACTGCGTGAGGTCGACGACCGCGTCCACGACGTGGTGGCGCCGACCGTCCCCGACAAGCGCGAGCAGGCCAAGGTCAAGGAGCGCCTGATCGAGCGTGAGCAGGCCTTGAGCAAGCACATGTCCGAGCGCGAGAAACAGGTGCCGCCGGTCATCACCATGGCCCCGGCCAAGGCGCCGGAGCCGAGCAAGCGCGTGCAGAAGGAAAAACAGGTGCCCCTGTTCGTCGACAGCGCGGTGGAAGGCACCTTGCCGCCGATTTCAATCCTCGATCCGGCCGAGAAGAAACAGCTCAACTATTCCCCCGAGTCCCTGGCGGCCGTCGGTCATCTGCTGGAGATCAAGCTCAAGGAGTTCGGGGTCGAGGTTTCGGTGGATTCGATCCACCCGGGGCCGGTCATCACCCGTTACGAAATCCAGCCGGCCGCCGGCGTGAAGGTCAGCCGCATCGCCAACCTCGCGAAGGACCTGGCGCGTTCGCTGGCCGTCACCAGCGTACGGGTGGTGGAAGTGATTCCGGGCAAGACCACCGTGGGTATCGAGATTCCCAACGAAGATCGCCAGATCGTGCGTTTCTCCGAGGTGCTCTCGACTCCCGAGTACGACAACCACAAGTCGCCGGTCACCCTGGCCCTGGGCCACGACATCGGCGGCAAGCCGGTCATCACCGACCTGGCGAAGATGCCCCACCTGCTGGTGGCCGGTACCACCGGTTCGGGTAAGTCGGTGGGTGTGAACGCGATGATCCTGTCGATCCTGTTCAAGTCCGGCCCGGAAGACGCCAAGCTGATCATGATCGACCCGAAGATGCTCGAACTGTCGATCTACGAAGGCATTCCGCACCTGCTGTGCCCGGTGGTGACCGACATGAAGGACGCCGCCAACGCCCTGCGCTGGAGCGTTGCCGAGATGGAGCGTCGCTACAAGCTGATGGCCAAGCTGGGCGTGCGCAACCTGTCGGGCTTCAACGCCAAGGTCAAGGAGGCCGAGGAGGCGGGCACGCCGTTGACCGACCCGCTGTACCACCGCGAAAGCATCCACGACGAGGCGCCGCTGCTGCACAAGCTGCCGACCATCGTGGTGGTGGTGGACGAATTCGCCGACATGATGATGATCGTCGGCAAGAAGGTCGAAGAACTGATCGCCCGGATCGCCCAGAAGGCCCGTGCGGCCGGTATCCACCTGATCCTCGCTACCCAGCGACCATCCGTGGACGTGATCACCGGCCTGATCAAGGCCAACATCCCGACTCGCATGGCGTTCCAGGTGTCGAGCAAGATCGACTCGCGCACCATCATCGACCAGGGGGGCGCCGAACAACTGCTGGGCCATGGTGACATGTTGTACATGCCACCGGGGACCAGCCTGCCAATCCGGGTGCACGGTGCGTTCGTTTCCGACGACGAAGTGCACCGGGTGGTGGAGGCGTGGAAACTGCGCGGCGCCCCCGAATACAACGACGACATCCTCAACGGCGTCGAAGAGGCTGGCAGCGGCTTCGAAGGCGGTGGTGGCGGTGGCGACGAAGACGCGGAAACCGATGCGCTCTATGACGAAGCGGTGCAGTTCGTCCTGGAAAGCCGTCGGGCGTCGATTTCCGCCGTCCAGCGCAAGCTCAAGATCGGCTATAACCGCGCCGCCCGCATGATCGAGGCCATGGAAATGGCCGGGGTCGTGACGGCCATGAACACCAACGGCTCGCGTGAAGTGCTGGCGCCGGGCCCGATGCGCGACTGACAACGACCTGGGCGGCCTGTCGGTGACACGCCGCCCATCCCCCACGAATTCATGAGGACTCCCATGCGCCTGATTCGCATGTTGCTGTTACCCGTACTGGCCCTGACCACGTTGTCGGCCCATGCCGATGAAAAGGACGTGGCGCGCCTGACCCAGTTGCTGGAGCGCTCCCAGACCCTGACCGCACGCTTTTCCCAGCTGACCCTCGATGGCAGCGGCACCCAACTGCAGGAAACCGCCGGTGAAATGGCCCTGCAGCGTCCTGGCCTGTTCTACTGGCACACCGATGCGCCGGCCGAACAGCTGATGGTGTCCGATGGCAAGAAAGTCTCCCTGTGGGACCCGGACCTGGAGCAGGTCACTATCAAGACCCTCGACCAGCGCCTGACCCAGACCCCGGCCTTGCTACTGTCCGGCGATATCTCCAAGATCAGCCAGAGCTTCGACATCAGTGCGAAGGAAGCCGGTGGCGTGATCGACTTCACCCTCAAGCCCAAGACCAAGGACAGCCTGTTCGATAGCCTGCGCCTGTCGTTCCGCAATGGCCTGGTCAATGACATGCAACTGATCGACAGCGTCGGCCAGCGCACCAACATCCTGTTCACCGGTGTGAAGGCCAACGAGCCGATCGCCGTGTCCAAGTTCAAGTTCGACATCCCCAAGGGTGCCGATGTGATCCAGGAGTAACCCCGTAGCCGCTGTGGGAGCGAGCTTGCTCGCGATAGCGTCGGATCAGTGGGAGTTGCGGTGACTGGCACACCGCTATCGTCGGATCGCCGCCCGGAGCAAGCTCGCTCGCGCAATCGATTGTGGTGTTCAATTGTTTAACTGATCGGCAACAGGACCCGGCGGAGGTTTTGTAAATAATCATGGACCTGTTTCGAAGTGCCCCGATCGCCCAGCCACTGGCTGCCCGCCTGCGTGCGACCAACCTGGACGAGTACGTCGGCCAGGAGCATGTGCTCGCTCGCGGCAAGCCTTTGCGCGAAGCCCTGGAGCAGGGTGCGTTGCACTCGATGATTTTCTGGGGGCCGCCGGGGGTGGGCAAGACCACCCTGGCGCGGCTGCTGGCGGAAGTCTCGGACGCGCATTTCGAAACGGTCTCGGCGGTGCTGGCCGGGGTCAAGGAGATCCGCCAGGCGGTGGAAGTGGCCAAGCAGCAGGCTGGCCAGTACGGCAAGCGCACCATCCTGTTCGTGGACGAAGTGCACCGCTTCAACAAGTCGCAGCAGGATGCGTTCCTGCCCTACGTCGAGGACGGCACGCTGATCTTCATCGGCGCGACCACCGAAAACCCCTCGTTCGAACTCAACAACGCCTTGCTGTCCCGGGCGCGGGTCTATGTGCTCAAGAGCCTCGACGAGGCCGCGATGCGCAAGCTGGTGCAACGCGCATTGACCGAAGAACGAGGCCTGGGCAAGCGCAGGCTGAGCCTCAGCGATGAAGGTTTCCAGATGCTGGTGTCCGCCGCCGATGGCGATGGTCGCCGCCTGCTCAATCTGTTGGAGAACGCGTCGGACCTGGCCGAGGATGACAGCGAGATCGGCGTCGAGCTGCTGCAAAGCCTGCTGGGCGATACCCGGCGGCGTTTCGACAAGGGCGGCGAGGCGTTCTATGACCAGATCTCGGCGCTGCACAAATCCATCCGCGGTTCCAATCCCGATGCGGCCTTGTACTGGTTCGCGCGGATGATCGATGGCGGCTGCGATCCGCTGTACCTGGCGCGGCGGGTGGTACGCATGGCCAGCGAAGACATCGGCAATGCCGACCCGCGGGCCCTGAGCCTGTGCCTGGCGGCCTGGGACGTTCAGGAACGCCTCGGCAGCCCCGAAGGCGAGCTCGCCGTGGCCCAGGCCATTACCTACCTGGCCTGCGCGCCGAAAAGCAACGCGGTGTACATGGGCTTCAAGGCAGCGATGCGCAGCGCCACCGAGCACGGTTCCCTCGAAGTGCCACTGCACCTGCGCAACGCACCGACAAAGCTCATGAAGCAATTGGGCTATGGCGAAGAATACCGTTACGCCCACGATGAGCCGGATGCCTATGCCGCCGGCGAAGACTATTTTCCCGAAGAGCTCGAACCCCAGTCGTTCTATCAGCCGGTGCCCCGTGGCCTCGAGTTGAAGATCGGTGAGAAGCTCAATCACCTGGCGCAACTGGACCGCTCGAGTCCACGGCAGCGGAGAAAACCTTGATTCCCCTGATCCTCGCAGTCTCCGCCGGCGGCATTGTCGGCACCTTGTTGCGTTTCGCCACGGGCAACTGGATCAATGCAAATTGGCCCCGACACTTCTATACCGCGACGCTGGCCGTTAATATCGTGGGCTGTCTGCTGATCGGCGTTCTATACGGTCTGTTTTTGATTCGCCCGGAAGTGCCCATCGAGGTGCGTGCGGGGCTGATGGTCGGCTTTCTTGGCGGCCTGACGACTTTTTCATCCTTTTCACTGGATACGGTGCGCCTGCTGGAAAGCGGGCAGGTGCCGCTGGCCCTGGGCTATGCGGCCATCAGCGTATTCGGCGGGCTGCTCGCCACCTGGGCCGGCCTGTCCCTGACCAAACTTTGATAACGAGAGACCGACATGCTCGATTCCAAACTGTTACGTAGCAACCTTCAGGACGTAGCGGATCGCCTGGCCTCCCGCGGCTTCGTCCTGGATGTCGCGCGCATCGAAACGCTGGAAGAACAGCGCAAGAGCGTCCAGACCCAGACCGAAAAACTGCAGGCCGAGCGTAACGCCATCTCCAAGAGTATTGGCCAGGCCAAGCAGCGCGGCGAAGATATCGCGCCGTTGATGGCGAACGTCGAGAGCATGGGAACCGAGCTCGCCAACGGCAAGATCGCCCTGGACAAGATCCAGACCGAGCTGGATTCGATCCTGCTGGGCATCCCGAACCTGCCCCACGAGTCGGTACCGATCGGCGAAGACGAAGAGGGCAATGTCGAGGTGCGTCGCTGGGGCACGCCAAAGAACTTCGATTTCCCGGTGCAGGACCACGTGGCCCTGGGCGAGAAATTCGGCTGGCTGGATTTCGAGACCGCCGCCAAGCTGTCCGGCGCCCGTTTTGCCCTGTTGCGCGGGCCGATCGCCCGTCTGCACCGGGCCCTGGCACAGTTCATGATCAACCTGCACGTCACCGAGCACGGTTACGAGGAAGCCTACACCCCGTACCTGGTCCAGGCGCCGGCCCTGCAAGGCACCGGCCAACTGCCCAAGTTCGAGGAAGACCTGTTCAAGATCGGTCGTGAAGGCGAAGCCGATCTGTACCTGATCCCCACCGCCGAAGTGTCGCTGACCAACATCGTCGCCGGCGAAATCGTCGATGCCAAGCAACTGCCGATCAAATTCGTGGCCCATACGCCATGCTTCCGCAGCGAAGCCGGCGCATCGGGTCGCGATACCCGTGGCATGATCCGCCAGCATCAGTTCGACAAGGTGGAGATGGTGCAGATCGTCGAGCCTTCGAAATCCATGGACGCGCTGGAGAGCCTCACTGCCAACGCCGAGAAGGTCCTGCAGTTGCTGGAGCTGCCGTATCGCACCCTGGCCCTGTGCACGGGTGACATGGGCTTCAGCGCGGTCAAGACCTACGACCTGGAAGTGTGGATCCCGAGCCAGGACAAGTACCGCGAGATTTCCTCGTGCTCCAACTGCGGCGACTTCCAGGCCCGTCGCATGCAGGCCCGTTACCGCAACCCTGAAACCGGCAAGCCGGAACTGGTCCACACCCTCAATGGCTCGGGCCTGGCGGTGGGCCGTACCCTGGTGGCCGTACTGGAGAACTACCAGCAGGCCGACGGTTCGATCCGCGTGCCTGAGGTGTTGAAGCCCTACATGGGCGGCATCGAGGTCATCGGTTAAATGGATTATCTGCCACTGTTCCATAACCTGCGCGGTAACCGCGTGCTGGTGGTGGGCGGCGGGGAAATTGCCTTGCGCAAATCCCGGCTGCTGGCCGATGCCGGCGCGTTGCTGCGGGTAGTCGCACCCGACATCGAACCGCAGTTGCGGGAACTGGTCAGTGGCAGCGGCGGCGAGTGTGTCCAGCGCGGTTACCTGGAGTCGGATCTGGACGGTTGCGGGCTGATCATTGCCGCCACCGACGACGAACCACTCAATGCCCAGGTCTCGGCCGACGCCCACAAGCGTTGCGTTCCGGTCAACGTGGTGGACGCGCCGGCCCTGTGCAGCGTGATCTTCCCGGCGATCGTCGACCGCTCGCCCTTGGTGATCGCGGTGTCCAGTGGCGGCGACGCGCCAGTGCTGGCGCGGCTGATCCGGGCCAAGCTGGAAACCTGGATTCCCTCGACCTATGGGCAGTTGGCCGGGCTGGCGGCGCGTTTTCGCAATCAGGTCAAGCAACTGTTTCCCGATGTCCAGCAGCGCCGGGCGTTCTGGGAAGAGGTGTTCCAAGGCCCTATCGCCGACCGTCAACTGGCCGGACAAGGCGGCGAAGCCGAGCGCTTGCTGCGGGAAAAGATCGACGGCCAGGCGCCGAACGCGCCGGGCGAAGTCTATCTGGTGGGTGCCGGGCCGGGTGATCCGGACCTGTTGACCTTCCGCGCCTTGCGCTTGATGCAGCAGGCGGACGTGGTGCTGTACGACCGCCTGGTGGCGCCGGCAATCCTCGAACTGTGCCGGCGCGACGCCGAGCGCATCTACGTTGGCAAGCGCCGCGCCGAACACGCCGTGCCTCAGGATCAGATCAACCAGCAATTGGTCGACCTGGCCCGTCAGGGCAAGCGCGTGGTGCGGTTGAAGGGCGGCGATCCGTTCATCTTCGGCCGTGGTGGCGAGGAGATCGAAGAGCTGGCGGCCCATGGCATCCCGTTCCAGGTCGTCCCCGGCATCACCGCCGCCAGTGGTTGCGCGGCCTACGCCGGGATCCCGCTGACCCATCGCGACTACGCCCAATCGGTGCGTTTCATCACGGGCCATCTCAAGGACGGCACTAGCGACCTGCCATGGGCCGACCTGGTTTCACCGGCCCAGACCCTGGTGTTCTACATGGGCTTGGTCGGCCTGCCGATGATCTGCAACGAGCTGATCAAGCACGGTCGCGCGGCGGATACGCCGGCGGCGTTGATCCAGCAAGGCACCACGTCCAACCAGCGGGTCTTTACCGGCACTTTGGCGGACTTGCCACGGCTGGTGGCCGAGCACGAAGTGCATGCGCCGACCCTGGTGATCGTCGGGGAAGTGGTGCAACTGCGCGAGAAGCTGGCCTGGTTCGAAGGGGCTCAGGGGCAGGTCTAGAAGGGCCGAGCTGCCTGCAATCGCGAGCCTGCTCGCGATTGGCCTTCAGAGGCAATAAAAATCTGGATCAATCCTCAGTCCCACGCCAAATCCCTTTCCCACTCAACCTTCCCCGATCATGGGCAACCCTGAAATCCTGCTGCGGCCCCTTGGGTACGATCCCGTTGGGGTTGATGGTCTTGTGGCTGCCATAGTAATGACGCTGGATGTGGGTGAAGTCCACGGTGTCGGCGATGCCCGGCCACTGGTACAGCTCCCGCAGCCAGTTCGACAGGTTCGGGTAGTCGGCAATGCGGCGCAGGTTGCATTTGAAATGGCCGAAATACACCGCGTCGAAACGGATCATGGTGGTAAACAGGCGGATATCCGCTTCGGTGAGGTATTCGCCGGTCAAGTAGCGTTGCAGGCCCAACAGCGCCTCCAGTCGGTCCAGTTCGGCGAACAGCTGGTCGAATGCCTGCTCATAGGCTTGCTGGGTGGTGGCGAAGCCGGCGCGATAGACCCCGTTGTTTACCGCCGGATAGATGCGCTCGTTCAGCGCGTCGATATCGTTGCGCAAGTGTTCGGGGTAGAGGTCCAGGGTATTGCCGGTCAAGCCATCGAACGCACTGTTGAACATGCGGATGATCTCCGCCGATTCGTTGCTGACGATACGTTGCCGTTGTTTGTCCCACAGCGCTGGAACGGTGACGCGGCCGGTATAGTCCGGCGTATCGGCGGTATAGCGCTGGTGCAGGAAACTCAGGTTGTCGAGTTTGTCGCCAGTCGAGCCGTGGGCCTTGTCGAAGGTCCAGCCGTTCTCCAGCATCAGGTAGCTGACCACCGAGACGTCGATCAGCTCTTGCAGGCCCTTGAGCTTGCGCAAGATCAGCGTGCGATGAGCCCAGGGACAGGCCAGGGACACATACAGATGGTAGCGCCCCGGTTCGGCGGCAAATCCACTATCACCCGTGGGACCGGCGCTGCCGTCGGCGGTGATCCAGTGACGGCGTTGCGCCTGTTCGCGCTGGAACGTGCCGTCCTTGCTTTCATACCACTGATCCTGCCAGCGGCCTTCGACTAACAAACCCATCTCGATCTCCTCGGCCAATACACATTGGAGACGAGTCTATTCCGATAGGTTCGAACAAAAAGCGCAAAGGTTGGGCGTTGATGATCGATTAAATCGATCGATCTCGCGCTTCCCAATAGTGCCGGGCCTTCTCGAACGCTTCTTCGCGAGCCTGGCCCAGGCCGCGCAAGGCCAGGGCCATGGTGGCGATCAACGCGAGTCGGGGGTAGCTGTCTTCCACTTCGCCGCGCCAGACCGCCTTGAGGTGTTCGGGGTCGAGGCTTTCAGGCTTGACGTGGCGCTGCTCGGACAGCCGTGGCCATTCCTCATCCCAGCTCGTGCCGCCAGTGGTGCCATACAGATGATTGTCGGCGTCCGGGTTGATCTCGATCTCGCCGCCGTCGCCCTTGATGACGATGGCCGTGTCTCCCAGCAGGCCACTGGCCTGGCGATGCACCGCCTGGTAACCGGGATGGAAGATGCTCTGCAGCCCGCAACGGGCGCCCAGCGGGTTGAGAAGGCGGGCCAGGGAATGGATCGGCGAGCGCAGGCCCAGGGTATTGCGCAGGTCGATCATATGCTGCATCCGGGGTGCCCAGTCCACCAACGGCATGAAGGCCAGGCCACCGTTGTCCAGCGCGGCACCGACCTGTGGCCAGTCGCGGCACAGTGGAATCTGCAGCGATTGCAGCAACTGTTCGGTGTAAAGCCGGCCCGCCGTATGGGCGCCGCCGCCATGCATGAAGATCCGCACCCCGTTCTGTCCCAGGCATTTGGCCGCCAGCAGGTACCACGGCAGGTGACGTTTCTTGCCGGCGTAGGTCGGCCAGTCCAGGTCCACGGCCAGGGCCGGTACCGCCAGGCGCTCGCGCAAGGCTTCGGTGAAGCCGGCCAGTTCCTCGGCGCTTTCTTCCTTGTGTCGCAACAGCATCAGGAAGGCGCCCAGCTGGGTATCCTCGACCGTTTCGTCCAGCACCATGCCCATGGCTTCCCGGGCTTCTTCGCGGGTCAGGTTGCGGGCACCGCGCTTGCCTTTGCCGAGGATGCGCACGAACTGGGCGAATGGGTGTTCGGCCGGGGTCTGGAGGGTCAGCGATGGGAAGTCGGTCATAGGCAGTTCGTCGGTTTGGGCAGGCCCGCCAGCCTGGCGGCGAGTTTGGCGGGCGTGCCTTTGAACAAGCGGTTCAGGTGCAGGCTGTTGCCTTTTTCCGTCCCCAATTTCAGCGCGGTGTACTTGATCAGCGGCCGGGTGGCGGGAGAGAGCTGGAACTCATCGTAGAAGCTGCGCAACAGCTCGAGGATTTCCCAGTGTTCGGGGCCCAGCTCCATGCCTTCGGCAGCCGCCAGGGCAGCGGCCACGTCGGCCGACCAATCGTTGCGGTCGGCCAGGTAGCCGTCCTTGTCCAGCGCGATGGCGCGATCGCCCACGTTCAGCACATTCATAGCCAGGTATTGACCTTGTCATGCCGGACCGACAGTTCGACGAAGGCCGGGTAATCGATGGCCACGATCCAGTCCGCAATCGCCAGGCCACGCGCCTGGGCATCTTCCAGAAGCACGAAGCGCTGCTGATGGAGGGCTTGCAGGGCCTGGAACGGCTGGGTGCCGGGCTGCAACGCATAAGTCGCGTCGCCACACAGCAGCAGCGCATCCTGGCTCCCCAGGATCCGCAGGCAACTGCCGAAGCGCTCGTCGCCGAAAGGCGAATGGGATAACACATGCAAAGTCGACATCAGAGCGTGATCACCTGGTCGTAACGGTCAATGAGAGCGGTGATGTCTTGGGCGGTCAGCACCTTCATGTCGTCCAGCGCCAGGGCCGCGGTGTCGATACCGCGCCGGGCGGCACTGTCGGCGCAGACGAAGAGCGCTTCCACGCCGAACATCGGCAAAGCCTGCAGGTTCGCGCTGAGGTCTTTCTGCTGGACGGCCCTGGCATCCTGGCCGGCGAGCAGCTGGAGCACACCGTCATCGAGAAAGAGCAGGCCAATGGGCAGGTCGAACGCACCACCGGCCAGCACGATATCCAGGGCTTCCCGGGCACCGGGACCCGACCACGGGGACTGGCGGCTGATGAGCAGCAGGGACTTGGCCATCACGCGCCTCCAAAGCAGATCAAACGGTCGGCATCCTGGATCGCATCGTGCAACTGGCCCAACCCGGACAAGGCCCAAGGCGCCTCGACGCTGACCGCCGAACGCTGGTAGCGCCGGGCTTCGTCTTCGTCCAGCACGCCACGGCGCAATGCCGCGGCGATGCACACCACGCCGTCGAGTCGGTTATCGCTGACGAAGGCGCGCCATTGCCGGGGCAAGTCCTGTTCGTCCTGTGGCGTGACCACGCCGCTGTCGGCGTTATGGACGCCGTCCTGATAGAAAAACAGCCGCACGATCTCGTGCCCGCCGGCCAGCGCGGCCTGGGCGAACAGCAAGGCGCGGCGCGAGGAGGGGGCGTGGGCGGCGGAAAACAGCGCGATGGCGAACTTCATGACAGACCCGATGAGCAAAACTGCGGCCATGATAAAGCTTTATGGGCGCAGCGGCGATTGCCAGGCGATTCAACACAAGGGACGTGGTTTGAAGGCTGTGTGGCGAGGGAGTTTAGCGAAACGTCGCGCCACCCCGCGCCAGAGATGATACCCAGTCCATTCGGGCTACTGCTCGAGGCCATGCAGCTCGCAATATTCTTCCCAGTCCATTCCTGCCATTTCCGCCACTTCCTTATGCACTTCCAGGCGCTGCACCTGGTAGTCCTGGGGTGAGGCGGCGGTCAGTTGCAGGGTCAGTTCCCAAGCGAACAGGCCCAGGCGCTCGGCCTCGGCTTCGAACGCTTCATGCAGCCGCTCGGCACGGTACTGCGCCGGTGTCTCGCCCTTGGCCTGGGCCAGCAGCGGGTTGAGGTTATCCAGTTCCACACGCAGTTCGGGACGCTCATCGAGGAATCTGTCCAAGGCCCGTTCATGTTGCTCTTCGCTTGCCGCCATGGTCACTCCTTTGGGATTGCGAGAAGTCTCACAGGTTGCGCGAATCGTTGCCCTCTGTCCCGTATAAATTTGAGTAAAGCAGCACGAAGGCGAGTGTCGCAGTGCTACAGTCCGCTTTTTTTCGATGAGTGAACGCAATGCGAATGTTGACGGTGGCCCTGGCCGCGACCCTGCTGGCCGGCTGCGCAGGCTCGGCGATGAACCAGGCCAGGACGCAAGCCCCTTACAAGACCATGACGTCCGACAAGCCGGAACAGGTCGTGGCCCAGTGCGTGCAGTTTTCCTGGCAGGATGAAGCGGTGTTCGGCGAGGACGCCGGCGCCTACCTGCAACCGGGCAAGAAAGGTGGCTCGACGGTGTATACCCGTTCCGCCGAATCCTTTGTCGACCTGCAGACCGACGCCACCGGCACGACATTGAACTATTACGCCCGGCACGACGATTTCGTGGCCAAGCGCCGGTTGGCGGCGCTGGCGACCTGCTTGTAGAGCGCTCGCACCAACGCTGCGGACTCTGCGCAGAGCCCTCAAACGCTGGCCCGTTTCAGCGAATGATCCGAGTCCTGTCATCGCCAGGGCTCAGGATCATTGGCTCGAACAAAAGCAATGCCCGCTCCGCAGCCCGCTTCCATCCGCATCGCGTATCAATCGGCGGGAAGCAGGCGTTTCTGGAAAAAGAAACGCGTGTGACCCGGTGGGTAGTCGTCGATCTGTCCGCAGGCGGTGAAACCGAGCTTGCGATAGAACGTCGGCGCCTGGAAATCGAAGGTGTCCAGCCAGATACCGATGCAATCCTGCTCCCTCGCCAGGGTTTCGGCCAACTGCATCAGTTCACTGCCCAGGCCTTGTCCCCGAGCCTCTTGCGGCACCGACAACAATTCGATGAACAGCCAGCGATAGAACAGGCGCCCGTAGAGGCCGCCCAGGATCTCATCGCTTTGCTCGTCCCGCACCAGCCATGCCACCAGTTGCGATGCGCCGTCGCCGGCCTGGGAGACGTTGTAGCTGCGCAGCGGCGCCAGGATGGCCTCGCGTTCTTCAGCGGTGGGGGTGTCCGTACGTTCGATTCGCAGCGTCATCGGCGATGTCCTTGGGCATGGGGTGGCAAGCCGTACGAGCCTATCCCAAAGGCTTGCGTGACGTCACCCGGTCGACGGCGCACGGGCGGATTTCGTAAACCGGGCCATACTGCCTGATGCCCTTGATGCGATCCTGACCCTTAAAACAAGAAGAGACCGACTCATGAAGTTCCAATCCTTTGCCCGGATCCTTGTCGCCACCTCCCTGACTTTGAGCGGCTTGCCTGCGCAATCCGCGTCCCAGGCCCCCGTCGCCGCCGAAAATGGCATGGTGGTCACCGCCCAGCACCTGGCGACCCATGTCGGCGTCGATGTGCTCAAGAAAGGTGGCAATGCCGTGGATGCGGCGGTGGCGGTGGGGTATGCCCTGGCGGTGGTGTATCCGGCGGCCGGTAACCTGGGCGGCGGTGGGTTCATGACCCTGCAACTGGCCGATGGGCGCAAGACGTTCCTGGATTTTCGCGAGAAAGCCCCGTTGGCCGCCACCGCCGACATGTACCTGGACAAGGACGGTAACGTCATCCCCGAACTCAGCACCCGCGGGCACCTGGCGGTGGGTGTGCCCGGCACGGTTTCCGGCATGGAACTGGCCCTGCAGAAATACGGCAGCATGTCTCGGGCGGAGCTGATGGCGCCGGCCATCCGTCTGGCCGATGAAGGTTTCACCCTGGAGCAGGGCGATGTGGAACTGCTGGAGACCGCCACCGATCTGTTCAGGAAGGACATGCGCGACTCCGGCGCGATCTTCCTGCATAACGGCGAGCCGATGCAGGTCGGCCAGAAGCTGGTGCAAAAGGACCTCGCCAGGACCCTGCGGGAAATCTCGGCCAAGGGCGCCGACGGCTTCTATAAAGGCTGGGTCGCCGACGCCCTCGTGACGTCCAGCCAGGCCAACAAAGGCATCATCACCCAGGCCGACCTGGACAAGTACAAGACCCGAGAACTGGCCCCGGTGGAGTGTGACTATCGCGGCTACCACATCATCTCGGCGCCACCGCCCAGTTCCGGCGGCGTGGTGCTGTGCCAGATCATGAACATCCTCGATGGCTATCCCATGAAGGAGCTGGGCTTCCATTCGGCCCAGGGCATGCATTACCAGATCGAAGCCATGCGTCACGCCTACGTGGACCGCAACAGCTACCTGGGCGACCCGGACTTCGTGCAGAACCCCATCGACCATCTGCTGGACAAGAACTACGCCGCCAAGCTGCGGGCCGCCATCGAACCGCAGAAGGCCGGTGACTCACAGAAGATCAAGCCCGGCGTGGCGCCCCACGAAGGCAGTAACACCACCCACTATTCGATCGTCGATCGGTGGGGCAACGCGGTTTCGGTCACCTATACCCTCAACGACTGGTTCGGTGCCGGAGTCATGGCGAGCAAGACCGGGGTGATCCTCAACGATGAGATGGATGACTTCACCGCCAAGGTCGGGGTACCCAACATGTACGGCCTGGTGCAGGGAGAAGCCAACGCCATCGCACCGGGCAAGGCTCCGCTGTCGTCCATGAGCCCGACCATCGTCACCAAGGACGGCAAGACTGTCATGGTGGTGGGCACGCCCGGTGGCAGCCGTATCATCACCGCGACCTTGCTGACGATCCTCAATGTCATCGACTACGGCATGAATCTGCAGGAAGCGGTGGATGCGCCGCGCTTCCATCAACAGTGGATGCCGGAAGAAACCAACCTGGAAACCTTCGCCGCCAGCCCCGACACGCAGAAGATCCTCGAAAGCTGGGGGCACAAGTTCGCAGGGCCCCAGGACCCGAACCATATCGCCGCGATCCTGGTGGGCGCCCCGTCGCTGGGAGGCAAGCCGGTGGGCAAGAATCGTTTCTACGGCGCCAACGATCCACGCCGCAATACAGGGCTGTCCCTGGGCTATTGACCATTGGAAGAGCAAGACATGAACACGGCATTGCTGATCATCGACGTCCAGAGCGGGTTGTGTGCCGGCCAAGAAGAGTGCTTCGGCAGTGAACGCCTGGTCCGGACCATCAACGAGCTCAGTGCCAGGGCCCGGGCCCTCGGCTTGCCGGTGATCCTGGTCCAGCATGAAGAACTGGACGGCTCACTGACCTACGGCAGTGCCGCCTGGCAACTGGCCGATGGGCTGGTCACCGGCGCGGACGACCTGCGGGTGCGCAAGACCGCTGCGGATGCGTTCTACCAGACCGATCTGCTGGCCCTGTTGCAGGCCCGGGGCATCGATCGCGTGGTGATTTGCGGGCTGCAGACCGACTACTGCATCAATGCCACGGTGCGCCAGGCGCATGCCCTGGGATACGAGGTGGTCCTGGCCGCCGACGCCCATTCGACGGTGGATAACGGCAGCATGGCGGCCGAACAGATCATCGCCGATCACAACCATCGGCTGGGGCGGCTAAGCAGCGCGGTATCGCGGATCGACGTAGTACCGGTCGCTGAGGTGCGCCTGTAGCAGGCCGTCAGGGCGCGCCGAAGACCATGGTCCAGTAGACCCCCGCATCGCTGCGCGAGTTGCTGGCGGAGGCCGCGCCGACCTGGGTGAACATCGGGTTCATCAAGTTGGCGCAATGCCCGGGGCTGGCGAGCCAGTCGCGCATGGCCTGGCTCGGCGTGCGTTGGCCGGCGGCGATGTTCTCGCCGAGTTTGCGCCCACGAAAGCCGGCGCTCTTGGCCCGGTCGGAGGTGGAGCGGCCATCGGGGTCGCGGTGGGAGAAGTAGTTGCCACGCGCCATGGCCCGGCTGTGACCTTCGGCAGCGGTGCCCAGCGCGGCATTCCAGCTCAACGGTCGAGCCGCCGCGAAGCGCTGGCGACCACACATCCGGGGCTTGGCCCTGGCGGCATTGACCTGGGCCAGCAGTGATTTGTCCGCCGGCGCCTCGTCACTCATGCGCGCACCGCCCAAGGGCTGCGCCAATACCACGCGCCATTCATCCCCGATCCGATTGATGCCAATGTCCGCGTACTGGCTGTCCAGTAGCGCCGAGCAATGTTCTTCCGCCAGTATCTCGAACGCTTCGTCGGCATCCCGTGCGTCGGTCAGGCGGATGCTGCGCACGGTCCGGGCCTGGTAGCCTTCGTCCATCAGGGTTTCGCGCAGACCGCCCCGAAAGCCGATCGGCAAGGCCAGCTTGGCACGCAACACCAGGGGCGGGGCGGCGCGCATCGTTCGCCATTCGCATCGATGGGACTGGCTGCGGTAGTCATTGATGGCGTTCACCAGTTGCCCTTCACCCCGGGCATGGGCCGGGCTGGCGGACAGAGGAAGCAGGAACGGGAGACACAGCGAGGCAAAACGGCGAGAGAGAACCGAGTGGCGCATGAATGAACAGCTCTGGAGGACGGGATTGCTGGAACGCCGCGGAGGGCGCCGATCAGCCCGCAAACCTGTGGTTCCGGGCTGGGGTAGGACTGTGGATTTTCAAACTGGTTTCAGAAGGGGCGAGGATTAAATGCATGACGCCTGAATGCCGCCCTGTCGCAAGGGCGCCCAGGGGGGGCGATGCGGGAGCGGGGGACGGGAGAGAATGGCATTCACTTCGCTGCTTCGGCCATCGGCGCCTTGATCCGCTCGGCCTTGCGCCAGGTCAGCAACACGATGCCTGTCACCACGATCGCGCCGCCGAGCACCTGGCCGGGATTGAGCATCTGGTCCAGCACCAGCCAGCCGATGAGCAGGGTCGCCAGCGGTTCGATGTTCATCACCGGCGCATTGCGCGGCATGTCCAGGCGCGGCACGCACATGAACAGCACGATGAACCCTGTGCCATAGAGCACCACCAGCGTGGCCAGGGCCAACCAGCCCACATGGGTCGCGGGCAGGTCGAGGCCGCCGGGCAGGGCGCCCGTCAGGCCGGCCAGGTTGACGCTGCTGAACACGATGAAAATCGTCAGCAGGCTGCGCACCGAGCCGCGCACCTGGGACAGCTTGTGATCGGTGATCCACAACGCACACGCGAAGACGCACGCGGCGCAGAATGCCAGGCCGACGCCCAGCAGCCATTGCGGGCCGACATCCGCCTGGGACGACAATCGCGACGGCACCTCCAGCACGAACACCAGGCCGACCAGGATCATGCCCATCAAGGCCGCCGTCCGGGCGGTGGGGCGGGGGCCGCCAAGGGCCCAGGTCAACAGGGCCAGCAGGATCGGAAACAGGTTGCCCACCAACAGCGCCAGCGCCACCGGCACTCGCGCCACGGCTGAATACAGGCAAAGGCTCTGGGCAGCGATCAACAGGCCGAGGACCAGTTGCCAGCGCCATGCGCCGACCGGCAGGCGCAAGCTCTGCCGTTGCCACAGAACGATGGTTGCCAGTACCAACAGCGTCCCGCCCGAGCGCAGCAGGATCGCCAGCAACACCCCGGCACCGTCATCGAAAGCCGCCCGCGCCGCGACATGGTTGCCGGCGAAGGCGCAGCCCATGCACAACAGGATCAGCACCGCGAGGTGACGGGGAAACGGGGTGGGGGTGTCGGCAGAGGAGCGGGTCATGGCAGATATCTCAAAGGCGGGACGCCGAGGCGGATAGGCTTCGGACAATTTTTAGTTATAGGTTGTCGTACGACTTGGTCTTGTACCGAAACAGACGCAAAGAGACAAGTCTCGAATCCCGAGGGCGTGCACCGTCAACCTCGAGCCGTGGACACCCCGCGTCGTGGGGCAAGGGGTGCAGAGGGCCTGACTTTCCGCGGATACCGACGCGTCCATCGGCGATTTGCTGTACAACAACTGACCGCTGCGTTGTTTTCCGCTCCGGTCCATCTGACCTTCTCACGGAGCGACCCATGCGCCTGGCCGATTTCATCGAGCACAATATCGAACCGATCCTCCAGGCTTGGGAAGATTTCGCCAGGACCATAACGCCGGCTTCGATCGGCATGGATTCGGTGGCACTGCGCGACCATGCCGAGCAAATGTTGCGGGCCATCGCCATTGACTTGCGCACCGCCCAGACCACCGAGGAGCAGATCGCCAAATCCCACGGCGACGCCCCGGCGACGGATGTCGAAACCGCGGCCGAAACCCACGCCGTCATTCGCCAGTCCTCCGGTTTCACCGTGGAACAGATGGTCTCGGAATACCGTGCGCTACGCACCAGTGTGTTGATGCTGTGGATGCCGCAGGCCCCGTTGCAGCAAGAGCAGGCGATGTCCGATGTGATTCGCTTCAACGAGGCCGTGGACCAGGCCTTGGCGGAGTCCGTCGTGAGCTACTCGGGGGCGGTGGATGCGGCGCGCAATATGTTTCTCGGGATCCTCGGGCATGATCTGCGCAGCCCGTTGGGTGCCATCCTGCTGGGCTCTGAAGTGCTCCTGCGCGCGGGCGACCTGCCTGCCAAGGCCACCAAGATTTCTTCGCGCATCTACACCAGTGTCAAGCGTGCCAACAAGATCGTCGGCGATCTGCTGGATTTCACCCGCACCCAGCTGGGGGCCGGCATACCGGTGCAGCGCTTCAGGGGAGACCTGGTCGCGGCGTGCGAAGGCATGGTGGAGGAGGCGCGCGCCTACCATCCGGAAAGCACCATCCTCTTCGAACCGCGTGGTGCCCTCGACGGGATGTTCGACCCGGCGCGAATGGAGCAGGTGTTCTCCAACCTGATCGGCAATGCCGTGCAGCATGGGACAGAAGGCGCACCGATCACGGTTTCCCTGAGCCGGGAAGGGGATGAAGGGGTCATTGCGATCAATAACCAAGGCAAGATCATTGAAAAAGATGCCCTTGCCAGCATTTTCAATCCCCTGGTCCGTCAACTGCGCAGCGGTGACATGCAATACGGACCCACGGCTGGCCTGGGGCTGGGACTTCACATCGCCTCGGCGATCGTATCGGCCCACCAGGGCACTATCGAGGTACATTCCCAAGCGCGGGCCGGCACTACGTTCACTGTACGCATCCCGCTCAGCCAGGCTTGAGGCGTATGGCGGGACGCAGGATATTAACTTGTACGATGTCTTATCACGCGGTAAAACTGGCGTCCCCGTCCAATAATAATTAACGGAGACGTACGATGGATCCTTCACAACCTTCAATCACCGATCAGCAGCGCCGGCTCTTCCTGAAAAAATCCCTGGTGGTCTCGGCCGCCGCCGCCACCCTGGGGAACCTGCCCGGGCTCACCCAGGCCGAGCCGTTGAGCCAACGGTATCCGGACCCCCTGGTGAATGTCCTGGACCCCAGCTTCATGGACCTGCGCATTTTCAACGCCAGTGTGGAAAAGCTCGCCACCGGCCTGCGCTGGGCGGAAGGGCCGGTATGGATCGGCGATGGTCGCTACCTGCTGGTCAGCGACATCCCCAACAATCGCATCATGCGCTGGGATGAGGTTACGGGCAGCCTGTCGGTGTATCGCGAGAACGCCAACTTCTCCAATGGCATGTGTCGCGATCGCCAGGGACGGCTGCTGGTGTGCGAAGGGTCCACTACATCCAGCGAAGGCCGGCGCGTCACCCGTACCGAGCACAACGGTACGATCACCGTGCTGGCGGACAGTTTCGACGGCAAGCCTTTCAACTCGCCCAACGACATCGTCTGCAAACGCGATGGCTCGGTTTGGTTCACCGACCCACCGTTCCAGACCGGCAATAACTATGAAGGGCACAAGGTCACTCCCGTCCAGCCTCATGCGGTCTATCGCATCGATGGCGAGACCGGCAAGGTCAGCCGGGTGATCGATGACTTGGCGGGCCCCAACGGCCTGTGCTTTTCCCCGGACGAAAAAATCCTCTACGTGGTCGAAGGCCGGGCCAAGCCCAACCGCCTGGTCTGGGCGATCACGGTCAAGGACGATGGCACCCTGGGGGAGCGCCGCAAGCATATCGAAGGCCTGGATTACGCGGCCATCGACGGACTCAAGTGCGACGAGAGCGGCAACCTCTGGTGCGGTTGGGGCGGTAACGGCGACCCCAGGGCCGACCTGGAGAAACTCGACGGCGTGCGGGTGTTCGATCCGCAAGGCAAGGCCATCGGGCATATTTCCCTGCCGGAGCGCTGCCCCAATGTGTGCTTCGGCGGACGTGAGGGCAACCGGCTGTTCATGGCTGGCAGCCACTCGCTGTACTCGCTGTTCGTGAACACCCGGGGTGCGACGTTCGCCTGAAGTCCAGGCATCGCGGATCGGTTGTCGCAGGCGCCACTTGCCGAGCCCGACGGCGACCTCTCGTTCATCGATCGGTCGCCGACTGGAGCGCGCAGCTCCATAGTTCCACAGCCGGTCGAGCCTGGCTAGCCGGTCCCAGCCAATGGCTCATCGGCTGGCAGTGTCCGGCATGACACAGCTGGTAGTCACCGGCTTGGGGCGTGCGCCCCAGCGTCAGCGGTTGCAGCGGTGGCAGTTGGCGATGGAAGCGCCAACTGCCATTTGCCAGCCGGGCACCTTCGGGAATTTCCATGCCGGCCCCATTGCCCTTGACCCTGGCCTCGCCCAGGACCAGGCCTTCTTCGGTGATGTGATAGTCCTCTTCCCAGCGGATCTTTTCGATGGTGTGATCCCAGGCCAGCGTGAAGTCGCGCAGCTCCAGTTGCGCCCAGACTGCGCCGGAGAGTCCCAGGCATAGGCCAATCAAGCCAAGGCCCGCCCGACACGGCGGGCACGCCAGAGGTGTTGGCCGATCAACAGCGCACCCAGGACAAAGCCGATTTCATCGGTCAGCGGCAGCGCCACCACCAGCAGTGCGCCGGCGGCAAAACATGCCAGCCGTTCCAGGAGGGGCATCTTCTGTTGCAGGAAACCGGTGGATGCCATTCCCCACAGGCCGACGGCGAGCAGTGTCTTGACCAGCATGTAGGCGGTCATCCACAAGTTGTCGCCCTGAAGCATCAGCGCCGGGTTGTAGACCGTCATGAACGGTATGACGAAACCGGCGAGGGCGATACGTACGGCCCAGAAGCTGATCTTCAGGCCGCTTTCCCTGGCAATGGGCGCGGCGGCGAAGCAGGCCAGGGCCACCGGCGGTGTCAGGTCGGCGAGAATGCCGAAGTAGAATACGAACATGTGTGACACGATCAGCGGCACCCCCAGCTCCAGCAAGGCGGGCGCGGCGATCGAGCTGGTGATGATGTAGTTGGGAATGGTCGGGATGCCCATGCCCAGCACCAGGCAGGTGAGCATGGTCAGGATCAGTGACAGCAGGAGGTTGTCCTTGCCGATGGCGAGGATGTAACCCGCAAAAGTGGACGCGACGCCGGTCAGGGAAACCACGGCGATGATGCTGCCGACCAGGGCGCAGGCGATTCCTACCGGCACGGCGTGGCGGGCACCGTCGACCAGGGCATGCAAGCAGATGACCAGGGTTTCCCGGGTGCCTTGCATGAACCAGCAGGCCATCACCAATACAGCGATGACTGCAAAGACGATACCGATCCCCAACTGGAAAAAACCGACGCAGAAAATACCCAGCGCGACCCAGAACGCACAGCGCAGGGCATAGTTCGAGACTTTCAGGATGATCGCCGAGCCGAGGATCACGATAGCCGTCAATGCCAACCCCACCATGCCGGAAAACAGTGGTGTGCGTCCGGAAAAGAGCAGGTAGACCAGCACCGCGAGCGGGATCAGCAGATACCAGTTCTCCTTGACCGCGCTCCAGGCGCTCGGGCATTGGTCCTTGGGCAGGCCTTTGAGATCGGAGCGTTTGGCCTCCAGGTGCACCATCCAGAATACCGAGCCGAAATACAGGCATGCCGGTATCAAGGCCGCCTTGGCAATTTCCACGAAGGGCACGTTGATGGTCTCGGCCATGATGAACGCCACGGCGCCCATCACCGGTGGCATGATCTGGCTGCCCATGCTGGCCGTCGCTTCCACGCCACCGGCGAACGCAGCCTTGTAGCCGAAGCGCTTCATCAACGGGATGGTGAACTGCCCGGTGGTCACCACGTTGGCGATGCCCGAACCGGTGATGGTGCCCATCAATGCCGATGACACCACCGACACCTTCGCCGGGCCGCCCAGCTTGTGGCCGAACAGGCCCATGGAAAAGTCGGTGAACAGTTTGATCATGCCGGCCTTTTCCAGGAAGGCGCCGAACAGGATGAAGAGGAAGATATAGGTGGCCGATACATAGGTCGGCGTGCCGTAGAGCCCTTCGGTACCAAACGCCAACTGGTTGATGATCTGGTCCAGGCCATAACCGCGATGGGCCAGGTCGCCCGGCAGGTATTCGCCGAACAGGCCATAGGCCAGGAACAGGCCGCAGATGATCGGCAGGGCGATGCCCATCACGCGCCGTGCGGCTTCGAACACCAGGATGATCAGGAGACTGCCGATGACCATGTCGGTCGTGGTCAGGTCGCCGGAGCGCTGGATCAGGTCGGCTTCGAATATCCATTGGTATAGAGCCGTCGCCACGCCCGCCAGGCTCAAGGCCCAGGCCAGTGGCTGCCACGGTCGTTGTTTTCCGTAGGCCGGGTAGCTGAGAAATACCACCCACAATAGAAAACCAACATGCACAGCCCGTAATACGATGCTGGACACTGGGGAAAAGGCCGCCGTGATGATCTGGAATACGGAAAACAGCAGTGCCACGCAAAACAGGGCCTTGGGCCAATCCCGAGGATCTGCGGGGATGCCGTGCTGGTCTTCACTCATAGGTACCTGCCTGTTGTCTGCAGCGGGTGCGGAACGCAATGCTGCAACGGCGCGGTGCCATTGCAGCCCGGGAAACTACAGTGCGCCCACTTCCTTGTAGTAGCGCTCGGCACCGGGGTGCAGGGCGATCGGCAGGTTCTTCGCGGCGTTTTCGAGGGAAATGTCCTTGGCTGCCGAATGGGAGGTGCCCAGGCGATTGAGGTTGTCGAACAGCAGCTTGGTCATTTGATAAGCCACTTCGTCCGGCACGTCCTCGCGAGTCACCAGGATGTTGGTGATGGCAACAGTGGGCACTGCGTCGGCCTGTCCGTCGTAGGTATTGGCGGGGATCTGGGCACTCTGGTAAGCCGGGTTGCCTATTTTTCCTATCACATCGGCCGGAATCGACACGTAGTTCAGCGCCATTGTTGACGCCAGGTCGCGAATGGCCGCCATGCCCAGGCCGGAGGACTGCAGCGTGGCATCCAACTGGCGGTTCTTGATCAGGTCCACCGACTCGGCGAAGGGCAGGTACTGCACCTTCATATCGTCGTACGTCAGGCCCGCAGCCTTGAAGATCGCCCGGGCATTGAGCTCGGTGCCGGATTTCGCCGCGCCGACCGAAACGGTCTTGCCCTTGAGATCGGCCAAGGTCTTGATGCCCGACTCCTGGCTGGCGACGATCTGGATGTAGTTGGGGTAGGCTCCGGCGATGGCCCGCAACTTGGTCAAGGGGGCCTTGAAGCCAGCGTCTTCCACGCCATTGCTGGCGTCCGCCACCGAATCGCCCAGGGCAAAGGCCAATTCCCCGCGTCCGGCTTGGAGCAGGTTCAGGTTCTCCACCGAAGCCTTGGTAGCCTGGACCGAAGTCTTGGAATCCTTGATGCCGCTGCTGTAGATCTGGGAGAGCCCGACCCCGATCGGGTAATAGACACCGCTGGTGCCCCCGGTCAGTATGTTGATGTACACCGGGGCTGCGTAGGCCGTGCTGGCCACCATCAAGGCTGCGGCGGTGGCCAGGGAGATGAAGTGCTTGTTGATTTGCATGGGGAGACTCTCCGTCTTGTTATGGCTTTATGCAGAGTCTTTCCACTGTAGTTGAAACGGGCCTGATGGCGAGTCGATAAAGCCCATGTGCCTGGTCAGGTCATACCGGAACCTGGCGCCGCACTGCTGCCGCGCACCGTCAACTCGAACGGCAGCAGCACATGCCGCTGTGGGATGGGCTTGTTCTCGATCAGGGCGATCAGCATGTCCACGGCCATCTGGCCGAAGGTTTCGGCCGGTTGGGAAATGGTGGTCAGGGGCGGATCGCAATACGCCGCGAAAGGGATGTCGTCGAACCCCACCAGGGAAATGTCGTCGGGCACCCGCAGGCCCGTCTGCTTGATGCGCTTGAGGGCGCCGATGGCCATCTCGTCGTTTTCGCAGAACAGCGCACTGGGGCGCTCGGCCAGTGCGAGCATCGCGCCGGCACCCTCGAATCCGGCCTTGAGGGTGAAGTCGCCATGGCAGATCAGCTCGGGGTCGATGGCGATGCCGGCGTCGTGCAAGGCGTCCTGATAACCGGCCACGCGGTCGAGGGTCAACGGACTGCTGCGCGGCCCCTTGATGATGCCGATGCGGCGGTGGCCGAGCCCGAGCAAGTATTCGGTCATGGCCCGGGCGGCGCTGCGGTTGTCCAGGCTGATGGTGGGGTAGGAAGCGCCCTTGACCACTTCGCAGGCGTTGACCAGGGGCAGCGGGTCGGTGCCGGGGGGCAGTGATACGAAAGGGTCGCAGGCGCGCAGTTGTATGACCCCATCGGCCTGATGGGCGTAGACCAGCGCGGCAAAGGTCTGCTCGATGTCTTCCCGGCCCTGGGTGTCGCACAGCAGCAATCGGTAACCCGCCGCCTGCGCCGCCTGTTGGGCGCCGCTGATGACCCGGGCGAAAAAGGTATTGGCAATGGTCGGGACCAGGATCACCAGGTTACCGGTTCGCCGGGACCGAAACTGCACGGCCATCAGGTTCGGTCGATAGCCGGCCTGTTCCACCGCCGCGTTCACCTTGTCCCGCGTCTGGGGCAGCACCCGCTCCGGGGATTTCAGCGCTCTGGACACCGTGGCCACGGAAACGCCAGCCAGCCGGGCCACTTCACGAATATTGGACAAACGCACCTCGACGCAGCGCCAGGAAATAGGGGCACGGCTGCGCAGCTTACCGCAGGTTGGACGGCGCACAAACGTCCGGGGGGCGTCCCTCCTGGATTTGACACGGCACGAAACCGGGCCTAGATTCGGCCATGATGTAACCGGTTACATTCCATATCAATCCTGCATGAGAGCGTCGTGATGAACCCTGTGGCACCCAAAATAAGAATGGGCTTCGTGGGCGGTGGAGAGGGCGCTTTCATCGGCCAGGCCCATCGCCAGGCCGCCGGCCTGGACGGCGGCTTCGAACTGGTGTGCGGTGCGTTCAGCCGCGACCCCCATAACAACCGGCAGACCGGCGCGTCCCTGGGGCTGCCCGCCTCCCGTTGCTATCACGACTGGCAGCAAATGCTCGATGCCGAAGCGGTGCTGCCTCTGGATCAGCGCATGGAACTGCTGGTGATCGTCACCCCCAATCACCTCCATGCCCCCATTGCCAGCCAGGCACTGAAGGCCGGTTTCCATGTGTTCAGCGAAAAACCCGCCGGGCTGGACCTCAAGCAATTGCTGGCGCTCAAGGACGATCTGCGAGGCAGCCGCTGCCTCTACGGTCTGGCCCACACCTACCTGGGCTATCCCATGGTCTGGCAGGCCCGGGAAATGGTGCGCTCGGGTGTCATCGGCAGGGTGCGCAAAGTGTTCGTCGAGTATCCCCAGGGCTGGCTCAGCCAGGACCTCGCCGGGCAAGGCAACAAGCAGGCCGAGTGGCGCGACGACCCGGCCCGGTCCGGGCTGGGCGGTTGCATCGGGGACATAGGCACCCATGCGTTTTCCCTGGCGGAGTTCGTCGCGGACCAGCCGATCCAACATCTGTGCGCCGCGTTGGGCACCCATGTCCCAGGTCGGCAACTCGATGACGATGTCGCCATGTTGTTCCGGATGGAAGGCGGCGCCAGTGGCGTGTTGCTGGCCAGCCAGGTCTGCAGCGGTGAAGAGAATCCGCTGAAGATCCGCGTCTATGGCGACAAGGGCGCCCTGGAATGGCGCCAGGAAGAACCTTCGAGCCTGATTCATCGTGCCGTCGACCAACCCTTGCGCATCCTGCGCAGTGGTGTCGGCCAGCCTTGGCTGAGCGAAGCGGCGACGCGACGCATGCGTTTGCCGGCCGGGCACCCCGAGGGCTACCTGGAAGCCATGGCGAACCTCTATGGCGATTTCGCCCGGGCCATTCGCGAGCGGGTCGAAGGCCCCGACGTGCCTGGCGTACCCGGCATCGAGACCGGCCTGCGCACCATGGCATTCATCGAGGCCGCCATCATCAATCATCGCGGCGAGGCGAAGTGGACCGCGCTGGAAACCGGAGAATCGCTGTTGTGAAAACCACCGAAGAAACACCGATGGGCCTGCGCGGGCCGGCTATTTTCCTGGCCCAGTTCATGTCCGACGAGACACCGTTCGACTCGTTGGCGAACATCGCCCGGTGGGCCGCCTCGCAAGGCTACAAGGCCATCCAGTTGCCGACCCTGGGCACGCGCTACATCGACCTGGCCCGGGCCGCCGAGAGCCAGGATTATTGCGATGAGCTCAAGGCCACCTGCGCCCAGGCCGGGGTCGAAATCAGTGAGTTGTCGACGCACCTGCAGGGGCAACTGGTGGCGGTGCACCCGGCGTTCGACGCGCTGTTCGATGACTTCGCCCCGGCCCACCTGCGCGGCCTGCCCCAGGCGCGGACCGAGTGGGCCATCGAGCAACTGAAGCTGGCCGCCCGGGCCAGCCGGCGCCTGGGACTCAAGGCCCACGCGACCTTTTCCGGTGCGCTGCTGTGGCCCTATATGTACCCGTGGCCACAGCGCCCGTCCGGGCTGGTGGAACAAGGGTTCGCCGAGCTGGCCCGGCGCTGGTTGCCGATCCTCGATCGCTTCGACGAGGCCGGCGTGGACCTGTGCTACGAAATCCATCCCGGCGAAGACCTGCACGATGGCGCCTCCTTCGAACGCTTCCTGGAAGCGGTGGACCATCATCCTCGGGCAGCCATCCTCTACGACCCCAGCCACCTGTTGCTGCAGCAGATGGACTACCTGGGCTTCATCGACCGCTATCACGAACGCATCCGCATGTTCCACGTCAAGGACGCCGAGTTCCGCCCCGACGCTCGTTCCGGTGTCTACGGCGGCTATCAGGGCTGGGTCGATCGTCCCGGCCGATTCCGCTCCCTGGGCGACGGACAGATCGACTTCGGATCGATCTTCAGCAAGTTGACCCAATACGATTTCAACGGCTGGGCGGTGCTGGAGTGGGAGTGCTGCCTGAAGGATTCGCAGCAGGGCGCCGCCGAAGGCGCGGCGTTCATCCAGCGGCACATGATCAGCAAGACCCGCAAGGCGTTCGACGATTTTGCCGGCGTTACGGCGGACGAAGAATCCAATCGGCGGCTGCTGGGCCTATTGAAATAGACCTGCACCCGTGTGGTGAGGGCGCTCACGCCCGCTGGAGCGCGAAGCGGTCCCAGGCCTGACACTTCGGCGTGTCAGGCTCATGGAGTCCATGGCCTCGGGCCCGCTTCGCAGCGCAGCGGGGATAGATCCCCTCGCCATCGGGAGCTTGCCTGGCTCCAGAGGGTTTATGAACTGGATAAACCCATGGCCTGGTTGCTTAACGGTCCTTTTACAAAAACAACAATCAGAACGGTGACGGTCATGACCACGATGAATGCACGCCTGAGCGTGATGATGTTTTTTCAGTTCTTTATCTGGGGAGGCTGGTTCGTCACCCTGGGGACCTTTCTCTCCAACACCCTCGGCGCCAGCGGCGGGCAGGTCGGCATGGCGTTCTCCACCCAGTCCTGGGGGGCGATCATCGCGCCGCTGGTGATCGGCCTGATCGCCGACCGTTATTTCAACGCCGAACGCATCCTCGCGGTGCTGCACCTGATCGGCGCGGTGCTGCTGTACCAGCTGTATGGCGCGGCGCAATTCGGCGAGTTCTATCCGTATGTGCTGGCGTACATGGTGGTCTACATGCCGACGCTGGCCCTGGTCAATTCCGTGGCGTTTCGCCAGATGCGCGACCCGGCGCTGGAGTTCTCGCGCATCCGGGTCTGGGGCACCCTGGGCTGGATCGTCGCGGGGGTGGTGATCAGCTTCGTGTTCGCCTGGGACTCGCGTGAGTCCATCGCCGCGGGCGGACTGCGCAATACTTTCCTGATGGCGGCCATTGCCTCGCTGGTCCTTGGGCTCTACAGCTTCACCCTACCGGCCACGGCGCCGCTGGAGGAGCAGGCCGGCGGTGGCGGCATCAAGCAACTGCTGGGACTGGACGCGCTGGGACTGTTGAAGGACCGCAGCTACCTGGTGTTCTTCATGGCCTCGATCCTGATCTGCATCCCCTTGGCGTTCTACTACCAGAACGCCAACCCGTTCCTGGCCGAAACCGGCATGGCCAACCCCACGGCGAAGATGGCCATCGGGCAGGTGTCCGAAGTGCTGTTCATGCTGCTGCTGCCACTGTTCATCCAGCGCTTCGGCATCAAGCTGGCGCTGTTGGTGGGGATGCTGGCGTGGGCGTTGCGCTATGTGTTGTTCGCCTACGGCAACAACGGGGACCTGGCATTCATGCTGTTCACCGGCATTGCGCTGCACGGCATCTGCTATGACTTCTTTTTCGTCTCGGGGCAGATCTACACCGACGCCAAGGCGCCCAAGCACCTGCGCAGTTCGGCCCAGGGGTTGATCACCCTTGCGACCTATGGGGTGGGGATGCTGATCGGCTTCTGGGTGGCGGGGCAGGTGACCGATCGCTTCGTCGTGGATGCAGGCCACGATTGGAACAGCATCTGGCTGTTCCCGGCCGGTTTCGCGTTGGTGGTGCTGGTGTTCTTCCTGCTGACCTTCAGTGGCCGGCAAGCGCTGGCGGCGACCTCGAAGGCATGAGGCCGGGCGGGACGTCGGTCATTTATGGCTGACGTCCAGCTTGGTGTAGGTCACTTTCCCGCCTTCGCTGGCGTTGCCGACGTTGTCCAGGGTGTAGACACCGGCCTTGAAGTAGAAGTTATAGGGATGCCAGGACGAGTCCAGCTTCACCTGCTTGCCGACGTTGTTGACCAGTACGGTGAGCTTGCCTTGCTTGTCCATCTGCAGCGAGTAGTTGAAGACTTTGTTCAGGGCCACGTTGGGTACGCTGAAGAGCACGGGGCTCTTCTTGTCCTTGGGTTTGACCCGGTACTCCACATCCACATTGCCCTTGCCCTTGGCGTAGCGGTACACCAGTTTCAAGAGCGGCGTAGGGGCATCCTTGGCGTGGATCTGCGCCACCACCACGCGACCTTCGGAAGGCACCTGGTTCACCGCCAGCGTGCCCTTGAGGGTATTGATGCCGCTGTTGTAGCGCCAGTTGCGCAGCTTGCCGTCCTTGCCGGTTTCCCGCAGCTCGGAGCGCGGGAATTCGCTCTTGCCGGTATGGGAACCGGTCACCGGTGCCCAGAACACGATGCGTTCGCCGCTGCGGTTGAAGTACTTGTTCTGCAGGCTCGGCATGGCCTTGGTGTGCACCACTTGCGCCGGGGTCTGCACGGGAAGGGTGATGTTCCAGACAGTCAGGTCAATCATGATCGGGTACTCCCATGGAGTCGGCCGTGGTCTCGGCCGTAATGGCAAATTTGCCTTCCATGGCACAGTGTCCATGTTATCGACCCAGGCCTGTTTCGCTGGAGAGGCACCTGACGGATGGCTCTGCACCGAGCCTTGCCGGCGTTTTTGCGGGTTGGCGTGACTGATGTCAAATTGAAGTCGATGGGGTAGAGTACGCGCCGCCCGAGAGATGGATCCCGGGCGTTATCCCATGGAGTAGTTGATGAAGCATTTCAGCAAAGTTGTCGCCGGCGCATTGTTGGGCCTGGTCCTGGCGGGTTGCACCGGTACCGCGATGAAGACCCAGCAGTACGACAGCAGCCAGTACACCGTTGTCGGTCACAGTGAAGCCAAGGCCACTGGCCTGCTGTTGTTCGGTTTCATCCCGATTCGCCAGAACAACCGCTTCGTGCGTGCCCAGGATGCGGCGATCAAGGCCAAGGGCGGCGACGCCATGATCAACACCCAAGTGCAGGAAAACTGGTTCTGGGCCTGGGTCCTGACCGGCTACACCACTTCGGTGTCCGGCGACGTGGTCAAGCTGAAGAACGTTCAGTAAAGACCCACGCTCGCAAGGTCAGAGCCCTGACCCGTGGCGAGGGAGCCAGCTCTCGCTCTCCCTCGCCACAAAGCGGATTACCTTCCTCCCACCACCATGTGACTGAAAGGCTCCACATACGCCTGCAGCGTCACCAGCCCGCCCACCAGGATCGCCAGCACCACCGAGTGGAAAAACACATACCGCAGGATTTCCCCTTCGTGGCCGTACCAGCGTGTGGCGGTTGAAGCGACCACGATCGACTGGGCGTCCACCATCTTGCCCATGACCCCGCCGGAACTGTTGGCAGCGGCCATCAGCACCGGGCTGATCCCCAGCTGTTCCGCCGTCACCCGCTGCAAGCCCCCGAACAGCACGTTGGACGCCGTGTCCGAACCGGTCAGCGCCACGCCGAGCCAGCCCAGCAAGGTGCCGAACATCGGATAGAAAATGCCCGTGGCCGCAAAGGCCAGGCCCATGGTGGCGTCCAGCCCGGAATAACGGGTGAGGAATCCCAACGCCAGCATCGCCACGATGGTAATCAGCGAATAGCGCACCACCCACAGCGTTCGCAGGTATTGGCGCACCAGTTGCGGGATGGAATAGCCCATCAGCAGGCCGCCGAGAATGGCCGCCAGGAAGATGCCGCTGCCGGTGGCGGTGAACCAGTTGAACTTGTAGACCGCTTCTTCGGTTTTTGGCTGGGGCACCACCGGCGGGACTTTTTCGATCTGCTGGTGGATGGTGCCGAAGGTCAGCAGGGGCGAGAAGACCGGATTGGCTTCGCGCATCGGCTTGCCCTGGGGGTCGAGCCGGACCGACTGGGTCTGCGGATCGATGGCCGGGCGGGTATCGAACAGGTTCTTGAAACCCTGGGTGCCCCAGGCGAACACGAAGACCGTGAGGATGATCCATGGCATCCAGGCTCGCAGCACGGCGGGGCGGGTGTCGCTGGCGAAAGCGCCGCTGGCCGCCGGTTGCTGTTGCTCGCTGGCGTCGATCTTCGAGTCATCGTGCCGGCCCGACAGCGCCGCCGAGGTGTGCACCGTGGCCGGTTTCCAGACCTTGAGGAAACCGGTCAGGCACGCCATGGAAATCAACGCGGCAATCACATCCACCAGCATCGGCCCATGGTAGTTGGAGACCAGGAACTGCGGGATGGCGAAGCTGACGCCGGCCACCAGGATCGCCGGCCACACCTCAAGCATCTTGCGCCACCCGGCGAACGCCCAGATCAGCCAGAACGGCACGATCACCGAGAAAAACGGCAACTGCCGACCGACCATCATCGACAGCTCCATTTCATCCAGCCCGGTAACCTTGGCAAGGGTGATGATGGGCGTGCCCAGGGCGCCGAACGCCACCGGCGCGGTGTTGGCGATCAAGGCCAGCCCGGAGGCGGCCAATGGCGAAAAACCCAGCCCGATCAGGATCGCACCGGTCACCGCCACCGGCGTGCCGAAGCCCGCCGCGCCCTCGAAGAACGCCCCGAAACAGAAGGCGATCAGCAGCAGTTGCAGGCGTCGGTCATCGGTGATGCGGGCCAGGGAGTCCTGCAGCACCTTGAACGAGCCGTTTTCGGTAGTCAGTCGGTGCAGGAAGATGATGTTGAGCACGATCCAGCCGATGGGCAGCAGGCCGTTGGCGGCACCATAGAGCGCCGCTGAGCCGGCCATGTCGGCCGGCATGCCGAAGGCGAAGATCGCGATGAGCAGCGCCGAGGCCAGGGCATACAATGCCGCCAGGTGCGCCTTGATATGAAAGAACGCCAGAGACGCCAGCATCACCACCACCGGAACCGCCGCCAGGATCGTCGACAGCACCGCATTACCGAAGGGATCGTAGACTTGTTGCCAAACCATGTTCCACCTCTGCTTTTTATTGTTGGAAGTGCAGGCCCCGGGAGGGATTGGCACAAGAGTATAGGCGGGTATTGGCGGGGGGATTGGCGCGCGGGCGAGGGGCAGGCTCCAAGGGGAGGCCAGCGCCCTTGCCGCAAGTGGTGTGCTGGCCAGCGCAGGTCAGCGCTCACCTTCCTCCTGGCGAAGTCCGAGACTCAAGCCGTCGCAGCTTTGCGACCAGGCGACCAGCCAGTCGGGCATGGCCGGCGACTGTTCGGCCAGGCCCAGCTCGCGGACGAATTCAGTCGGCGCCAGGGTGCCTTTGGCCGAGCGGAACAGGCCTCGCATGATCACCACCCCGACCACACGTCCCCGGCTGATGAAACGGTGCTCCATGAAGGTCCATTTTTCGTCCCAGCCGAGCATGCGCGTGTGTACCTCGAACGCTTCGAACAACTTCAATTCCCGCCTGAATTTGCCCCACACATCCCCGACGATCGGCACCGCCCGGTTGCGCAACGCCACCCTGTAGGCGCCGCTGCGCAGCACGTAATCCATGCGTCCCACATCGGCCAGGGTGAAATAACGCCCGTTGGTGACGTGGCGATTGAGGTCCAGGTCCAGCGGCCACACGCGCATGCGCACCACCGTAGTACCCAAGGGCGCCGCGGGCTTGCGCCACGGGCGGCGGAACAGCATCAGCAACAGTCGGAACCAGAGATTCATAAGTACGCCGTGAACAAGGAAAACGGCGCACTTTAGCCTCCGCGCAGGGGGCGGGCTAGGTGCGTAACTGACGAATTGCGTGGGAAACGCGCATTTGAGATATGTTCGGGATATTTGCGGCGAGAGGGCGATGTTTCGCTCAATCCCCTCGCCACAAAGCGTTTTGCAGGTCCACGAACGTTCTTTGCCGCTCAGCCCTTGGCCGCCATCGCCGTCACTTCCACCCGCATTCCCTCGACCGCCAGCGAAGCCACGCCCACTGCCGCCCGGACCGGCCATGGCTTGGTGAAGAAGCGTTTGTAGACTTCGTTGAAAGCCGCGCGATCGGCCATGTCGGTGAGGTAGATGGTCAGGTGCAGCACGCGGTCCATGGAGCTGCCGGCACGCTCCAGCGCGGACTTGAGGGCCTGCAGCGTGCATTCGCTCTGCAGCGTGATGTCCCCCAGTTCAAGGCTGCCGTCGGCGCGGGTCGGGATCTGGGTGGACACCAGCAGGCCGCCGGAGCCGGCGACGTCGGACGAAATGGAATCCGCATCCGGGTCGGGAGTGAACGTGATGTCTGGGTGGGTCATGCGGCGCCTCATGAGTTAGGAAAAGACGCCGCAGTTTACCGCCCAATGCCGCCTCGTTCCCGGATTCCTTTATCCCGAGGACCAACCGTTCTGCCTGGGTCAAAGATTGCCCTGGACTTGGGCGGACATCGCCGGTTCAAGGTGCGGTTCCACGCCGTTCAGGCGCTCGGCCAATTGTTGCGCCTGCTCCCAGCCGAACTCCGGGTCCAACCAATCGAGCGCGTCTTCGGTGCCCAAGGCCAGTACGCACTGCTGTTGGCTGGCGATATCGCCATAGGTCACCAGGCTCAGGCCGTCACAGCCCAAGGGGGTTTCGCTGGCCTGGGCCAGGGCCGCAAGGAAAATCGGGGCCGAATGCCGGGACGTCGTGTACGTGAGGCGTTGTGCCTGGCTTGAGGAGGGGACCTGCGTCTCGTACCAGCCTTCCACGGGAACCAGTACGCGGCCTTCGCGCTTGATCGCGTCGAAGACCTTGGAACGCATCACCAGATGCAGCGGCAGATGCGTCAGGGGCGGCATCGTTCCCACTGACCAGATGGGTGACCAGCCCCAGCGAACCTTGATGGACTCCAAGTGCCCGCCGCGACGACGAATGGCGCTGACCTGCATGTTCGGCTTGATCAGGCTGTGCCGCTCCGGTGGCCTGACGGGTGTCGTCCGAAACAGGTCCATGCGTGTCAGGTGCGTATCGATACGTTCGCCGGGAGTGTCTCGCTGGGCAAAATACGCCAGGGAGTCCTTTGAGCAAACGTGCTGAACAAAACCGTCACACATAGTGAAAACTCCCTGGAGTGAAGCGCAAAGGACCCTCGATGCGCCTGACGAGTCCCGATTGTCCAAGCGCGCCGTCATTGCTTTCAGTGGGGCCATGTAAGTCCGAGCCGTGGGCCGATGCTTGGTTCGAAAATCCTCGTGACGGGGAGACGAGCGGCGGTCCGTGCCTCCTGGGCCTGCCGCCGTCTCGGTGCGTAACGGCTTGCCCTGGCACGGGCAATGGAAAAATACTGGCAGGTCTCTGCCAACCACCGGGCTGCTCATGACTGACACACCAATTGAAATTTCCCAGCAAATCACCCGTGCTCTCCAGGTGCTGGCGGCTCATCTCGGCGATGGACTGCAAGCCGTCTACCTGTTCGGTTCCGCGGTGGACGGCGGGTTGCAGCCCGGCAGCGACATCGACCTGCTGGTGATCGTCCACCAGCCACTGCCGCAATCGCTGCGGCACGGGTTGATGAGTGATCTGCTATCGGTATCGGCCTGGCCGCCGACCGAGTCATTGCGGCCGCTGGAGGTGACGGTGGTCGCCCAAGCGGCGCTGGTGCCGTGGCGCTATCCGCCGGTGCGCGAGTTGCAGTTCGGCGAATGGCTGCGCGAGGACTTGCAGGCCGGGTATTTCGAACCGCCCATGGCCGATCACGACCTGGCGATCCTGCTGACCAAGGCCAGGCAGCACAGCGTCTGTCTGCTCGGGCCCGCGGCCACCGCGATCATCCAGCCGATACCCGAGGCCGACTTGCTGCGGGCGCTCTATGACACCACCACGCAATGGAATGAAGACGCCGATTGGCAGGATGAACAATGCAATGTGGTGCTGGCCCTGGCTCGCATCTGGCTGACCCTCGCCACGGGCCACATCGTTCCCAAGGACGGGGCAGCGACATGGCTGCTCGAGCGTTTGCCCTTGGCCCATCGGCCTGTACTTGAAACGGCCCGGGCGGTCTACCGGGGGCAGGCCCGGGATGACCTGGCCAGCCGACCCCGGCAGGTTGCGGCGTTCGTGTGTCACGCCCGGTCGGAGATCGACCGGCTCTATTCGCGGTCGCTCAGCGGCCCCGGTTCTGATTGATGAAATCCACGAACGCCCGCAACGGCGAGGGCAGGTAGCGGCGGCCGGGGTAGTAGAGAAACGGTCCGGTAAAGCCCTGCCACCAGGGTTCGAGCACCGGCTCCAGGGCGCCGCTGTCCAGGTAGGGGCGGAGCCAGTCTTCGAACAGATAAACGATGCCCAGCCCGTCCACCGCGGCCTGCACCGACAGGTCCACCGCACCGCCAATGCGAGTGATCAACGGGCCGCTCGGATCGACGCTGACGGTTTCGCCGTCACGCTCGTACTCCCACAACGGCATGGCGCCGCTGGGGAACTTGCCCCGCAGGCAGGCGTGTTCCAGCAAATCCCTTGGGTGCTCGGGACGCCCCCTGGCATCGAGGTATGCCGGCGAGGCGGCGGTCGCGAAGCGCTGCAAGCGTGGGCCAATGGGCAGGGCGATCATGTCCTGCTCCAGGCGCTCGTCGTAGCGAATGCCCGCATCACACCCGGCCGCCAGCATGTCGACGAAGCTTTCTTCGGTGATCACTTCCAGGCGAATGTCAGGGTAGCTCTTCAGAAACGGTGTGATGATGGACGGCAGCACCAGGCGTGCGGCACTGACCGGTACGTTCAGCCTGAGGGTGCCGGAAGGGCGGTCGCGAAAATCGTTGACCACATCCAGGGCGGACTCGACCTCGCCCAAGGCCGGCACGATGCGTTCCATCAAGCGGGCGCCGGCCTCGGTCGGCACCACGCTGCGGGTGGTGCGGTTGAGCAGGCGGACACCGAGCCGGCTTTCCATCCGGCGTACGGCATCGCTGAGGCTGGAAGCGGACTTGCCGCTGGCCCGCGAGCCTTCTCGAAATCCCCCTGCATTGACCACGGCCACGAAGGCCAGCAGGTCCTGAATATCCGTCGCCATTGTTCTCTCCACCGTACAGCCCGTGCGGATTGCACCTGATTATCAGTGGAGTGGTCAACGCCTATAGTCGGCTTCAGGCAATCAATCCAAGGGGTACGAGATGAGCAAGGCAGACAAGGCAGGTCATTTTTCGTTGGGAGACCGTACGGTCAACCGCATGGGCTACGGTGCCATGCAACTGGCGGGGCCTCACGTGTTCGGGCCGCCGAAGGATCCGGCGGCGGCCATCGCCGTGCTGCGCGAGGCGCTCGCATCAGGGGTCAACCATATCGATACCGCTGACTTCTATGGGCCCCACGTCACCAACCGGCTGATCCGTGAGGCGCTGCACCCTTACGCCGAGGACCTGGTGATCGTCACCAAGGTGGGTGCCGTTCGTGGCGCCGACGCTTCCTGGAATCCCGCCGCGAGCCCGGCCGAGTTGACCCAGGCCGTCCACGATAATCTGCGCAACCTGGGTGTGGACGTATTGGACGTGGTCAACCTGCGGGCCTGGGGCGACATGCAGTCGCCCACGGAGGCGTCCATCGAAGAGTCGTTCACCGCACTGGCCGAACTGCAGCGCCAAGGCCTGATCCGTCACCTGGGGTTGAGCAACGTCACGGCAGCGCAGGTCAAGCAGGCCCAGGGCATTGCCAGGGTGGTCTGCGTGCAGAACCACTACAACCTGACCCATCGCGGTGACGAGTCACTCATTGCCGACCTGGGCCGGCAGGGTATCGCCTACGTGCCGTTCTTCCCGTTGGGCGGTTTCACACCGCTGCAATCGGGCACCCTTTCGGCCGTAGCGGCGCGCCTGGACGCGTCACCGCTGTGCGTGGCGCTGGCGTGGCTGCTGCAACGTGCGCCGAACATCCTGCTGATTCCCGGTACGTCGTCGGTGGCGCACCTGCAGGAGAACCTCTCGGCGAGCGAGCTGCAGATCCCGGCGCCATTGCTGGCCGAGCTGGATGCCCTGGGCGAGGGCTCGAATTGACCGTACAGAGCCTAGGCAGGCTGGAACTCCAGCGTCTGGCCATCTTCCGGCACATACAGTCGCGCTCCGAGCCCGGCTGTCATGGCGGCGTCGCGCAGTGCCTTTCGCGTGGTGGGGCAGTGGCTGATCGCTTCGAGGTGATTGGCGAGCACGGCTGCACCCGATAAACGGGTGAACTCGATGGCTTCCTCGATTCCCATGATGATATCGCCGCCCAAATCGAAGCGTGCGCCGCCGGCCGGAATCACACTGACCTGCGGTTGATGGCGCAGGACGAACTCGCGCACGGTAGGGGTGAGCACGGTGTCGCCGGCGAGGTACACACTGGGTTCACCGGCAGCTCGATCAGGTAGCCGACGCCGTGTTCCATCAGTTTGCCCACCAGGCCACGGCCGTGGGTGCATCTGACGGAGCGAAGAGTGCCGTCCAGGAAGGACACGGGCCGCTCGTGGTCCTCGGCCAGCGGCTGGACATTCAAGCCCCGTTTGGCGAGGTAGCCGGCATCGTGGGGCGTGCAGATGACCGGGATCCGTTTTTCCCTCAGCCAGCGTTTCGCCGTGCGGTCCAGATGATCGAAATGGCCTTTCTGGCAATGCGTGATGAGGCAGTGAGTGACGCGCTCCAGGTCTTTTTCGGCAGAGGCTGGAAGCTCCACCAGCGGATTGCGCTGGGTGGCACCGAACAGGCGAAGCGGCGGCAGGGTGCCTTTGCCGGCCAGCATCGGGTCGACAAGCACGCGATACGGACCGGACTCCAGGATGATCGTGGCGTTGCGGATCTGTTGGATTTTCATGAAGGTTTCCTGTTCAAGGCGAGCGCTTCATGGTGCCGATCCGGGGGGGCGGGCATAATGGCCGAGTCTGACATCATTGATTCATTTCATGCCATGCCCCAGCCAATCCGTGTCGGTCTACTCCTGTTCCCCGGCTGCATGCCTGCCGGCCTGTTCGCATTTGCCGATCTGCTGCACGCGGCCAACCGTCGCAGGGGCCGGGATCTGTTCGAGGCGACGTACGTCGCTCTGCAGGCCGGTCCGGTGGACTGTGCCCATGGCGTCAGCCTCCAGGCGCAGGCGGCCCTGGGCGAGACCGATCTGGACGCGGTCCTGGTTCCCGGCTTCTGGGCCGAATCGGCCGAACAGGTGAATGCGCTCGTTGCCGCCCAGGCCCTGCTGGTGAAGGCGTTGTCCAAAGGTCCCCGGGACCGTCAGCTCTGGGCCTACTGCACCGGCGTCTGCCTGCTGGCTGCCTGTGGCCGTCTGGATGGGCAATGCGCGACGGTGACCTGGTGGCTGGCGCAGGCGATGCAAGCGCGGTATCGCAAGGTGCGTTGGCAAAGCGAACGCAACTGCGTGTTCAACGAGCGCAACGCCACTGCGTCGGGGGTGAACGGCTATTTGCCCTTGGCCGAAAACCTGATCGAGAAAAGTCTCAGCCGTGATGCGCTGCGCGACATCACCCGGCTGATGGTGTTGCCGCGCCCGGCCGTCCCCCACGCGGCATTCCAGGGCATCGCGCTGATCCAGCAGCCCGACGGGTTGCTGCGGCGGTTGCATGGATTGGTGGAGAGAATGCCGGCGGAGCAGATCACGGTCAAGGCGCTGGCGGATCGGCTGGCCATGTCCGAGCGTACCCTGGCTCGCAAGGTCGGCAGCGAAACGGGCCAGACCGTCGCCGCCTACGCCCGTTGCATCAAGTTGAACCAGGTCGGCGAGCGCCTGGTAATGACGTCATTGCCTCTGGCCAGCATCGGCGCCGAACTGGGTTTCAGCAGCAGTTCCAACCTGCAACGGATGTTCAAGGCGCTGACCGGGCTGACGCCGATGGCGTACCGGCGTCAGTTCGCACGTGTGTGAGGAGGGCGGTCTAGCTGCGCGCCTCCTCCGTTTCGTTGCGATGATGTTCAGGCCAGCTGTCGACGGGGTGGGCTCGGTCTTCGTTGAACATCTCGGTGAGCAGGGCATTGGCGCGCCGGTAGGCGTCGTGGCGGAACTTGAGGTCGTCTTCCGGCTGGGCGACGATTTCCTCCAGCATCTGCAGGTTCAGGCGACGGAACTGATCCGCTCGCTCCCGCGCCTCGTAGGCGCCGACACCCATCTGCACCAGCGCCCGGCGACCCAGCGACAATGCGCTCTCGAAGGTTTCCCGCTCGGCCACCTCGACCCCCATCTGGCGCAGGGTGATCAGGTGCCCCATGTCCCGGGCCCGCACGATCAGTTTCAGCGCGGGGAAGTGCTCCTGGACCAGGCGGGTCAGCGTCAGGTTGTCCTGCTGATCGTCAATCGCGTTGATCAGCACAGTGGCCTGGGCCGCGCCGGCGGCGTGCAGCAAGTCCAGGCGCGTGGCGTCGCCGTAGAACACTTTCACGCCGAACTTGCGCAGGGTCTCGATGTTGTCGGGGTCGTGGTCCAGGACCACCACTTCCACGCCGCAAGACATCAGCAGGCGGCCGGCGATCTGCCCGAAACGGCCGAACCCGGCGATGATGATCCGTGGGTTCTGCTGATCCACCAGGTCGGTTTCCTGGCGGCCCTTTTTGCTCGCCGATTCCAGTCGATCCAGCAGCAGGATCAGCAACGGCGTCACGCACATGGACAGGGCCACTGCCAGGGTCAGGCTCTTGCCCCACTGGTCGGTGAGGATACCCGCCAGCGTCGCGGCGCCGAACACCACGAAGGCAAACTCGCTGCCCTGGCCGAGCAAGACCGCCTGCCAGGAGCGTTGCCCGGCGGGGACATTCAGGAAGCGGCTGACAGCCTTGATCACCAGCAGCTTGATCAGGATGAAGCCCAGGGTCAAGGTGATGACTTTCAGCGGCGCGTCGATCAGCGTGCCGAAATCGATGGACATGCCCACGCCGATGAAAAACAGCCCCAGCAGCAGCCCCTTGAACGGTTCGATGTCGCTTTCCAGGGCATGGCGGTACTCGGAGCTGGCCAGCAACACCCCGGCGAGAAACGCCCCCATGGCCATGGACAGGCCGGCTTCCTCCAGGAGAAAGCCGAAGCCGAACACCAGGAACAGGGCCACGGCGCTGAAGATCTCCCGCAGGCCCGAGCGCGCGGCGAAGCGCAGCAACGGCCGCGTCACGTAGCGTCCCAGCAGGACAACGGCGCTGATGGCCGCGACGATCTTGACGATGGACAGCACCAGGGCGGTACCGGACGGTGTTTCGCCGTGGGCCGACAGCAAGGGGATCATGGCCACCAGCGGAATGGCCGCGATGTCCTGGAACAGCAGCACCGCGAAGCTGCTGCGCCCGACGGCGGTGGCGGTCAGGTTGCGTTCGCTCATCGCCTGCATGGCGATGGCCGTTGACGACAGGCTCAGGGTCAGCCCCACCAGCAGCGCCGCCGTCCAGCCCAGGCCCAGGGCTGTGCAGAACGCTGCAATGGCGGCACCGCAGGCCAGCATCTGCAAGGCGCCGCCACCGAACACCATCCGTCGCAGCGCCCAGAGACGCTTGGGATCGAGTTCAAGGCCGATGATGAACAGCATCAGCACGACGCCGATCTCGGCGAATTCCAGGATCGCCTTCACGTCAGTGATCAGCTTCAGCCCCCACGGGCCGATCGCGCACCCGGCCAGCAGGTAGCCCAGCACGGGCCCCAGGCCCAACCGGACGGCAATCGGCACGATCAACGCCGCCGAGCCGAGGTAGATGAGCATCTCAATCAGGCTGTGGGTCTCCATATCAATCTTCCTTCCAGGCGGCCAGGCGGGCGGCGTAATGTTCGATTTGTGCGTGTTGCGCAGCGGATTCAGCGGCATAGGCGCCGTGCACCACCACCGGTTCCAGCCAGCGCATGTGGCAATAGAGGGCCGTTGCGTGAAGGGGCTGGGCCAGCACGGAAAAACCCGGATGGGCGCCGATCTGGAAATGCGCCTGGTCGCCACCGGTGGTGACCGCCCACAGCAGGCTCTTGCCCTTGAGGGCCGTGGTGCCCCGGCCATAGGCCCAGCCGTGGGTGAACACCTTGTCGATCCACAGTTTCAGCAGGGGCGGCATGCTGTACCAATACATCGGATGCTGGAGGACGACCAGTTGCGCCTGCTCGACCACACGCTGCTCGGCCTCGACGTCGATGGCAAAGTCCGGGTAGAGATCGTAGAGGGACCGCACGACTATGTCCGGATGACCGGACACCCGCTCGAGCATCTGCTGGTTGACCCGCGATTGGTCGGGGTAGGGGTGGGCATAAACGATCAGGATCATCGGCAATTCCAGGGCGGGTCCAGGCAAAAGGCCGGACATCCTACCGAGGAAGGCGACAGTTGTTTAGGCTTTAGTTCGTCGACCATTGCGGGGATGGTCAGGTCAAGGGCAACGAGACCTTGACCTCCAGGCCGCCATCGGGGCGATTGCCGAGGGTCAGCGTCCCGCCGTGTTCGAGCACCGTGGCCCGCGCCGCCGACAGTCCGAGCCCGACACCGCCGGTGTGCTTGTTGCGCGAGCCTTCGATCCGGAAGAACGGGGTGAAGACCTGCTCGAGGTATTCGGGGGCAATGCCGGGGCCTTGGTCCAGGATGCGGATGTCCACGCGGTTGGCATCGGCCTCCAGCGTGATGGTCGCTTCGCCGCCATATTTGATGGCGTTGTCCATCAGGTTGACCAGGGCGCGCTTGATGCCGATGGGCCGGCCCAGATAGACGAGGCGATGGGAGCCCTGGAAAGACACCTCGGCGCCCGCATCCTTCAAGTCGTCGACGATGGTGTGGAGCAACTCCGCCAGGTCGAACGCGGTGGCGTGTTCGAGCCGCGCGTCGTCGCGGAAGAATTCCAGGGCCGAATTGACCATCGCCTGCATCTCGTCCACATCCCTGAACAGCCGGGATTGCTGCTCGGGGTCTTCGATGAACTCCCCCCGCAGGCGCATGCGGGTCAGGGGCGCCCGCAGGTCATGGGAAATGGCCGCGAGCATCTGCGTGCGATCCTGCAGGTAGTGCTTGAGCTGGGCCTGCATGGCGTTGAAGGCACTGATCGCCTGGCGGATTTCATAGGGGCCGACCGCGGGGATGGGCGGCGCCTGGTGATCCACGCCAAAGCGCCTGGCCCCTTCGGCGAAGCGCTCCAGCGGGGTTGCCAGGTGCCGCGTGGCCACCAGCGCGACGACGAAGGTCGACAGCAGGATCAAGCCGATGATGATCAGATTGCGCTCCCATTCGTCCAGCCCCCAACTGCGCGAGGGGGCAGACAGCACCAGCCACGTCTGGTCGGCCAGCCCGATGATCACCGCGTAGCGTGCGGCCGGGTCATCGTTCGGCCAGTCGCCGGGTTGGTAGGCTTCCACGGGGGCATCCGGCCGGCCCAACTGCTGGCGCAGGAAGTCCAGCCCCGCGCTGAATTCCGGATCGTCGATCACCGGCAGCCGGGCCTCCTCACGGCGTTGCAACCATTGCACGTTGAAGCCGGCGTCGCTGGCCGCCCTGGCGATGTCGGGCCGTTGTGCAACGGGTGCCGTGTCAATGATGCGGGCCACGGCGGCGACTTTTTCGATCAGGCCGGTCTCCATCAGCGGCGGCCGCGCCCAGGCACCGGCGAGCATGCTGAACAATTCATTCAAGGCCAGCAGGGTCAGCATGGCGAGCAGGGTGGTCAGGGCGATCCAGCGGGCCACCGTGTCCCGTGGCCGGCGGGGGGCCGTGGGTGAAGGTCTCATCGTTTCAGCACCTGGGGGCTGAAGTAGTAGCCGCTGTTGCGTACGGTGCGGATCATGGACGCGCCGCCGATGTCGGTCTCCAGCTTGCGACGCAAGCGGCTGACCTGCACATCGATGCTGCGGTCGAAGGCGTCGAAGGTTTCGCCCCGGGCCAGGTCCAGCAATTGCTGGCGGCTCAGCACCCGGCGCGGGTGTTCGGCGAACACCAGCAACAGTTCGAACTCCCCCGTGGACAGCGGGATCATGACCTTGTCTGGCGAACGTAACTCGCGCCGGGCGACGTCCAGCTGCCATTTCTCGAATTCCAGGACCGGGCGCGACGCGTCGCCCGGCACGCCCCTGGCTTCGCCGGTGCGCCGCAGCACGGCACGTACCCGGGCCAGTAGCTCCCGGGCGTCGAAGGGCTTGGTCAGGTAGTCGTCCGCCCCCATCTCCAGGCCGACGACGCGGTCACTCAACTCGCCCATGGCGGTGAGCATGATGATGCCGACCCGGTGCTCGGCCCGCAGGCGCTGGCACAGTACCAGGCCGTTGTCCCCCGGCAGCATGACGTCGAGGATGATCAGCGCCGGCATCCTGCGTTCCACCGCCTGCCACAGGGCGATACCGTCGGCGGCCACTTCCACGCTGTAGCCGTGTTGTTCGAGGAATTTGCGCAAGAGGGCGAGGACTTCGAGGTCATCGTCCACCAGTAGTAAATGGCTCACGGCGAGTACGCAGGGTGATGGATACAGGGGGCGATACTAGGGTCAATCCATGGCCTGCGTCATATATTTCAATCCGGAAATAAAGTTGCAGGCGGGCAATATTGCGGAAATCTCCAGGCAAGAAAACAGCGGCAGGATCGCGCCGTTGCCAGTCGATCAGCCAACCACGGGTTCGGTTCTGGGCGGGCGTTGGGCGACACCTCTCCATTCCTTGCCGAGATAGCCTCGTATGCCGAAGTTCAAACCCGCGCCGCTACGTGTTGGATCCTCCCTGGTCATTGCACTGGCGGCACTCGCCAGCGGCTGCACCAGTACACCCGCTGCAAAGCCCGGCAGTTGCGAAAGCGTTCCGTACACCGTCCACGATCCTGCGCAGCCCATCAACCGTGGGATCTTCGCTTTCAACCGCACGGTGGACGATTATGCGCTGGCCCCGGTGGCCCGCGGGTATCGCAAGCTGCCGGACGCGGTCCAGACAGGCGTGCACAACTTCGTGGCCAACTTCGGCGAGCCCAAGGTGTTCATCAACGACCTGCTGCAAGGCAATGCGCAACGTTCGGTCAATACCCTGGGACGTTTCGTCATCAACTCGACCGCAGGCATCGTCGGGCTGATCGATGTCTCGGGCAAGCTCGGGATCGAGCGCCACAAAGCCGATTTCGGCCAGACATTCGGGGTCTGGAACCTTGCCCCGGGGCCCATCGTCGAGCTGCCGTTGCTGGGCACCGCCAACCTGAGGGACGCCACGGGCAAGGTGGTGGGTTTCGTGGTCGATCCGTTCGCAGGCGACAGCGACACCCTGGACACCCTGGGTACGATCAACACCGCAGGCGGCATCGTCGATGGTCGTGCGCAGGCGCTCCCGCAAACCGACCAGTTACGCACCCAACCGGATTACTACGTGGCCCTGCGTGACGCGGTGGCGCAACAGCGCGCCGATTTTGTCGCACAAGGCAAGCTGGGGGCGGTCACCCCGCAATGCGCGCAGGAACAGGCCGATGACTAACCAGGCGCTGGTGTTGCGACGACACACCAAGACCCTCAGCCGGGGCGGGCTGCAGTGTCGTGAGGTGGAGCTGCGGCTGGCCGAGGATGGCCATCATGTGTTGCTCAGTCGTTACGTCGAGCGCTACCACCATGAGCAAGGCGGTGAGTGCATCGTCCAGCATCATCAGGTGTCGATGGCGACCCTGATTCGTTGGATGACCGAGCATGGAGAGCGGGTGAGGGCGTAGCCGCCAGCCTTGCCTGGCGGTGGGAACGCTTCGTGCACCGGCGCGGATTTGGCCGTCCGTGTCTAGAAACATTTTTACACACTTCGTCGATAATAAAGGTTGTACGACGTCGTATGTAGTGTGTTCGACTAGCTCCGTTTCTTACAAAAAAAATAAACGGAGACTCCATCTCATGACGAGCATTCCTACCGTCGAGGGTCAGGCCGCAGCGTCTACCCAAAGCCGCTTCGTCCGCATCCTGAAGCTTCTTGGTCCTGGAATCATCGCAGTATTGTCCTGGCTGGGCGCAGGCGACCTGATCACGTCTTCCGTGGCCGGGGCAAACTACGGCTACGCCATGATGTGGGTGTTGGCAGTGTCGCTGCTGTTGCGTTACCTGATCGTCAACATCATCGCGCGTTTCCAGCTCTGCAATAACCAGGGCATGACCATCCTGCAAGGCTATGCCCAGCTCAACCCGTTCTTCGCCTGGTTCCTGCTGGTGTACGCGCTGCTGATGGGGCATCTGATGAATGCCTACATGATCAAGGGCGCCGGCGAATCCCTGGCCATGCTGCTGAAGGTGGATTACCCCCTGGCTTGCTCGATGGCCGTGGTCCTGGCGGTGTGGCTGCTGGTCGGGCGCAATATCTATTCGATGATCGAAAGCGTCATGAAGGCGCTGCTGGCAATCATGACACTGGCCTTCATCGCCCTGGCTGTCATGTCCGGCCCGGATGTTGCCGGTATCGTGCGGGGCACCATCGGCTTCAGCATTCCACCCGATGAAGGCGTACACGGTGCGTTGCTGGTGGCCGTCTCGGTCATCGGTGCGGTCGCCGGCTCCATCGCCAACTTCGTGCACCCCTATGTCATGCGCCAGAAGGGCTGGACAGGTCCCGAGCACAAGCGCATCCAGCGCAACGACCTGCTGTTCGCGGTGTTCGTCGGGATCGTCATCAACCTGGCGATATGGATCGTCGGCGCGGAAATCCTGCGGCCCAACGGCATAGAGGTCAAAACCCTGGGCGACCTGGGCAAGGCCCTGGAACTGTTCTTCGGCCCGATCGGCTGGTATGTGTTCTTCGTCGGCGTGTTCGCCACGCTGTTCGCCAGTATTTCCGGCAAGACCACCGCTTTCCCGATGCTCATCACCGATGCCTTCCAGCACGTGCGGCCCGAGCGCCGGGAGCGGTATGGCAAGGAGTTCCACCGCGATCCGATGCACAAGTGGTTCATGCTGTTCATCCTGGTCACGCCGCTGATCTGGTCGTTCCCCGGCATGCCTGACTTCGTCACGCTGACCATCGGGGTCAGTGCCCTGAACATCATCGGCTTGCCGGTGATTTCCCTCGGACTGCTGATCATGTCCAACCAGAAATCGTTGCTGGGCAAGGAGTACCGCAACAACCTGTTCGAGAACATCGCCCTGGCCTTTGCCACCGGCCTGGCGCTGTGGGTCGCGTTCCAGCTGGGTGTCGACCTGTTCACTTGAGGCCGGGCCGCGCCCATCCGCTTGCCGCAGTGCCATGTCGCTGCGGCAGGCCGTTCATCACACCGACCATGGCGCAACGGGCGTACTGCTAGACTTTGCCGACCCGTGCCATTTCGGAGAATCCGGATGAACAAGAACAGAATCTGCCTGTGGTATGACGGTGCGGCGCTGGACGCCGCGCAGTTCTATGCCGCGACGTTTCCCGACAGCACGGTGGATGCCGTGCATCACGCTCCCGGTGATTATCCGGCCGGCAAGGAAGGCGACGTGCTGACCGTGGAGTTCACGGTGATGGGCATTCCTTGTCTCGGGCTCAACGGCGGCGCCCTGTTCCCCCACAGCGAGGCCTTCTCGTTCCAGGTCGCCACCGATGACCAGGCCGAAACGGACCGGCTGTGGAATGCGATTATCGACAACGGCGGCCAGGCCAGCGCCTGTGGCTGGTGCAAGGACAAGTGGGGGCTGTCGTGGCAGATCACGCCTCGGGTCCTGAGCAACGCGATCGCCAACCCCGATAGAGCCGCCGCCAAGCGCGCGTTCGAAGCCATGATGCAAATGAGCAAGATCGACATCGCGACGATCGAGGCGGCGGTCAAAGGCTGACACGATATCACCGGCGCCGCCGATTCCTTGCGCGAGCGAGCCTGCTCGCGATGGCGCCGCTGGCCTGCGCCGACCCACTTAGCCCCCAGCGGCGTCAGGCACTTTGGCGATCACCTTGATCTCGAACTCAAACCCATACAACCAGGTCACGCCCACCGCCGTCACCGTCGGATGCGGCGCGTTGCCCCAGAACTCAGGCACCACTTCCCATATCTTCTCGAAGGTGGACTGTGGATCGACCATGAAAACGGTCACGTCCACCACATCGTCAAAGGTGCAACCGGCGGCTGCCAGGATCGCGTTCAGGTTGTTGAAGGCGCGCCGGACCTGGGCTTGCAGGTCGGCTTCCGGCGAACCGTCTTCCAGGCTGCCCACTTGTCCCGATACGAACAGAAACCCATTGGAGCGCACGGCTGGAGAGTAGCGGTTGCGCTCGTAAAGCGCCTGGCGTCCAGGGGGGAAAACAACGTCACGCTGTGTCATAGATACCTCCATCAAAAAGGTCGGACCTGACCCGAAATCAACGATGAAGGCACTCTAGGGGCTTGTGCCGAGGCGATAAACGAGCAACCTTGGCGATCACTGTTTGTAAAATCCAAACAATCCGATGAGCCGGGGCAACCATGGACCGTTTCGATGCGATGCAGGCGTTCGTTCGCGTGGTGGAGGCGGGCAGCTTCACCAAGGCGGCTGAAACACTGCACATGAGCAAGACCACCGTGACCCAGCTGGTGCAGCAACTGGAGGCACGGTTGCGGGTCAGGCTGCTCAACCGCACCACGCGCAAAGTCAACGTGACCGCCGACGGCGCCGTCTACTACGAGCGGGTCATCCGCCTGCTGGCCGACATGGACGATGCCGAGACCAGCCTGTCCGGTGCCCAGGCCTTGCCCAGGGGCCGGCTGCGGGTGGACGTGCCGAGCCCGCTGGCCGCCCTGATCCTGGTGCCGGCATTGCCGGCGTTCTACGCGCGATACCCCGACATCCAGATCGACCTGGGGGTGAGCGATCGCATCGTCGACATGATCGACGAGAACGTCGATTGCGTGGTGCGCGGCGGCGAGCTGACGGACCAGTCATTGATCGCCCGCCGCATCGGCGATCTGGCCCTGGGGGTCTTCGCCTCGCCGGACTACCTGGCACGGGTGGGCACGCCTGTGCATCCGCGAGAGCTGGAAGAGGCGCCGCATCGCATCGTCGGCTTCCTGTGGGCGCGCACCGGCAAGGCCGTGCCGTATGCCATGCGCAATCACAGCGAGCAGCTGCATATCAAGGGACGCCATGCCCTGGCCGTCGACGACGGCAACGCCTACCTGGCCGCCGGCCTGGCGGGGCTGGGGGTGCTCTGGTTGCCGGAATACATGTCCAGGCGCCACGAGGCCCAGGGCGAGTTGGTGCGCCTGTTCCACGGCTGGCGCCTGGATCCGATGCCGCTTTACCTGGCCTACCCACCGAACCGGCACATCAGCGCCAAGCTGCGGGTGTTCATCGCCTGGGTGTCGGAGCTGATGGCGGAACATGCGCCTATCATTGAACGTCATCCGTTGTAAGTCGAATCCGATTGCAGAGGAGAACATGATGGAACGATTCACCGGCGGTTGCCTGTGCGGCGATGTGCGCATCGAGGCTTCGGGGCGCCCTTATCGAGTCGGCCTTTGTCACTGCCTGGACTGTCGCAAGCATCACGGCGCGCTGTTTTTCGCAGCGGCCGTGTTCCCCCAGGACGCGGTGACGATCCAGGGCCAGACACGGGAATATGCCGGGCGACATTTCTGCCCCCGCTGCGGTTCGTCGTTGTTCGCTCGCAGCACCGATGAAATCGAAGTGCACCTGGGCATCCTCGATGCTCCCGACCAACTGGCGCCTACCTACGAAAGCTGGACCGTGCGCCGCGAAGGCTGGCTGCCGCCGTTTCCGCTTGCACACCATTACTCACGGGACCGTGACGGCCAGGGGCGGTTCGAGGATTGATCGGCTTCATCGACCGGGCTAGCTAGCTGCGCGAACCTGACGGACGATAGAGCAAGACAGGCTCTGCTACGCCGGGCCCGCGCCGTCATTGCCCGTCTGGATCAGCGAACTCACCCGCTGGCCGAGCTCGTTCAAGCTGAACGGCTTGGTCAATATCCGGGTGTGCGCATCGGCCGTCACCAGCCTTTCGCCCTCGGCGAAACCGGTGATGAACAGCACCTTGAGCCGTGGATGCCTGGCTCTCATTTCCCGGGCCAGGGCGATGCCGTTCATGGCGCCGGGCAGGCCGATGTCGGTCAGTAGCAGATCCACAGGGCCGGTCTTTTCGGCCTGCTTCAAGGCCGAAACGCTGTCCAGCGATTCGATGACGCGGTAGCCGGTTTCAGCCAGGAATTCGGCCACCATCTGCCGGATGGCGGCTTCGTCGTCCACCAGCAGGATGGTTTCGTTGTTGCCCGGCTGCAACGACGTCGTCTCCTCCGAGCCGGGCTGTGGCGTGGTGGCGGACGGCTGGCTGACCACCGGGAAATACATCGTCACGGTGGTACCCACCCCGACGCTGCTCCGGATCCTGACCTGTCCGCCAGACTGCTGGACAAACCCGTAGATCATCGACAGGCCCAGGCCGGATCCTTCGCCAATGGGCTTGGTCGTGAAGAACGGATCGAACACCCGGGACAGGATGTCGGCGCTGATACCGGTGCCTGTGTCCACCACCGAGATGTCGACGTAGGGGCCCGGCGGCAGCATCTTCTCGTCGGCGGACTGTTCATCGATCAGGCAACTGTGCACGTTCAACTTCAGGGCGCCGCCCCCGGGCATGGCATCCCGGGCATTGATCGCCAGGTTCAGCAGGGCGTTTTCCAGCCCGTTGGGATCGCATCGGATCGGGTCGTTACCACTGAAAGAGCACTCGACCTGGATACTGGGCCCCACGGAGCGCCGGATCATTTCTTCCAGGCCCGCCACGACAATCCGTGGTTCGAAGACTTCGGGCTGGAGCGACTGCTGCCTTGAAAAGGTCAACAGGCGCTGGGTCAATGCCGCCGCGCGGGTGGCCGAGGTCAGGGCGACGGAGTTGTAACGTGACAGCTCGTCATACCGGCCCTGGTCGATGTGCCGTTGCATCAGTTCCAGGCTCGACGTGATGCCGGCCAGGAGATTGTTGAAGTCGTGGGCGATACCGCCAGTCAGTTGCCCGACCGCTTCCATTTTCTGGCTCTGGCGCAGCTTGGACTCGGCCAAGGTGCGTTCCCGCTGCTCGCGTTCGAGCTGCTCGGTGCGCTTGGCGATGCGTTCCTCGAGCCGGTCGTTCCAGTCCCTCAGCGCGTTTTCCAGCTGGACGCGTTCATGGATGTCTTCAACGGTGCCATACCACTGCTCGCACTCTCCGGCAGGGCCCAGGCTGCAGAGCGCCCGGATCCTGAACCAGCGGTATTCGCCGTTGCTCTTGCGCAAACGCAGCTGGGTGTCGAAGGGTTGCAAAGTGGTAAGTGACAGCGTCCAGAGCCGGGCAAAGGCCATTCGATCATCGGGGTGGGCGGCGTTCAGCCACTGGCGGCCCAGGGTTTGTGTCGGCGAGCGCCCGGTGTACTCGTACCAGCGCTGATCCAGGGTCAGCACCGCGCCGAGGCTGTCGGCGGTCCAGGGCCACAGGGGATTGAGCTCGGCGGCGATTCGATAGTGTCGCTCGCTTTCGCGCAGTTTTTCTTCAGAGCGGCGCATGGCCTGCAATGCGTTGACCCGCCGCTGTGCCGCGCCGAGCAGGTTGCCGTATCCGCGCAGAAAATCGATATCGCTTTCGCTGAACAGGCGGGGGCTGCGGCTGTCGACTTCGAAGATGCCGAACGGGTGCTTCTGCCCGGCGTCGTACACCAGCACGTTGACGAAGGCCCGGACCCCGTTGCGTATCTGGAAGTCGTGGTAGCGAAACCGGGTTTCGGTGGCGATGTCCGTGGAGATGACCGGGCTGCTGGTCTGCAGCGAATAGCGCTCCGGTGTCCCCGGCAACGCCTGTACGCGCACCTGGCCGACGACATCCGGTGTCCAGCCCACGCCGTTGCGCACCAGGAACGTCACGCCGTCTTCCTCCAGCCACATGAACTTGGCCAGGTGCGTGTCGAGCGCCTCGCTCACCAGGCGGCACGCCTGGTCAAGGATGTGCTCCAGGTCATCCGAGGCCAGGGCCAGCTCGCCGAACTCGGCCAGTACCTTGCGTTGGCGCAACAACGTGTCTTCGATTGCCATGGGGATCATCCGTGGTACGTCCTCAGTATCCGAGGGCCGGACGGCGGCGAGGTTCACAGCAATCGATGAGCGTTGCTCCGGGCGCTTCCGGCGAGGGTCTGGGTAACGCAAAAGCCCTTCCAGGGAAGGGCTTTTGCGAGGGGCAGGTGGGCGCGAGCCGGCTCGCGCCTACAGGGTTTATTCCTGGAGGAACTTCAGCAGATCCTGGTTGAGGCGATCCTTGTGGGTCTCGGTCAAACCATGGGGCGCACCTGCATAGACGATCAACCGGGCACCTTTGATCAGTGCGGCCGAAGCCCGGCCGGCGGCATCGATGGGCACGATCTGGTCGTCGTCGCCATGGATCACCAGCGTCGGCACGTCGAACTTCTTCAGGTCGGCGCGAAAATCCGTGGCCGAGAAGGCCGCGATCGAGTCATAGGTGTTCTTGCTGCCGCCCATCATGCCCTGCGCCCAGAAAGTCTGGATCAGACCTTGGGATGGCTTGGCGCCCTTGCGGTTGTAGCCGTAGAACGGGCCCGAAGCGATGTCCAGGTAGAGCTGCGAGCGATTTTCCAGGGACGCCTTGCGCAGGCCGTCGAACACCGTGATCGGCAGGCCGCCGGGGTTGGTGTCGGTCTTGAGCATCAGCGGTGGCACGGACGAGACCAGTACGGCTTTCTTCACTCGCGCGGTGCCGTGGCGACCGATGTAGCGCGCCACTTCACCACCGCCGGTGGAGAAGCCCACCAGGGTGACATCCTTCAGGTCCAGCGCTTCGATCACCGCTGCCAGGTCGTCGGCGTAGTGATCCATGTCGTTGCCTTCCCAGGGCTGGCTGGAACGGCCATGGCCGCGGCGGTCGTGGGCGATGACCCGATAGCCCTTCGAGGCGAGGAACATCATCTGCGCTTCCCAGCTGTCGGAGTCCAGCGGCCAGCCGTGGCTGAAGGTCACTACCTGGCCGTTGCGAGGGCCCCAGTCCTTGTAGTAGAGCTGCACGCCATCCCGGGTGGTGATGTAGCTGGCGGACTGGACGACGCTGCCGACGGCGGACACGGTCGTGCCGGCCTGGGCAGGCGTCGCGGCATGGGCGCTGAGGGTGGCGAGTGCGAGGGTGGCAATGGCCAGGGTGCGGTTGAAGGTGTTCATCGTTTCTCTCTCCATAAGGGGTGTGGTTCGATCTGCGGCGGTCGTCATCGATCGCGTTGGTGGGCAGATTAGAGAGAGTGGAGGGGGACGAGAACTGCATGCTATCGATAGCGACTATAAGGAAAACGGATAGCTGCGCTGCGCTTGGGTCGAGGGCTCCCCGAGCCCTCACGCATCGCGGCATGCAGACGCTCAATATCGATGGACGATGCCCAGCCGCCCCATGATTTCCAAGGCATCGACCAGGCCCAGGCCATTCATGGGCAGGCAGGCGAAGGCCTGGTATTCATCGAAATGCGTGCCGAGGGCCAGCAACTTCAGATCGTGGGCGTCGAGCCGGGCATTGAAATATTGCAGCACCGCCCGCTCCCAATCGCTGGCACGGTTGACGGCATCGACGGTGTCACGCTCAGGTGCGGGGATTTCGATACCCGACTGCCGTAGCGGGGCCAGGGCATTGACCGCATGGATCCCGCAGGACGACCACGCTTTCCATTCGAACTCGGCCAACTGGTTGGCCGCGGTGAGTGCTGAGGCCACCTGCGTCCACGCCCAGTCCCACTGCGCGGCAGGCGCCGGCAGGTTCTCGACGAGCGCTTGGGCGTGGACCTCGTCGAACAGGCAATGGAACAGGTCGGCCAGCGTATCGGCCACATCGAGCCCGGGGCCTTGCGCCTGGGTGTCCAGGTCGCGGCTCAAGCGCTGCCAGAGGCTGTCCAGCTCCTGCCAGTCCTCTTCGTCCATCTCATCGTCGATCACCTGGGCCTTGTGCCCGCGCTGGTAGTTATCCAGCCGCGTCTTGTGCACGCGAACCTCACCTTCGGCAAGATGGACGGCATAGCTGGTGTGGTCCAGGTAGTTGGTCTGCAAAACGATGCGGTCTGGAAACACATCATGGACGAGGCTTTCCTCGGCATCGAAATACGTCGCGCCCTCGAACGTGCCATGGGCCGTGGTGATACGTTGAAACGACAGCGGATCGATTGGATTCATAGGGCAAGCGCCTGGAGGAGGGCGGGAGCGGATGCGCCGGGGCAGGTGCACCGCTTTTTCAATGGCGCTGATCCTACACCAAGGTACCGGGGTTGCTGAATCCCGGGTTCTGCAAGGAAAAATCCGAAGGCTCGAACCGCTCGCCAGTGTCCATGCGCACGTTGCGCAGCCCCACGGTCTCCAGGTGCGAGGCGTATAACGTCTCGGCAAAATAGCTGATCAGAATGGAGCGCCGGCGCGTGCCCATGGAATTCAGGCTGCCGGCATGCACCAGGTCGACATCGAGCACCAGGATGTCACCGGCGCAGCCCGCCAGCTGCACGGAGCGTGACTCATCGGCGAAGTCGAAGGCCGGTTCCCCCGGCCCGGGGCGATGGCTGCCGGGAACGAGACGGGTCGCACCGTTGCCGGGGCCATAGTCATCGAAAAAAGCCAGGGCAATCGCAACGTCGCCGGGCCGTTTGGCTGACAGGTCCCGATGCAACGGCTGATGGCCGCCACCGGCAAGAGGTTCGCGTCCTTCCACCTGGGACAGAAAGAACCGCTCGGCGATCAACTCGCCTGCTACCGCCAGCACCTGGGGCAAACGACACACTGCCTGCACCGTCTCATTGTCATCCAGCATCGAATAACGCCAGCCCGTGCCACGCGGTACCGGCCATTGATCCGCCGGCCTCACGCCGGCATCGAAAGCCTTGCGCAGCGCCTCCAGCCACCCGGCCGGGATCGCCCGACGAAGCAGCGCGTAGCCATCGCGATGAAGTCGCTCGCGATCCGTCATGTCTTTCCTCGACTTGCGTACAAGGGCATCCGCAAGGCTAGCCGTCAAACCCAACCCAGACCACCCCGCATGGCAAATCGAAGGCGATCACCGGGACAATATCCCGCGCCACCGTTATCATCACGCCACCATCCAGAAAAGGACTTCACCGATGAAGCGTCTGTTCGCCTGTACCTTCCTGGCGCTGGCTGTTGCCGGCTTTGCCAACGCCGAAGAAAGCACCTTCGAAGAAACCAACCAATGCACGCAAGACATCGACTGCCAAGGTGACTTGATCTGCAAGAACGGCCTGTGCGATCTGCCCCAGCCGCAACAAAGCCCCGTGGCAAAAACCACCACCACCCAAAAAGCCGCACCGTCGGCACCGCCCGGCGTAGCCTACCAGGCGCTGCCCATCAATACGGAGCGTGCAGGCCCCTTCACGACCCAGCCCCAGGGCACGGGAACCGCGCTGAACTACCGATCCCGTGCCGGTGTGATCAACGTCATGGAATCGGTCGTCGAACAGGCCGAATACACCGGCTATGTGACCATCGAAAGGGCCTTCACATTTGGCCCGAGCCGGTACGTGGTGGTCGTGTCCACCGGCGAGGGCGGCAATGCCTGCCCGGCGTCCACCTATGTCTTGAGCTTCGACACCGAGGCCGAGCGGGTCGATGGCAAGCAAGAGGTCAAGGGTTGCTCGGAACGGGTGGAGGTTGAGGCGCAGGGGAATAAGTTGCTGGTGAAGAAGGAGGACGGTGAGGTGACGGTTTATAACGGGGTTGTGCAATAGGCACGGACTCGTCCACACAATCATGCAGGCAGGGCCCGATCCCGCTGTAACCCCAACGGAATTTCTCAACATGCATTTGCGTTCAAGCCTGTTTTGCCTGTGTCTTTTCAGTGGCCTGACCCAGGCAGCCGTCGACTGTTCAGCCCTGGCGGAAAAGCTATCGGGGACGGTGCCGGAATTTCATCCGCCGCTACAAGGCAAGGTCATTGGCAGCGGCCGCCTGCATTTCCACGAAGCTCCGGACGAGGCCTGCGCCAACAAGAAAATCTTCGTCATACCCGGCGACTCCCTCACCCTCTACTCCAGCCTTGAAGACGAGTCATGGCTGGAAGTGAACTTCATCGCCAAGAGCGGCGATGACTTTACCGGTTGGGTGAGGGCGGATCGGGTGGAGATCGGCGAGTCTTATGGAGCACCATCGGGTGAGGCTGGGGATTCGGCGGAGGGGGATGACCAGTAAGCGTTGGGTAGCGATGAATACGCTCAGTTGAGGTGTGCTTACAGTTTGGGGAGGTGGTGAGTGAGTCTTGATCTGCGCATAGAGGCTGACCTGTATGTTCCGACGATGATGGCAGTCTTTTACTTCTCCAGAGAGCCAGGCTGTGCAATTTCTGTCAATGTCATTCCGACCTCAGGTGCGGCCTTCCATTGAAATAACTTGCAACCCTTGAGTGATTGAGAAACCGCACGCGCCTCTCTAAATTTTTTCTCACAACGCCGGGCCCCTCTGACAGCGAATCGCTGCCATGTCGGAGTTGCAGTTTGTACAACTTCGACATCAGAGGAGGGGGCTCATGACTGCCCTGGAAGCGTTCTTTCTTGCCGAGTTTCTCGGCACCGCCAGCTGGTTGTGGCTCGTTTTTGTCAGCATCGTCTTGAGCCTGTTGATCTTTGACCTCGGGGTGCTGCACCGTGAGCATCGAGAAATCGGCGTTCGTGAAAGCCTGTTACTGTCTGCCGGCTATGTCACGGCTGGCTTGCTGTTCGGCCTCTGGGTCTGGCAGGTCAAGGGCGGTGATGCCGGGATGGATTTCTACACCGGCTTTCTTATCGAAAAATCGTTGTCGATGGACAACGTTTTCCTCATGGCGATGATCTTCAGCTTTCTCTCAATTCCGCGTAAGTATCAGCACGAGGTGCTGTTCTGGGGCATTCTCGGTGTCATAGTGCTGCGCGCTATCATGATTGGCCTAGGTGCAGCGCTGATCGCCGAGTTCAGTTGGATTCTCTATGTATTCGGCATCTTCCTGCTGTTGACCGGGGTAAAGATGCTGTTCAGCAAGATCGATGCCCACCCGAACCTTAGCGATAACTTGCTGGTGAAGTTCCTGCGCAAACACATGCGGGTCACCGATCGCTTGCATGAAGAGCGCTTCTTCGTCCGCCAGATGGATGCCAATGGCAAGTCCGTGGTCTGGGCGACGCCGTTGTTCCTGGCCTTGGTGCTGATCGAGTGCGCCGACCTGGTATTCGCTGTGGACAGCGTGCCGGCGATCTTTGCCATCACCCAGGACCCCTTCATCGTCTACACCTCGAACATTTTCGCCATCCTCGGCCTACGTGCGCTGTATTTCGCTCTGGCGGCGATGATCCACCGCTTCGCCTACCTCAAGTACGCCTTGGCGCTGGTGCTGGTGTTCATCGGCGGCAAGATCTTCATGGTCGGCATCATCGGCAAGATTCCGGCAGTCCTTTCTCTGGGGGTAACGGTGGCTTTGCTGTTGGGCGGTGTGCTGCTGTCGCTTTGGAAAACCCGCGACCAAACCTCCGCTGGTCCCCAGGTTTAGATCCAGAAAACTGTCGGCTGCCAAACGAAAACAGTAAACCCGGCGCGAGGGCCGGGTTTGGAAACATATGCCAGTTACGCTTGCAGCGGATATCGTCCCTAGAAGTGGCTGTGAGCCAAGGAAAAAAGGGACAGTGATGACGAAGGGAAATCGAGTACTCCATGCTCTCATTAAGATAGGCGTGGGCTTTCTACAAGTGTTTGAAGTTGGGCTACGCTGACGAACGGCGGTTTCGTTGTGGCAACACGAAGACAGTGTAGAACGCCTACTTAACTCAGTCGTCCTGGACTGGCCAGCCTCTCCTGTTGTCAGATGAATCCGCGTTCTGCCTTGCCTGACTTGACATTAAGCACAACCTGGAGCGCTATCATGTCCGACCAGTCTCATCAGCAATTCAACAAAGACAGCACTGCCATTCATAAGGCCGACGCAAATCTCGATGATCAAACAGGACCGTCAAGCTGGAACTGGGCTGCAGCACTTACCCTGGTCCCTATCATTGCTATCCTCCTTGCAACATGTGTGGCCATCGCTGTGGTGCCCATTCCGAGCCTGGAAACTTTAATTAATCCGACTCTGATCATCGCCGGCCTCGTTGCGATTCTCATGGTTGTCACTCTCGTCGCCCCATCAAACTACGTAAACATTGCTCGTGTTATCTGCTTGGTGGCGATTATCGCCGTAGTCATCATGTGGATGCGCGGACAATTGGCGTAAAGTCGCTGCCGTTTCAATTTGCGCGGAGAATGAAAATAGAGGGGCAGATTTCTTTTCTCGATAATAGGTCTACCCCTTTGCGGTTATGCGATTGTTCCTGCTCAAGTCACCATCAACTTGCTGCAGTGATATCAAGACGCTATACGGTTTCAGCTATCCTGGCGCGCAAGATCAGTTGCACCGATAACAAACTAGAACGCCACCTCAGAACCTCTCTTCGCTGCATAACTGGCAACCAGACCGAGCCGTGTCTATTGTTTTGGGCGACTAATTGCTACGGGAGGCATGGACATGAGTCATAGCACTTCGCCCACCGCTGCGGCTGTGGGAAACACGGGCATGGTAGCCACGGCCTTATGGGGCTCGGACAAGATCGGCGGCATCACGGTCGATCCGGACGGTGCCATCTGGCTTGGCGCCTACAGCCGCCTGGGCCTGGGAGGCGAAGAGGATTCGGGCTTCACCGGCAGCCTGGTCCGGTTCAATGCCGACGGTAGCCTGGACCGCAGCTACAGTGCAGACGGCAAATCCCTCCTGCCTGTGTCGCTCGATATCGAGGACGGCGGTAATGCCGCGGTGCAGCCGGGCGGGGGCTACCTGGTGGCTCAGTACGTGAAAGTCGGCGATGCCTGGGTGTCGGGCGTAAGTCGTACCTTGGCTGACGGCCGCCTCGATACGAGTTTCGGCAACGGCGGAACCGCGACCGTGCCGTTCTACTGGAATGAATCTCTAGGCCAGCAAGCGTCGTTCTCCGTGCAGCGCGACGGCAGCTTTTTCGCGAGCGCTGCGTATCCCACTGGGGAAATCTATATCGCCCGCTTCGACGCGACGGGGGCCCTGGTCTCGTCTTTCGCAGAGGGCGGGGTCCTGCACCTGCCAGCATCCGTCGGCATTCAACCCCGCGGTACGATCGACGTTTCCCTGCAGGAAGACGGAAAAGTACTGGTCACGGGGCAGGACACCCTGACCCGCCTTAACCAGGACGGTACCCTGGATAGCAGCTTTGCCAACGGCGGCAGCCTGGCCCTGGATGTTCATGCAAACGCCCTCGTTATCCAGGAGGACGGCAAAATCCTGCTGGCGGGCGCCTCGGGCGGCGTGGCGACGGTCACGCGGCTCAACGCCGATGGCTCGCTCGACACCGGGTTCGGTGATCAGGGGCAGGTGAGCTGGGGCTCGCAAAGTGCGCCTTTCGCAGTCGCCGACATGGTGGTGCTGGCCGACGGCAGGGTGTTGATTGGGGGAAGCCAGGGGACGAAGGCGGACGGTTATCTGGCCGCCCTGGTTCAGTTGAACCCCGACGGTAGCCTGGATCACAGCTTCGGCAATCCCGACGACGGCTATTACCACCTTGACGGTAGCCAGAATGATGACTTCTTGCTGGGTACCGACTCGTTCGACGATGCCATCGTTGGCGGGGCCGGTAACGATCTGCTCGATGGCCAGCAAGGTCGCGACCTGCTGACGGGCGGCGTCGGGGCCGATACGTTCCGTTACGAGTCAGTCGCAGACAGCTACCGAACCGTAACCACGGCCCATAGCGACCGAATCACCGACTTCGACCCCAACACCGATACGATCGATCTCTCATCCCTGGGCTTCCTCGGGCTGGGCAATGGACATGACGGAACGCTGGCGATACGAGTCAATGAAAGCGGAACGCGGACCTACCTCAAGAGTTTCGATGCCAACGCGGAGGGGGAACGCTTCGAATTGGTCTTCGACGGTGACTTGAGCCAAACGCTGAATGAAACCAATATCCTGTTCCAGCAAGCCAGGTTGACGGGCACCGAAGAGGCCGATCGTCTACAGGGCAACGCCCGAGGCGAAATCATCGAAGGGTTCGCGGGGGATGACCGCCTCTATGGCGCACTGGGAAATGATGTGCTGGTAGGCGCAGAGGGCCGGGACCTGCTGGCAGGTGGCGGTAACAACGATGTGTTCCGCTTCGACGCGCTGAGCGACAGCTACCGTACCGCCACCGAAAACCACACGGATCGGCTGCTTGACTATACGGTGGGTGAAGACACCATCGATTTGTCCGCCCTGGGCTTTACCCGGCTGGGAAATGGCTACAACGGCACGTTGGACGTGGTTGTCAATGAAGCCAAGAACCTGACCTACTTGAAGAGCTACGAAGCCGACGCCAATGGAGCTCGATTCGAGTTGAGCCTGGCAGGGGACCACTCCGGGTACCGTAACCTGGACATCATCTTCGCCGAGCCTGCGGGAGATGAAGTCTTCCAATTGATCGGAGTGACTGACCTCTGGGTGTGAACGCCAACCTGGTCATTCCTTGCCTTGGGCCGATTCCTGAGCGGTCCAAGGCGCTATGCGCGTGGAAGACCTCCATATAGGGCAGCTTTAGGTCGATCGCTGGCCTTGGTCATTGCACCTACCCAGCACTCAACCCCCTCAACACATCCAACACATGTTGCGTAGACCGCTCGACCTCGCCACCCCGGTGGGCAATCCCCAGTTCACGCCACAACAAGGGCTGCAATGGCCTCATGACGATTCGTGTATCGGGCAATGGCGTGGAGGCTTCATGGGGCAGTAACGTTGCGCCATAGCCGGCAGCCACCAGGCTTTTTATCGCATCGTTGTAGTTCAGTTGAATTCGCGGCGTAGGCTGGCGTTCATCATTGGCGAACCATTCCGACGTCAAGCGCGAAAGCCGTGTGGTGCTGTCGTTCAGAATCAAGGGTTGGGCGGCCAGCCAACCGGGTGTCACGATGTCCGGGCAGTCCCAGCGAGCCGGCAAGAAGGCCATGACCGGGTCGCGTCGCCATGGCTCGATCCGCAACCCCTTCACCGGGGGCTGTGGCAGCGCGACCAGGCCGATTTCCAACGAGCCCTCGGCAAGCTTCTTCAACGTCTCCTGGGAGGTAAGCACGGCGACCTGCACATCGATAGCGGGATGGCGTTGGTCTAACGTCTCCAACGCTTGCGGCAGCAACTGGGCGATGGCCCCTGTGGAGGCCCCCAGCCGCACACGCCCGGCCAAGCCCTGTACCTGACGCTCGACGTCCTCAAGCGCCTGTTCCGCATCCGCCAACAGGCGCCGCGCGCGGTCCACCAGTGTTTCGCCAATCGTCGTAGGCTGAATGCGTCCACGGGTACGTGACAACAGCTGACCACCAACCCGCGACTCCAGATCGGTGATATGTAAGCTGACGGTGGGGGGCGCAAGGTGCAAGGCACGAGCGGCCTCGGCAAACGAGCCCAGGTCGACAATGGCTACCAAGGTGCGCAGGCGGTCCAGGCTGATTTCACGCATGGGTCATTCCATATTCAGGAAAACTGAATTCAATCGTTTGGAAATTCAACTTTTACAATCTTAGCCGTTCCCTGAAGATGGAATCTCCTGATTTCCTGTGTCCGGGAGCTTTCCATGGCGATTCCTCACCTGTTCATCGACGGCGACCAAGGCACCACCGGGTTGCAAATCCATCAGCGTTTAAGCGGGCGGACCGATCTGCGGCTTGTCACGCTCAGCTCCGAACATCGCAAGGATCCGCAACGCCGCGCTGAAATCATCAACGACTGCGACATCGCCATTCTTTGCTTGCCCGACCCGGCTGCACGCGACGCGGTAGCGAGCATCAGAAACCCCGCTGTACGGGTGATCGACGCAAGCTCCGCGCACCGTACCCATCCAGACTGGGTCTACGGTTTCGCGCAGATGAACGCGCAGCAGGCCAGACGAATCGCCACGGCGCGGCGGGTCAGCAACCCCGGTTGCTATCCCACGGGAGCGATAGGGCTGCTGCGTCCATTGCTGGAGGCTGGGCTGCTGCCCACGGACTACCCGATGAGCATTCACGCCGTGTCGGGCTATTCCGGAAAAGGGCGCGTCGGCGTACAAGAGTATGAGGGTGAGGGCGCATCGCAGGCTCCCGCGTTCCAGGTCTACGGTCTGGGGTTGGCGCACAAACATATTCCGGAAATACAGCAGCACAGCGGTTTGACGGAGCGGCCGATGTTCGTACCGGCCTACGGGGTTTTTCGCCAGGGCATCGTGCTGACCATCCCGTTGCAACTTCGCTTGCTGGCGCCAGGCGTGGATGCGATGCGGTTGCATGCCTGCCTGATGCAGCACTACGCCGACGCCCCCTCTGTACAGGTCATGTCGATGCAAGAGGCTAAGGAGCTGACATACCTTGACCCCCAGGCCCTCAACGGGACTGACGGTTTGCGTTTAGTGGTGTGTGAAAATGACGAGACGGGACAGGTTCTGTTGGCGGCGGTATTCGACAATCTCGGGAAGGGGGCCGCTGGCGCGGCGGTGGAGAATCTGGATTTGATGATAGCGTGAGGATTTTTTCATCAGCATCGTGATCGCTAGGAGGGAGCTTGGCACCGAAAGCTATTCTGTTCGATCTGGACAACACGCTGACCCATCGTGCGCTCAGCATTGACCGCTACGTTGAGCGATTTCTGGATGAGTTCAAGGGTGAAATCTCGGGAGTGGACCCCCGTCGGATCTCCCATCTGATCGCACGCACCGATAACGGTGGGTATCTGCGACCGGAGTCTGAATACTCTTCCATCCGTGAGGCGGTTGGGTACACGTTGGCTCAGGAGTTGAAGTGGCGCGGGCCAATCGATCCCAAGCGATTGATCACCCATTGGATCAATCACTTTCCGAGCGCTGCGGTTGAAATGCCAGGCGCTGGCGCGATGATTCAAGCGCTTCGTCGCAAGGGAATTGCCATCGGTGTCATCTCCAATGGCGCCGAGCATTCGCGACGGCAGACCCTGAAGGCACTGCCCTTCGGGGATGCCATTGAGACGATGATTTGCTCTGAAACGTGGGGTGTTTCGAAACCGGCGCCTGAAATATTCCATCAGGGAGCGAAGGCATTGGGGGCCCGTCCCGAGCATTGCTGGTTTGTGGGGGATCACCCGCAGAATGATTACCTGGGTGCCACAGCCGCCGGAATGCTTGCCGTCTGGTTGAGTGGATTCCATCCGTGGCCCGCGAACATAGCACCAGCGGAGCGCTCCATTGAAACATTGAAAGAGCTCTTGGACATGCTTACAACCTGATAGCGGTACCTGACGATCAATTGGCATATCACCGTCTAATCGACGTAGGTCTGCTGGATCAGATCGTGCACTGCTCGCCCTTTCTGACCAGACTTTGACCGAGTGGCTGCCCTCAGGGCTTGCTCCCCATCCGACCTTGGGTCGCCCCGTTTTTACACCCATCAAGGGGACGGATGCCGCAAGTTCTGACTAATTGAAAGTCATTATCATTTGATATACTCTCGCGATTCTTCCTTGCTAGAGTCGCATGCGTGTCCTGGCCATCCGATCCTCATTCCGCCGACGGCCAGTTCGAGAGCCATTCGAACGAACTGCTGCGCTTTCTCACACGTCAGGTGAAGTGTGAAGAGCTGGCGGCCGACCTGCGCCAGGAAACCTGGTTGCGCTTTCGTCGGCGCGAGTCCGGGACGGAAATCGGCAATCTTCGCGCGTTTCTCTACCGCATCGCGCGCAACCTGATCATCGACTACCGCCGCCAGCAAAAATCCCGCCCGGTCGAGGAGCAGATATCCATCGAATTGGTCAGTGCCCAGCCGGGTCCGGAGCGAGCGGCAAGCGACGCCCAGCGCCTGGAGCGATTGCAGCGCGTGGTCGAGGGTTTGCCCCCGCACCTGCGCCAGGCGTTGTTGTGGAATCGCCTGGACGGGCTGACCCAGCGTGAGATCGGCGAGCGCCTGGGTGTCTCGGAAAGTATGGCCGGACGCTATATCCTGAAGGCCCTCGAACACTGCCAGCAGCAGATGGACCCGCAGCCGTGAATCATCCTTCGCTTCTCGACCAGGCCCGACAGTGGCAGGTGCTGCTGCACTCCGGCCGCGCCACCGCTGCCGATCGCGCTGCCGCGCAGGCCTGGCGCCAGGCGGCGCCCGAGCACGAGCAGGCATTGCGGGAGGTGGAAGGGCTGTGGTCGTTGCTCGGCCAGATAGAACGTTCGGCCGAGCAGCCTCAGGTGCGCGTGCTGCGTCGTCGTCGACTGTGGGCGGCTCCGCTGGCCTGCGCCGCGATGCTGTTGCTCGCCCTGTGGCTGCCGCGCGGCACCTGGATTGGCCTGTATGCCGACATCAGCACCCAGCCGGGCGAGGTGCGCGAGGTGCGTCTGGCCGATGGTTCGCTGTTGACCCTCAACGGCGATTCGGCGCTGGACTGGCAGTTTGTCGACGGTCGTCGCGAGGTCAGGCTGTACCGTGGCGAGGCGGATTTCCAGGTCGCCCATGACCCGGCCCGGCCGTTCATGGTCAGTGCCGGCGAGGCGCGCATCCGCGTCACCGGCACGCGCTTCGATGTGCGTCTGGAGGAGGGCGGTGTCGACCTCGCAGTCAGCGAGGGCCGAGTGCTGGCCTCCAGCGCGGGCGGCGAGCCGCGGCCCGTGGTCGGCGGGCAGCAGGTGCAGTGGCGCGGCGGGGCGCTGCAGGCGCCGCAAGCACTGGATGCGCGCCAGCGCCTGGGCTGGCAGCGCGGCAAACTGGTGTTCCGCGACCGGCCCCTGGAGCAAGTGTTCGCCGAACTCGAGCGCAGCCAGTCTGCGCGGGTGCTGTTTGTCGATGACGCCGCTCGCCGCCTACAGGTGACCGGCGTGTTCGCCCTTGACGATCCGCAGGCGGTATTGAGCGCTGTGGAAACCACCTTGCCTGTGCGCCTGGTGCGCCTGCCGGGGTTGATCCTGGTCGCGTCACGTCGCTGAGACCCGCGCCGCGCCTGTACCTTCAAGAAAAAAGAAAATATTTGGGCGGCGATGGTTCAGAAATCATTGCCGCCTTCGTCTTCCGTTCCTGCAAATGCGACTTCTTCGTATTGATAGCCAAGGACATCAGCATGCGGTCGACTTCCTTCCTCGCGGCGCTAGCCGTTCTCCCCCTGGCCATTACTGCCGCACAGGCGCAGGCCGTCGAGCTCGACGTGCCGGCCCAGCGCCTCGACTCGGCGCTCACCGACTTCGCCGAGCAGGCCAATGTACGGCTGCTCTATGACGCCGGCCTGACCCGTGGCAGCGGCATGGTGCCGGCACTCAAGGGCGATTATTCGGTGGTCGACGGTCTGCAGCGGTTGCTGGAGGGCAGCGGCCTGACCTTCCAGGCCGGCGGCGACGGCACCATCACGCTGGTGCCGCTGCCCGAGCAGGGCGTGTTGGAGCTGGGTTCGACCACCATCAATGGAATCACCGAAGGTCGTGTCGACCTGCCGGCCGAGTACGCCGGCGGGGAGGCGGCGCGGGGTGCGCGCATCGGTGTGCTGGGCAACCAGGACATGCAAGATGTGCCCTTCGCTTTCTCCAGCTACACCTCCGAGTTGATCGAGAAGCGCCAGGCGCAGACCCTGGCCGATGTGCTGGCCAGCGATCCGGGCGTGCGTCAGTCGTTCGGTTTCGGCAACTTCTCCCAGGTGTTCGTCGTGCGCGGGTTCCAGCTGTTCAGCGACGACATTGCCTTCAACGGGCTCTACGGCATTCTGCCGCGCCAGATCATCTCCACCGAGTCGGTCGAGCGGGTCGAGGTATTCAAGGGGGCCAACGCCTTCGTCAATGGCGTATCGCCGTCGGGCAGCGGTGTCGGCGGGGCGATCAACGTGGTCTCCAAGCGTGCCCAGGACACCCCCACGCGCAGCGCCACCCTGGACTATGCCAGCGACAGCCGGGTAGGCGGCCACCTCGACCTGGGCCAGCGCTTCGGCGAGGACAACCGCTTCGGCGTGCGGGTGAACCTGGCCCAGCGCGAGGGCGAGACCGCGGTGGACGATGAACACTCGCGCTTCAGCCTGGCCACCCTCGGTCTGGACTACCGCGGTGACCGTCTGCGCCTGTCTGCGGACTTCGGTTACCAGAAGCAGCGGGTCAACGAAGGGCGCTCGGTGGTCTACCTGACCACGACGGGGCCGACCAGCCGGCTCAATGGCAAGACGCCGTCGGCACCGGACTCCGACCACAACTACGCGCAACCCTGGAGCTGGTCGCAGCTCGAAGACACCTATGGCATGTTCAGCGCCGAGTATGACCTCTCGCCCAGTTGGACGGCCTACCTGAGCGCTGGCGGCAAATACACGCGGGAGAACGGTGTCTACGCCTCCAACTACGTCTATGGCGCGAATGGCGACGCCCGTATCGGCCGCCTCTATTCGCCGCTGGACCAGGAAACCCTCAGCGCTGTCACCGGGCTGCGCGGCGAACTCGCCACCGGGCCGGTCAGCCACCGCATCAACCTGGCCGCCAATGGCATCTGGCAAGAGAAACGCAACGCGTTCGAGTCCACCGCGGCGGGCAGTCGTGGCTTCGGCAACCTGTATGAGGGCCAGCCCGTGGCCGAGCCGCCGGCCACCAGCGTCTCCGGCGATATCCACGACCCGGACACCACCGCCAAGGTGCAGAACCGTAGCCTGGCGGTGTCCGACACCCTGGGCTTGCTCGACGATCGCGTGCTGCTGACCCTGGGCGTACGCCGCCAGTCCATCGGCGCCGATGCCTGGAACGCGGCCAGCGGTGCCCGCACCTCCAACTATCAGGAAAGTATCACCACGCCGGCCTATGGCCTGGTGATCAAACCCACCGAGTACCTGTCGCTCTATGCCAACCGCGTCGAGTCTCTGCAACAGGGCCCGACTGCGCCTGCCGCCGCACTCAACAACGGCGAGATGTTCGCGCCTTATCGCTCCAAGCAGACCGAGGTGGGCGCCAAGCTCGACTGGGGCACCTTCGGCGGCAGCCTCAGCCTGTTCCGCATCGAGCAGCCGCAAGGCGTGCTCGGCGGCGACGGCTACTACCGGGTGGATGCCGAGCAGCGCAATCGCGGCGTGGAATTGAGCCTGTTCGGCGAACCGCTGGACGGCCTGCGCCTGCTGAGCGGCGCCACCTGGACCAAAGCCGAACTGCGCGGCACCGCTGGCGGGCGCGACGATGGCAACCAGGCGGTGGGGGTGCCCAAATTCCAGTTCAATCTGGGCGCCGACTGGGATGTGCCCGGCTTGCCCGGGGTGAGCCTGAACGGCCTGCTACTGCGCACCGGCGGCCAGTTCGTAGACAGCGCCAACGAATACAGCATCCCCGCCTGGACCCGCGTCGACCTGGGCGCACGCTATCGAACAAAGATGGATGGCCGCGCGCTGACCTTCAACGCGATGCTGGAGAACGTCGCCGACGAGAACTACTGGGCCTCGGCCAATGGTGGTTATCTGACCCAAGGGGCGCCGCGTATGCTGAAGGTGTCGGCTACTGTTGATTTCTGAGGTTGCCGGCGATTAACGAGGCGCCGTCGCAAGTTGTGTGATTATGCGAAAGGCGGTTTTGCCAGACGCTCCGAGAGGCTGCATTTGCGGCCTCTGTCGTCGGCTGGAGTCAGCCAGAAACCGCCACTGCAATCGCGGCATCCGAGCCTATCTTCGTGCACACGGCAGCGCTCCGTAAAAAGGGGCAGTCTGTCGTTTTCCACAAGCCTGCTATTACACGCCACAGGCTCGGCTCAGCCCCGTCAAGCTCGACGAGCACAGGTATTACACGTTCAGTTGAACGGCTACCTCTTTAGCCACTTCGATGAAAACTCGCATCGCTGCGCTCTGAAAGGCATCCTTGCGCCGCATCAGGACGGCGGTGCGTTGCAAGCGCTCGGGCTCCAGTGCGATAGCCACCAGATCATCATGGGCCAACGCGATTTTGGCAGGCAATAAAGTCGATAGATTGGTCCTGCGAACAATTTCGATCACGGCGCCGAGGGCATTGGCCTCCATCTGCACGTGAGGGTGAATCGCGTGTGTGCGGAAGTAGCGGTCGATTTGTTCGCGGGTTGCAAACTCTGGACTGAGCAGAATCAGGGACTCAGCATTCAGGTCCTGCAATCCAATGGACGGCTCCTCGGCCAAGCGGTGTTTGCGACTTACCACCAAGGCAAGGGTTTCGTTCAGCAAGGGGATGGCATCAATGCTCGGTGTATTTATTTCATCGAACGCGATTCCGGCGTCCAACTCGCCTGCCAAAAGCAGCTCCTCAATGCGCTCCTGGGAAATCTCCCTCAGATTGAGGGTGATTCCAGGGTACCGGGAGTGAAATGCTTCGATTACCGGCCCTACCAGATAGGTCGTGAACGTCGGCGTCACGGCCAGGCGCAATGAGCCGCGGGTGAGGTCGCTCACATCATGGATGGCGCTTTTGGCCTCCCGCAGTTGCTGATAAGCACGGCGCGCATACAGAAGATAGACGTCCCCCGCGTCAGTCAGACGGGTGCTGCGTCCTGAGCGGTCGAACAACTGGGCTCCAAGGCTTTCTTCCAACTGCCTCACTTGCTGCGAAAGGGCCGGCTGAGAGACGTGCAGCGCCGCCGCGGCCTTCGTAAAACTGAGATGTTCCGCCACCGCGAGGAAATATTGGACATGTCGAGCAAGCATGGATTTGGCCATAAAGTAATCTGATCAATCTCATAATAAATGAGACTTTTACCTTATGTAATGCGTTGCTTAGTCTTTGTTTCACACCCGCGACATTGAGACAGCAACCATGAAAGCGATCATCGACGGTTTTCTGAAATTCCAAAAAAACGCCTTCCCTGAGCGGGCCAAACTGTTCAAGGACCTGGCCACTCAGCAGAACCCGAGAGCGCTGTTCATCTCCTGTTCTGATAGCCGCTTGGTGCCGGAGCTGGTCACCCAGCGCGAGCCAGGCGATCTGTTTGTCATTCGAAATGCCGGCAATATCGTGCCGTCGTATGGGCCGGAGCCGGGCGGCGTTTCGGCCTCCGTTGAATACGCAGTCGCCGCACTTCAGGTCGCAGACATCGTGGTATGCGGCCACTCAGACTGCGGCGCGATGACCGCCGTGGCCACCTGCAAGTGCCTGGATCACATGCCTGCCGTCGCCGGATGGCTCCGTTACGCCGACTCGGCCAAGGTCGTCAACGAAGCCCGCAAACACCCGGATCTGCCGAGCAAAGTAGCCTCAATGGTGCGCGAAAACGTCATCGCGCAGTTGGCCAACATCCAGACACACCCATCCGTTCGCCTGGCTCTCGAAGAAGGCCGCCTGACCCTGCATGGTTGGGTCTATGACATCGAGAGCGGGCGTATCGACGCCTTCGATGGCCGTACCGGGATCTTCGTGTCCCTCGCCGAGAACCCCGAAGTTCACGCCGTTTCCCAACAAGCCAGGCACGTTGCCTGAAGCCTGTACCTGCACCGTTGCTAACCCAGGAGATACGCCATGATCCAGACTCAAGCCACCCGCACCGCTCGCCAGGAGCTGACTGAAACCATCATTCTGGCCAAGGCTCGCAAAGACCTGTCCTTCGCCGAGATCGTTGACGGCACCGGCTTGTCCGAAGCCTTCGTCACTGCTGCCTTGCTCGGCCAGCATCCGCTGCCTGCCAGCGCCGCCAATGTCGTGGGCAGGAAACTCGACCTCGATGCCGATCAGATCGCCTTGCTGCAATCGATGCCAATTCGCGGCAGCTTTTTTGACGGCGTACCGTCCGACCCGACCATCTACCGTTTCTACGAGATGATCTCGGTATACGGCACCACCCTCAAAGCTCTGGTTCACGAAAAGTTCGGCGACGGCATCATCAGTGCCATCAACTTCAAGCTGGACATCAAGAAAGTCGAAGATCCGGAGGGCGGCCATCGCGCCGTGATCACCCTGGACGGCAAGTACCTGCCTACCAAGCCCTTCTGATGCAAGTCAGCCCGGCGTCTGGCGGCGACCGGGCTACACCCGAAACCTTTATTACGACTGAGCACAAATTGAGTGCTTTGGCCTTCTCACGCCCTCATTACAGATGATTGCTATGAAACGGTTACTCGTCTTATTCCTGGCCTGCCTTGGCTCTGTCGCCATGGCCGATGAACAGGATACTCGGGCTGCGCAAGTTACAGTCGAGCCCTATCAATACGCTCAGAAACTGGATATCGCGCACATTGTGGCGATGACGCCGATACCCAATATCTGCGATGTAGTGCCGGTGCAGATGACTTACGACGACTCCAGAGGCGATCGGCACATCATGGAGTACCAGGTTATAGGGACGGGCTGTACCAATTGACGCCTCTGCCGCCGACTCCCCTGGCGCTCGATCACTCGGCGCCGGGGGAGGGGGCTCAAACATCCGCCGACCCCTGTGCCTTTTGAGAACAATATACTTCGCTACCTGCACCTCGCGCCAAGCTTTGCTGCTTCTATTCGGACGGTATTCTGGAAAAAGAAACAGATTTGTTTTTCTGATAAAAAATCTGTTTCCTTTTTCGCGGGTGAACTCAAAATCGTGGCTTGTCCCAGCTTCACGTTATCCCTTTCGAAAAACGGTTCAGTCGTACGCTGACTTTCAGGAGAGATCCATCAGAGCCTTATCAATAGTTCGACCCAGTGGCGGTCGAATCGCTTCTGGCGAGAAAACACTTGAAGTTCGTCGTTGGCATCCAGATCTAGATCCCGCCGAGGATCTGCTGATTGTCGAAAACAAACGATTTCTCCACGCCGACGGAGACGAAGATGCTGACGGTATCGCTGTCGCAATCGTGCGCGTTAAAGTCGTGCGTCCTTTCCTCCTGGCTGACATGGAAGCAGCCTGTGCAAGCTATTTTGAAGAGGGCTGGTTAGCCTGGGAGCTGAGTCACGTGAGGCCAGTCGCACACCCTGCCATTGTCCGCGCGGCAAGGGGGATATACGAGGTAGATTTTCTTCTTCCAGGCAAGTACTGAAATATGAGCAAGTTGGGCTTGCGCAGACGCGATGCTGGACCACTGCTCAGCGGCAAACGGGCGGCAGTGAATATGTGTCTCATCCAGTCAGCACGCGAAGGAAAAAGAGGACCAAGTAAGCCCCAGTTCTTTAAGGCTCACAGGGATGATGCAATCAGGAAGTAGCCATAACGATGATTTTGGTTGTTGAAGGTATCAGCGCCAGCGGGAAAACCACGTGGTGCACCAAGCATGGGGGGCCGCATGTCATTCCTGAAAACGGCCGTTTTGAAAACGAGCCGGATCGAAAGCTGGATCCGGCGGGAGCAGCCGCTTTTTGGGCAGAGCGAAACGTGGACCGCTGGCAAGCGGCGCTGGCCATGGAAGAGATTTCTTCGTGGGCTTTGTGTGACAGTGATCCTCTCAAGCTCCACTATATCTGGAGCCTTTGGCAGATCGGCGAGGCGAGCGAACAAGACTGGCGAACAGAGTTGGACGCCACAAGAGAAACTATTTCACAAGGCCGTATTGGCTTCGCTGACCATTACATCATTGGCTGCATAGAACCTCAGCTCGCCCGCGAGCGAGCCAAAGCGGACACGACCCGGCGCCGGAGTAGATTCGAGTTACACGTACGCCTGCAACACGCTCTGCTGACTTGGTATTCAGCCATGAGTGAAGTGCTTCCCGGAACCGTGCGATTTGGCTTTCCTTCAGAAATGCCCACCTTGAAAAACGTTGATCGAAGGTGTTCGGTGGAGGCCTTTGATCGAATGATCGCGTCGCTCCCGCAACCGCCTCACTTCTCATAGCGAGACGAAGCTTTATTGAAAGTTAAGCGGATCGACGCACCTGCCAGATTGGATTCATTAATGCGGAGTGGCCCGTGTGGACGCCGCTCTGGCACTTGGGTTAGCTTGCGTATCCGTTTATTTTGGGCTCCACAACCATGACTGATCGTCAGATCATTGTTCCAGATGCCATGAGATTGCTCTGCGAGCAGGCTGGTTATGCACCAGCGGTAAAGGTAGGAAAAACCCTTTACTGCGCTGGTCAGGTAGGCCGGACGCCGGACTTATCAGTTATCGAAGACCCCGAACAGCAGTTTTTGGCTGCATGGGAAAATCTCCGGATCGTCTTGAAAGCCGGCGGTTGCGAATTTGAAGATGTCGTCGAAATGACAACCTATCACGTCGATATGCACCGCCACATGCCGATTTTCAGACGCGTAAAGGATGAGGTCTTTCCCAGGAGCACATGTGCATGGACATGCATAGGTGTCAGTGAACTGGCTCGCCCCGGCCTTCTCGTGGAGATCAAATGTGTCGCTGTAGAGCGATAGCTTTTCTGATAGGCGCCTGATCTTGGATGGAGGTCTATCTATGCGGCAGTAGATCCGGAAAAAATGGGACAGACTTTTCTCTGATAATAAATCTGTCTTCTTTTTTCGTTGTAGATCGAACGTGCTGCTTATGGAGAGTTCGTCCGGCTGTGGAGCCGAGGGGCTTCGAGCAACAGCGACCGGGTCAAGTGTTCTGTGACCATTTCAAACCACACAAACTTACCGGCCAGGCTCCGTTGCGAAGCCTTTACGAGGCAGAAGGCGAAGAAGCTTCGGCTTGATCTTGAGGATTTACACCTTCACTGAGCAGCAGCTACCGACCCATAGCAGGCTTTGGATCCAGCAAAGATTGACCGACCCGATGCAATGATAAGAAAGGCGTTGGATGATGCCGGCGTTGTGCGCACAATCCTAATAATCGGACGTTTTACAATGACGCAGCAGCTACCATCGTATTCATCCGGACAACATTTATGATCAGCGTTTTACCAATGAATGAACTCAATAGGCTGGCGGTGACGGCGGAAGCGGAGGGTTTGGCGCTGAGCGAGATTGTCCCTATTTGTGAAAGGTACTGCGTTGCCCCCACAGACGTCCTGAACGAACTATCCATTGCGGTTGCGGAATGCTATCTGGATGGGTCGCTTACCTACGCATTTTGTGATGTAGTCATGAACGGGATCATAAATGCGATAGTTGACCTGAGCGTCACTGGAGTCATGCCACAGCCCGCCTTTTCGCTTTACCAAGCATTCGATGAAGGTGAGTGGTTACGCAGTGAAGACCCACCGGGGACTGATGCCGGTGCGAAATACACGAAGCCTGTGGTCGTGGAAATAATGCGTGTCCTGAAGGCGAGCTCAGAGGTTGGTTGACCACTTTGTTTAGCTTGGGAAATACGGTACAGACTTATTTTTTTGATAATAAATCTGTCCCGTTTTTCGAAACAAGCCGTCGTTCACTCCTGTGGATAAGGCGCTTCATCTGTCGACTGATGCCAAATAGAGCCATGGGCTCGGCTGAGCTCGACGGAATATCTGTTGCACAACATCTCGATGGCAGATTTATCAAGCGCCTGATCTGAAGAGGAAATCGCCCCACCACAGGTCAGGTACAGGTACAACGCACACAGCGCCTCCAGCCTCGACGAGTCGGACTGCACGGTAAACCTAGAGCCATCTACCTCGCTCGCTTGGATTTCTATGCAAGGGTCATCGCTCTCCCTGTCTTTCACATACAGGCATGTCCAGGAGCGGTTGTTCACAGGGTATGAATTACCCTCTGTGTCTACGTTTCGCCCAGGGCCATATAGCATATCCAGGAAGCACCTGAAGTCGGGTCGTTCGCTAACGACGGTCACTGTGTACATCGATTCTCCTCAGCCTCGTGCGTATCGTCGGCTACAGGTCAACTGTTCGCCAGCCACTCCCTGTCAAATCCAAAACGGGCGCCTTAAGCGCCCATAATCCCTTAACGTCCAACCTGTTCCTGAAGCCGCCGCCCAATCACCTCCAGCAAATCACACCCATCCCGCAACGGAATCACCAAAAGCTGCGCGAAATCCGAAAGCACCACCGTATCGCTTGTAATCTCGGAGCGAAACGCGATGTTTTCCAGTACCTGGGTCACCACACGAATGCGGTAATCGGCTGTCGCGTGTAGGACATCTAGCGGGGCTTCGGTATCGATGAGTAAGGAGGCGGGGGTGCAGTCGATGCCGGTGATGGGGATGTATCTCTGCATGGGATTGCTCCATTTGGTTAGAGGGCTTATCCGATACGCAGGTCGCCAAACCTGATCACCATGGTTGGCGACGGGACTGACTATAGATTTGCGCCCACAAGACGAACAAGGTGAGAGATTCCGACGCCTTCGTAGGAATCATGAGAATTCTCCAAGGAAACCAATCGACGTGATCCATTTCCGTAGGACCAATTGCTCACGCCGGAGAAAACCCCACCCGACCCCTGAGCCCTCCCGACATCGGGTATTCTCCGCCCCCTGAAACACCATCCCGGCCCGAGGCGTTCCGATCGTCTCCCAGCCCCTCGAACGGTCTGCAAAACAACGCACCAGGAGGCATGCATGTTGATAGGACATCGGTTCGAGCGCACCGCGCAGGGTGACTTGCACATCCATTCGCGCAACGTGGTGCAGAGCTTGGTCGTATGGGTGATAGGGGCGTTGGCCTTTATCTTGCCGATGGCGTTTGCCGTGTTCGTGATGGTTGATGGGGCCTCGTCGATGGCTGAGGTGCACCCACTGTCCGCTCTATTGATGGTGCTGCTGTGGCTGCTGATTCCTGCCCTTGGCCTGCTGCTGGTGGTGTACACCGGCGTCCACGAAACGTTGGTGTTGTCGCGGGTCGACGGCGAAGGCAAGCGCCTGACCCGTAACTTTTTCGGGCGCCGCGAGCGTGTGCAATCGGCCTTCCGGATCGACGCTGCCAAATCCCTCGAACTGCGTCGCTCCCCGCAGGTTGAGCGAGCTCGCACCCAGCTGTGGCTGATACTGCGCGATGGCACCGCGCATCGCCTGACCACCGACAACGTTCCGGTGGTGCCGGGCAGTCAGCGCACGGACGTGTGGCTGCGGGAGCTGGCCGACTACCTGGGCGTGGCGTTGCCCAACGAGGTCGTCGAGGGGGCGGCGCCGGTTGTGAAGGTGCCCTACAGGCCAACTCCGGCCCCTAGCAGCGGCAAGGCAGTAAGGGCAGCCCGTCAGCGCCGGGAAAAGGGCGACGCTGCTGCGCCTGAGCCAATCGAGAAACTGGGCTTGCCCGCACGAGCCTTGCTCACGCTGTTGGGCGCCTTCTTTGCGGTGCTGGAACTGACTAACGTCATGACCTTGGTGCCGGCCATTTTTACCGGACGGCTGCGCGTCAGTGGTTTTCGAACGGGCTCGACGACGTTCCACTGGGCTGAGCAGCCGTTCAGTTTTTCCTTGAACCTGCTGGTGGGTCTCGTCGAAGGCGTGGTCATTGGCTTCATTGCCTGGGGTTGCCTGTACATGGCGATCCGCGGCCGGATGCGTTCCAAGCCCTGAGGGTCGTCCACCCGGGGCTTGACCCTCACGCAACGTGAGGCCGCAGCATGGGCGTCGTCTAAGGAAACAGGAGTTGAAACGATGTTGCTTCGAGTAGGTGAACTGGCCAGGCGCACGGGATTGACCGTGCGGACCTTTCATTACTACGACAGCATCGGACTGCTGCGTCCTTCGACCCGCACCGACGCCGGCTACCGCCTCTACAACCGTAACGACATCGCTCGCCTGCACCAGATCCAGGCGCTGCGCGAGCTCGGCATGTCGCTGGCAGAGATCGGCGCGGCAATCGACGATCCGGACCTCGCGCTCGTTCCCACCCTCGAGCGGCAGATCAGCGCCATCGACCGCCTGATCGCGCAGCAGACGCATTTGCGCAATCGGCTGAGCTTGCTCAAGACGCGGCTCGTGGCGGGGGAGGCGCCGGAGCTGGACGACTGGCTGACCACGTTGGAGATGATGTTCATGTACGACCGCTATTTCACCCAAGACCAACTCGACCACCTGCCGTTCTATCAGGCCGATGGCGCCCTGCGCACGCAGTGGCTGGAACTGGCCGCCGAGGCCAATGCGCTTCATGAAGCTGGTACCCCGCCCAGCAGCGAAGCCGCCCAGCAGCTTGCCCGACGCTGGATGTGCACCCTGGAGCGTGACACCGACGCCAATCCCGACTGGCTGCTCAGGCTCAGCAGTATGCACGCCCAGGAGCCTCTGTTTCAGCAGCAATTGGGGGTGTCGCCGCAGGTGGTGGCTTATCTGCTGGAGGCCTTCGCCGAGAGCAAGCTTTGCGTGTTCGCCCGTTACCTCTCGGCCGAGGAGTTCGCTTTCATGCGCCAGCACTATGGACGCCAGATGCAGGGGTGGCCGCCGTTGCTGATGGACTTGCGCAATGCTCTGGACGCCGGCGCCATGCCGGATGGAGAGCAGGGGCGGGCACTGGCTGCGCGCTGGCTCGCCCTGTTCCGGGGTTATGCCGGGGACGATCCGAGCACCCACCAGAAGATCCGCGATGCCATGCAACAGGAGCCCAGCCTCGCCGAAGGCACCTGGCTGGATGAGCGCTGCCTGGGCTTTCTGAAGAAAGCGGTGGCCGGGCTGATGGGGGAGGCGCATTGACCACGAGGGTCATTGCGCTGATGCTTGCGCAGGCTGCGCCATCGAATGGGCGCGGCCTGCCAGGCTCTTGATCGGGCCGGTCCATTCACAGAACCGAGGGAACCTATGCCTGTGACTGTTCGTGTCGCCGTTGCGGACGACGCACAACACCTGCCCGCCATCGAGGCGTCCGCCGCCCTGGCGTTCGGAAGCATTGATGAGTTGAGCTGGGTGGCGCAGTCGCCGCCGATGTCCGTCGAGCGACATCGCCAGCTCATTGCGCTATCGACATGCTGGGTCGCCCTCGATGACGAAAGCGCGCCGCAAGGGTTTCTCAGTGCCGAGCGCTACGGCGAGGCTCTTCATATCCATGAGATATCCGTCGCGCGGCCCTGGCAGGGCCGGGGCGTGGGGCGGCGTCTGATAGAGGTTGCCCAGGAGCATGCCCGCTCCAACGGGCTGCATCTGGTCACCCTCACGACATTCATCGACGTGCCCTGGAATGCCCCGTTTTATGCCCGCATGGGTTTCCAGGCTCAAGCCACCCAAGACCTGCAGCCGCGACTGGCGGCCCTGTTGAGCGCCGAATACCAACGCGGATACGCTCCGGGCAGCCGCTGTGCAATGGTCTGGTCAGTCACCTGAAGACGATTTTTCAAATACCTGCAACGGAGACAAGCATGGAACGCGACAACGACAGCAGCGCCTACATCACCACGACACAAGCGCTGGAAAGCCTCTATGGCGCCGTCGCGACGCCCTCGCTGCTCAAGGAAGTCGACCATATCCATCCGGTCTACCAGCCCTTCATCGAAGCGGCTTGCTTCGTGATCCTCGCTTCCTCGGGGCCCGGCGGGCTGGATGCATCCCCGAGGGGCGACGCGCCGGGATTCGTTCATGTCCATGACAGCAAGACGCTGTATCTGCCCGACCGGCGCGGCAACAACCGTATCGATTCGCTGCGAAATATTGTCGAGGATCCCCGGGTCGCGCTGCTTTTCCTGGTGCCGGGCGTGGGGGAAACCTTGCGGGTGAACGGTACGGCCAGGATATCGGTCGAGCCCGGGCTGCTGGCCCGGTTCGAGGTGAAAGGGCAGCGCCCTCGGACCGTTCTGGAAGTCACCGTTTCCAGCGTCTATTTCCAGTGCAGCAGGGCGGTGGTCAGGGCAGGGTTATGGGATAGGGAACGACAGGTCGAGCGCAGCGCCTTGCCCTCGGCAGGCGAAGTGTTCAAACGCATCTGTCCTGCCAAGGTTGATGGCGATGCTTACGACAAGGCCCTGCCGGAGCGTGTCGCCAATACGCTTTATTGAGCGATTGACAATGCACTCGATACCCGGCTCGATAAGGCCTGGGTAGCGCCTGTTGTTTATTCCTGATGACCTTCGGACACTATGACTGTGTAACGACGATGAACGGTTTATGTCGGGCCGATACTTTTGTGTTGGTTGCCGACCAGGTCATCGTGAAAAACTAAATTGACAGGGTGCTGCCGGGGGATTGACGGGCGTAGAAGGCGATCAACTCATCATGCCCAAAGGAGGCTGAACCGCCTCCTTTGGCACCGCCATTCAGACCCCGGCAACTGCCTGGCGCACGAAATCTTCATAGGTGCGCAGCGGGTGGCCGATAAGGGTCTGGAGTCGTTCCACCGTCCCTTCGGCTGCCCGCATGCCGTCTGCCTGGATTCCCTCCATCATCAAGCGCATGTCATAGGCCAGCCAGGCGGGCCCGTGTGACGCCAGTTGCCCTTCGAAAGCGACCACGTCATCCCCTCCATAAGCGACTTCGCGACCCAGCACGGCGCTCCAGATATTCGCCACGCTAGCACCGGTAAGCGCTTGCGGCCCGATCAACTCCAGCGTGAGCCTATCCAGCGCGGCAGCGGCCTTGTCGCGGCGCAACAGCTCGGCCACGGCGACGTCGGCGATATCCCGCGCATCGATCATGCAGACGCCCGCCGCACCGATGGGCATCGGGTACACCGAATAGTCCTGGATCGTCTGTTGGACCATGCGATCGTTCTGCATGAAATACGCCGGTCGCAGGATGGTGGCGGGGATGTCGAGACGCTCGATCATGCGCTCGACCGTATATTTGCCGGTGAAATGCGGGACATTGCTGAACGTGTCGGCGTGAATCACCGACAGGTAGACGATGCGCTCGATGCCGGCCTCGCGAGCGAGGTTCAGTGTAACGAGGGCCTGGGTGACCTCATCGGGCGTCACGGCATTGAGCAGGAACAGCGTACGCACTGACGACAGCGCGGTGCGCATCGATGCGACATCAGTGAGGTCGGCGACGACTTCGGTGACGCCGGCCGGGAACGCCCGTTTGCCCGCTTGGCGCACGAGGGCCTTGACCTCGACGTTCGCGTTGGCCAGGCCCTGGGTGACGAGTGAACCGATGGTGCCCGTGGCACCGATGACGAGAATGCTCATTTTTGACGCTCCTGTAGTGGGTCAGTGGAGCCGCGTTGACGGCGCTGCTCTGGACGCTTCGAAACAAGTTCGATGTGCAGAAGGTATTCCGTTGCACTTGAAAAACGAAGACGGCAGAATCCAGACACCTCGTTTCAAAAACGGAACACCATGAACCTGAATGCGTTGCTGGATTTCTTTCTGGTCGCCACCCATGAGGGGTTGGGGAAGGCCAGCCGCGCGAGCGGTATCCCCAAGGCCACCCTGTCGCGGCGTATTGCGGAGCTTGAAGAGCAACTGGGGGTGCGGCTGATCGAGCGTAGCGCCCGCGGCCTGAAACTCACCGAAGCCGGCCAGGGCCTTATGGCTCGGGCCGAGGGGCCACTGGGTGAAGTGGCCGAAGCCATGACGGCAGCTCGGGAAGGCGTTTCGACACCTCGTGGCCGCTTGCGGGTCGCGGCCCCCGTGCTGTTCTCCCAGCTCGCGATGGGACACATCGGAGCGCAATTCTGTAGGGCCTACCCGCAGGTCGAGATTGAAGTCGTGGCGGAAGATCGGAAGGTGGATCTGGTGGAGGAGCAATTCGATGTCGCCATCCGGATCAACCCGAGTCCGGACAGCAATCTGGTCGGCCGCTGCTTCGCCAGGGACCGGTTGGTGGTCGTGGCCGCGCCGGGCATACCCAAGCCCATGCCCGGGGACGTCAGGGTGGTTCCCGGCATCGTGACCTCGACCTTCCAGCCCACCCAGTGGGTTCTCGATGGTGGGCAGTTGGTCCTGGAGCCGAACCCGAACATGCGATTCTCCTCCTTCTTGATGGTCCGGGATGCCGCTGTGGCCGGTGGCGGTGCAGCGCTCATTCCACAATCCATCGCCTGGAACCAGCTTGCCCGTGGCGAGTTGGTTCAGTGGGGCACGATGGTGGGCGCCGAACCGGCGCTTTGGGTCTTGCATACCTCCAGGCGTCTTGCGCCCCCCAAGGTTCGCGCATTCGTGGACTTCATCTGCGCCCGATACCCGGACCTTTCCCTGACTTTCGAAGGCACCGAGAAGTCTTCAGCCTGACTGTGGCGAGCCGCCGATTCGAGAAACGTCGCCGTCCGCGACTGCATCGACTTGTCGATCACTTGTCCCGCGACCCGGTTTCATGAGGCTTGCCGAAGCACGATGAGCCGATGCGCAGGCTCGACGGTACGCGGTGACTACCTGGGCTGGGCGTACCGGCGCTGGATGCGCTCCAGCTCGCCCGAGCGGCGCAGTTGCTCCAGGGCGCGGGCCCAGGCGGCGACGACGCTGTCATCCGAGTCGCGGCTGAAGGCGATGTACAGCGAGGATCGATAGAGTTCGACAGGCACCTGCCGCAACAGGCCAGGCGGGATTTTCAACTGACGGCTGTAGTAAGCCATGCCCGCCGGGGTATCGCCGACGATGATCTCCGTTCGCCCGGCCAGGAGCATGCGGTAGAGCTGCAGGCTTCCGGTGGCGCTCTTGTCCAGATTCCTGAAGCCGCGTGATTGCAGCACTTCGGGAATCAGGCCGGCATTGCGTGTGGTGATCTGGGGCGCCTGCAACAGTTGCTCCAGTGTATTGACCGGTTGCTGTGCACTGGCCAGTTGATAGGGGTAAATGGATTCCTCGACGATGGGCCCGACCCACTTGTACAGCGGTTCGCGTTCGGCGGTACGGAACATGGAATACAGGATGGTCTTCGGCCGGGTCTTCAAGACCCGTGAACTGCGCATGCTGGGCAGCACTTCGATGGGGAAGTCGTCTGCGGTCAACGTCATGATGGCCCGGACGATTTCCGTGGTCATGCCCGTCAGTTGATTGTTTTCCAGATAGTTGTACGGCGCCCACTCTTCGGTGACGACCAGGTACGACTCGGCCCTGACCGGCGTGCCGAGCAGTAGGCAGAGCAGCGCAACGGCGAATATGGAATATTTCAAGTGTTCTGCCTGGTGGCCTGGTCGGTATTCAAGAGCGCAGCTGACTGAAGGGACAAACTCAGTATAGACCCTGGAATGTCGCCAGACAGGCGCCCTGCCGCGATGGCGCCTATCCAATCATTCTCCCATCGCCAACCTGGCCGGACTCAGCGCACCCGCTCGCGACTCTGGGCGGCCAGGTCCAATGCCTTTTGCATGTCCAGCCGCGCCGAGCGGCCCACGTCTTTGTCGTTGAGCTGATAACGGCGCTCCGATGGCAGGATGGGCGCGGTGAGATCCTCGCCGTCCATGGCCTCGAAGTCGTGATTATCGCCAATGGTCATGGCGCTGCGGCGCAGCAGCATGCGCAACTGTTCGGGTTGCAGTTGCGGATTGATGGACAGCATCGCCGCCAGCAATCCCGCCACCATGGGGGTGGCATAGGAGGTGCCGCAATGCACCGCGCCTTCCTGGCCGGCCTGGGGCGTCGAGGCGTGGGCGCAGGCGGCGGCTGTGATATCGACACGCATGTCGATGTTGGAGGAGTCGCGCTTGACCGCATAGGCCGGGTCTTGGACGGCGACTCCGGTGCGTTCGCTGCGCTGGTGGCCGCCAACGACCAGCAGTTGCTCAGTGATGAAGGAGGAGGGCAGGCGGTATTCGTCCGTGCCCGAGAACGAAGACCCGTTGCCGGCGGAGTTCACCACCACCACGTCGGGATGAGCCTTGCGTAGCCACAGGAAAAATTCTTCCAACAGTTCCTCGTAGCCTCCCATGGCGATCCCCGAGCGCAGCAGCGAATCCACGTCGTCACCTTTGACATCCTTGGCGCCGACCCGGTGAATGCCCCAACTCCAGTTGAGTACTCGCACGCCGTCTTCCACGAGGTTGACCGAGGCGGCGATGTTGGCGGTGATACCCGCGTCCGAATTGCGTTCGACGATGACCTCGAAACCACCGCTGGTCTTGTCCAGCCCCCTCAGAAAACCGGTATTGCCGCCGTCGTCCCAGCGCGCGGCGAGGATGCCGGCGACGGTGGTGCCATGGTTATCCGGCTTATCGGCATCGCGTGCGTAGACGCACGTGCGCGGCGCCGAGCAGGGACCGAGGTAATCGGCAAAATCCGCGGTGTCGAAGTCCACGTCGCGCTCGATCAGGCCGATGCGCACCGGCTGCGGTCGGATGGGCGCCTGCTGGCCGGGAATGCGCCGCTGGTAATAATTCACCGCATCGAGAAAGCGGTTCGCCGCCCATTCATCGGAGTCCTGGGCCGGTTTCTTCGGTTCTGCCGGGCGGGCGGTAGCCTGCTCGGTTTCTTCTGCGGCGGATTCTTCCACCACCACGGCATCCACGCTGGTCTCGCTGCCCAGGCGCAGCACCAGCGCGTCGCGCTGCACCAGGTCGCTGGCGGGCAAGCGCAGTTGGTACACGTTCAGCGGCGCGATACTGCCGACCACCTTCGCCCCATACTTGCTGGCCAGGCGCTGGGCTTCCGGCAAGCCTTCGCGATCTTCCTCGATCAGCACGCTGACCAGGTTGACGTAGGTGGTCAGGCCGTCCATGTTCTTCGCCACTTCGTCCGCTGTAGCGGCCAGGACGTGACTGTTGCGCAGGGTCAGCCAGGCTGCGTTGCTGGTGCGCGAACCCTCCTGCAGCCAGAGCGGTCCGCTCTGGTAGTCGGCGCTGTCCAGGCTCAACCGGAGGTTGGCCCCGTCGCGCTGGACGGCTTGCGCCGGTATCGCCTTGTCACCCAGCTTCAGTTGTGGGGCGTCCTGGCCCAGGCCGCGCACGGTCAGGCACCAGTCCTGTCGTTGGCTTTGCAGCAGGTCGCCGCAGCGCTTCAGGGCTTCCAGGCGCAGCGGCTCTTGCGCGGCAGCCAGGGTGTGGGTGGCCAGGGTGAGCAAAGCGGCGAGGGCAGCGGATCGTACGGGCATGAACCAGTGTTCTCTGGCAGGGATTTGTTGTTCCGACTGCCGCAGGGTGCGCTTCGTTCAGCGGCGCATCAGCTGGCGTCCTTGAGTCTTTCCGACATCTTCACCAACGTGGCCAACGAATCGGCGCCCATCTTGCGCATCAAGGCGCCGCGTCGCACCTTCACCGTCACTTCGCTCAACCCCAGCCGCCCGGCCACCTGCTTGTTCAGCAGACCGCAGACCACCAGATCCATCACCTCCCGCTCTCCGTCAGTGAGGGTGCGGTGACGACGTTTCAGCTCATCCATCTTTTCTGCGAGCTGACGTCGCTGCCGATCACGACTCAAGCCCAGGCCGATGGCGTCCAGCAGGTCCTGTTCACGAAACGGTTTGGTCAGGAACTCCAGTGCCCCGCCTTTCATGGCCTTCACCGACATGGGAATGTCGCCATGGGCGGTGATGAAGACAACCGGAACCTGGATGTTCAAGCGGGCCATTTCCTGCTGGAAATCCAGGCCGCTCAAGCCCGGCATCCGCACGTCGAGGATCAGGCACGCCGGCGTATCGGCAAGCGTGGCGTCCATGAATTCCCGCGCCGAGCCGAAGGCCATGCTCGGCAGGCCGACGGAAGCCAGGAGGTCCTGCAGCGAGGCGCGCACGGAACTGTCGTCATCGACGATATAGATCATCGATTCGTTGGGGTCATGGGCTGTCATCGGATTCTCGGGTTACGGCCGGCAGGGTGAAGTGGAAGGTGGCGCCTGACTGTGGATCGCTGCTGACCCAGAGGCGACCGTCATGGGCCTCGATGATGGAACGGCTGATGGCCAGGCCCATGCCCATGCCGTCGTGCTTGGTGCTGTAGAACGCGTCGAATACCCGTTCGTGGTCGTTGCCGCTGAGGCCCTTGCCCTGGTCTGACACACAAAAGAGCAAGCGCTGGGCCGATTCCAGTACGACATTGACCTCCAGGCTGCGCTGCTCGACATCGACCTGCCGCATCGCGTCGATCCCGTTCATCGCCAGGTTCAGGATGACCTGCTGGATCTGTACTTCATCCGCCAGCATCGGCGGCAGGCCTTCCTGGACATGCACCCGTAGGCTGATGTTCTGCTCGTTCAGTTCGCCGGCCAGCAGCCGCAGCGCGGCATTCACCGTGTCGGCGACGTTCAGCCACCGCTTGCTGGGGGCCTGGTGCCGGGCCATGCCCCGCAGGCGGGTAATGATTTCGCTGGCCCGATGGGTGTCGGCGATGATGCGTTCCACGGCCTGGCGGGCCTTGGGCAGGTTGGGCGGGTCGTTGGCCATCCAGCGCAGGCACGCGCTGCTGCTGGTGGCCACCGCGGCCAGTGGCTGGTTCACTTCGTGAGCGATGGACGCGGCCAGCTCCCCCAGCATGTTGACGCGAGCGATGTGCGCCAGGTGCGCGCGGGTTTTGTGCACCGTGCCGATGGCGGCGGACAGGCGCAGCGCCAGGTAGGTGGTACCGGCGATGGCGGCGAGGCTGATCAGGACGTTGACCAGCCCGGCCTCCGTATCGCCGAAGCGGGTGAGCCGATAACTGAGGATCGTCAGGAGCATGCAGGCGACCGACAGGCCGGCGACGGCGCGGGTCGGCAGGATTCGTACGGCAATCAGCACCACGACGATCTGGAAGACGCCCACCGCGATTTCAAGGTCGGTGACGGTGTCTATGGCCGCGATGCCGAGGGACAATCCCAGCAACAGCAGCAGGCGAAGGGTCAATTGAGTGCTTCTCACTGGATATTCATCTCGCATCGCGCAAATGGCCGGCCCAGGCACGCAGTGTATATCGCCTCTGTGCCCGTGGCTCAGGAAGGGTTGTCCAGGCTGAACCGGTCGGCCACTTCGTCGTAGGCGAACAGCTCTGCGTAGCGCCCCCATTGCGTGACGCAATCGAGGGTAGTCGCAGCGTCGTGCTCCGACATGAAGTCCTCCAGTTGGTCCCGGAAGCGCCTGGCGGGTGCCGTGCGGGTGGGACGGTCATCCAGCACCTTGCGCACATGGCCCACCAGGGGAACGTGCCTGAGCAGCTGCTGGGCGAACAATTGCTTGCGCTCGTCGACCGTCGATCGGGCATAGCGCCGCCCGGCCGGCAGCAGTGCGAGATGGCCGTCCTGCAGATCGGCCAGGCGCATCAGTTGCAGCACCTCGGCCACCGGGAAGAGATCGCTGGGGCTATAGCGCAAAGTGTCGGCCAGTTCACGCAGGTCCGCCTGACCGTCGTAGGGCTGCTCGTGCACCGCCTCGATCAGGCCGGCCAGGGCGTTCGTTGAAATCGAAGGCAACACCATGCCCACGCCAGTGCCTGCAAATGCACCCGTATGGGCTGAACCGTCCCGGCCACCGCCGGCCATCTGCACATAGATATGCTCCACCAACGCCTGGAACGCCGGGTCGGCGCGATTGCGCGGCTGGCTGAGGTCGACGACGATTTCCTTCATGATCCGCCCCGGATTGGAGGAGAAAATCAGTATCCGGTCGCACATCAGCACGGCTTCTTCGATGTTGTGGGTGACCATCAGGATGGACTTGATCGGCATCCGGCCTTCGCACCACAGATCCAGCAGGTCGGTGCGCAGGGTTTCGGCCGTCAGCACGTCCAGTGCGGAAAAAGGCTCGTCCATCAGCAGCACATCCGGAGCGACCACCAGTGCGCGGGCCAGGCCGACGCGCTGGCGCATGCCACCCGACAGTTCCTTGGGAAAGGCGCTTTCGAAACCGTCGAGGCCGATCATGTCGATGGCGGCCAGGGCCCGTCGGCGCCGCTCGGGCGCCGCCACTTCCAGCGCTTCCAGGCCGACTTCCACGTTCTGCAGCACCGTCAGCCAGGGGAACAGGGCGAAGCTCTGGAAGACCATGCGTACCGAGCTGGCCAGCCCGCGGTCATCGGCAGGGAAGTCGACCACGCCGGCCGTGGGCGCGATCAGGCCAGCGATGGACCGCAGCAAGGTGGACTTGCCCGAGCCCGAACGCCCCAGCAGGCCGACGATCTCGCCATCGTTCAAGCGCATGCAGACGTCGTCCAGTACCAGTCGCTCGGCACCGCCAGCGGTACCGTAGACATGCCGAAGCTGTTGCACATCCACCAGGCAGCGTTTGTCCATGAGTGCTTGCATTGGCTCACCTCCCTCAATCAATTCGAAGCCGACGCTCGGCGAACCCGTACAACGGGCGCCACAGCAGGCGGTTGAAACCCACGACGAAAACCGACATGACCGTCACTCCCAGGGCCACCCGTGGCAGGTCCCCTGCGGTCGTGGCCTGGGCAATGAAAGCGCCCAGCCCGCGGGCGTAGAGATGCTCGTCGCCCCAGGACACGGCCTCGGCGACGATGCTGGCGTTCCAGGAACCGCCGGCGGCAGTGAGGGCGCCAGTGACGTAATACGGAAAGATCCCGGGCAGTGCGACCACGCGCCACCACTGCCAGACGCCCACCCGGAAGTTGCGCGCCGCTTCGCGCAGATCGTTGGGCAGCGCGCTGGCACCTGCGATCACGTTGAACAGGATGTACCACTGGGTGCCCAGCACCATCAGCGGCGACAGCCAGATATCCGGGTCGAGCTTCAGGGTGAAGATGGCGATCACGGCAAAGGGAAACAGCACGTTGGCCGGAAAGGCCGCCAGCAACTGCGCGACGGGCTGCAGGCGTTCGGCCCAGCGCGGGTGCAGGCCGATCCAGACGCCGATGGGCACCCAGACCAGGCTGGCGAGGACGATGAGCACCGCGACCCGCAGCAGGGTGACCAGCCCCAGGCCGAAGGCCTCGATGACATCTTCCTGGCCCAAGGTGCTGGCGATGAAACCTGCCAATTGCAGCAGGCCGGCCAGACAGGCCAGGGCCACCAGGGCGATCCAGGCCCGGTCGGCGACACGATTGAAACCCTCGCTGGCCTTGAAGCGAAACGGGGGGAGCCTGGGCAGCCTGGGCAGGTACAACGCGGCCTTGATGCTGCCCAGCGCGGTCAACGTCAACGGCACCAGGCGGGTCGAGCGCAACAGGTCGTAGATTCTCGACCGGGGGCGTTTCTGGGCGGCGGTCTGTTCGAAGCGGAACTTGTCCGCCCAGGCCACCACGGGCCGGAAGAACAGCAGGTCGTACAGCATGATCACGGCGACCATGGCCAGCACTGCCCACACGGTCGCAGCGACGTTCTTCTGTTCGATGGCCAGTGCCAGCCAGGAACCGATGCCCGGCAGGCTCACGGTCGTATCGCCGACGGTTATCGCCTCGCATGCCACCACGAAGAACCAGCCGCCGGACATCGACATCATCATGTTCCACACCAGGCCCGGCGTGGCGAATGGCAACTCCAGCCGGATGAAACGTTGCCAGGGCGAAAAGCCGAATTGCCGGCTCACTTCGTAGAGGTCGTGGGGCATGGTCCTGAGCGATTGATAGACGCTGAAGGTCATGTTCCAGACCTGGCTGGTGAAGATGGCGAAGATGGCCGCGCATTCCACGCCGGACTGTTTGCCGGGAAAGACGCCCATGAAGAAGACCACGGTGAAGGTGAGAAAACCCAGTACCGGCACGGATTGCAGGATGTCCAGGGCAGGCAGTATCACCAGGGCCGCCTTGCGACTTTTCGCGGCCAGGCTGGCGATCACCAGCGAAAAGACAAAAGACGCCAGCAGCGCGATGAACATGCGCAAGGTGGTGCGCAGTGTGTATCCCGGCAGATGGGCCAGGTCCAGCGACAGCGGCGACGCATCGAGAGCCCCCAGGGGCTGGTCCATTTGTTCGAGGCCATAGGCGATGAACACGGCCAGCGCTATCAACAGGCCCAGCAGGGCGAGATCGGCCCACCAGCAAACCTGTTGGTTGTACTTGAAAGCAAGCCATGCGGGGGTTGGGATTGAAGGGCGCATAGACCACCTCTCTGATGAGCAAGCTGGAGGACCTGGAGGGACTGCGCTGAACGCCCGGCAAGATTAATCGGAGCCCCCGGGCGGGGCCAGAATGACTAGGGACGGGAAAATATACGTTGGTATATCGCTGATCCGCATTTTTCGCCGGCAGGTGCGTCTGTAATGAGCTCGTACCCCTGGCCAAACTACACAGCGGGTCAATGGCGACAGAAACCTGAAATCACCCCCCCGTTGGGAGCGAGCCTGCTTTCGATGGCACACTGGCCGACAGTACAGCGTTGCCTGACACACCATCGCGAGCAGGCTCGCTCCCACAAGGGGCGGGTGGCCTGTTTGAACGCAGCATTCTCGTTCAGGAACAACTCATGACAAAGATGGCGATTTTTCTCGGTGGTTTTCTCGCGCTGACGCTTCTGATCGGCGCTCTTGCGACGATTTCACCGGTGTAGGATCACCTGGGCGATTTCCTGCAAGCCCATGACCCGTTGCGCCGCGTTGAGCTTGATGGCTTCCTTGGGCATGCCGAAGACCACGCAGCTGGCTTCGTCCTGGGCCACGGTGGCGCTGCCGGCGTCGAGCATTTCCTTGAGGCCGCGGGCGCCGTCGTCGCCCATGCCGGTCATGATGATGCCGGTGGCGTTGCGGCCGGCGAACTTGGCCACCGAGCGGAACAGCACATCCACCGAAGGACGGTGGCGGTTGACCAGCGGGCCGTCCACCACCTGCACGTGATAGAACGCCCCGCTGCGGGTCACCATCATGTGCTTGCCGCCGGGGGCGATCAGGGCCAGGCCGGGGTGGATGCGGTCGTTGTTGCGGGCTTCGCGCACTTCGATCTGGCACAGGCTGTTGAGCCGGGCGGCGAACGAGGCGGTGAATTTTTCCGGCATGTGCTGGACGATGACGATACCGGGGCATACCCGCGGCAAGGCGGTCAGCACCGCTTCCAGGGCCTGGGTGCCGCCAGTGGAAGTACCCAGGGCGACGATGCGTTCGGTGGTCTGCGCCATGGCATGGCCGTTGGCGGCGGGCAGCATGGCGTCGGCGCTGAGCTTGGCGGCCGGCACCAACGGGGCCGGGGCAGGGCGCCGGCCCAGGTTGCGCACATTGACCTGGGCGGCGGCCCGGATCGCCGTCACCAGTTCCGACGCCGACTCCAGCAGGAAGTTCTTCAGGCCACTGGTGGGCTTGGTGATGATTTCCACCGCGCCGGCCGCCATGGCCTGTGCGGTGGTTTCCGCGCCCGTTGGCGTCAGGGACGAGCAGATCACCACCGGCGTGGGGCGCTCGCTCATGATTTTCTTGAGGAAGGTGATGCCATCCATGCGTGGCATTTCCACGTCCAGCACGATCACGTCGGGCCACTCGCGGGCCAGTTTGTCCATGGCGAAAATCGGATCGGACGCAGCGCCCATCACATGGATATCCGGTGTCTCGCTGAGAATCGCCAGCATCACCTGGCGCACCACGGCGGAGTCGTCCACCAGCAGAACATTGATCTTTTTTGACATGGTTAATGCCGGGTCCTTATCGGTTGGTGTCTGACCCACACATCGCCGCTGCAAAGGTCGAAAATGATGCTGCGGTAGCCGGTGCTGCCCATGTCCTGGGCGATCAGGTCCAGGCGATAAAGAGAGGCTATTTCCAGCGCCGCGTTGACGTTCTGCCGCGCCACATCGCCGAACGGCACATGGCGTTGCAACTCGGGAAACATCTCGCCGCCGCCGAACAGCTTGAGCTGGTAATCCTCGGGCTCGGTGCGGTGGGCCCGGGCCTGGCGCACGAACAGTTCGATGGCTTCGTCGGCGTACATGCCGTTGAGGGCGGTGGAGCAGCGTACGCGGCTGGGCAGCATGAAGTGGCACATGCCGCCGATCCTGCGCTCGGGATGCCACAGCGTGACCGCCACACAGGAACCCAGGATCGTGCGCAGGCGGGTCGGGCAGGTGGCGAAACGGAATTCCCCCGGCCCCAGGTACACTTCGGCCACTTGCTTGGTTGCGGCGTTCATGGCTTGCGATAGATCGAGGGAGCCACCAGCTTCAACGCATCGCAGACGCCATTGAGGCTTTCCGAATGGCTCACGATGAAATACCCGCCGGGCTTGAGCCGGGGGATCAATCGGGCGACCACTTTGCTTTTGGTGGGCTGGTCGAAATAGATCATCACGTTGCGCAGGAAGATCACATCGAACTCCCCCAGCTCCGGCAAGGTGTCGTTGAGGTTGACCTGGATGAAGTTGACCCGGCTGCGCAGCGACCGGTCGATCAGGAACGTGCCCTGTTGGCTGCCGGTGCCCTTGAGGCAGTATTTCACCAGCAAGGGCTGGGGCAGGGTGCGGGCCCGTTCCATCGGGTAGTGCCCGGAGCGCGCCTTGGCCAGGACCTGGCTGCTGATGTCCGAACCGATCACCTCCCACGGCGTGGTGCCCAGCCCCTCGGCCAGGGTCATGGCCAGGCTGTAGGGTTCTTCCCCCGACGAACTGGCCGCGCTCCACAGGCGAAAGGTCTTCCCTGGCGTTGCATGGGGCAATACATGCTGGCGCAGGAAATCGAAATGCTTGGGCTCGCGGAAGAAATAGGTTTCATTGGTGGTGAGCAGGTCCAGCGCCACCTGCAGTTCATCGCGGCGCTGGCCGTTCATGATCAGCTTGAAGTAATCGCCATAGCTGTCCAGCTCATAGTGCTTGAGACGCTTGAACAAGCGCCCGGCCACCAGGGCTTTCTTGGCCGGCGACAGGTTGATGCCGGCGGCCTGGTACAGCCAGGATTGGAACTGGCCGAATTCCCGGTCGCTGAGCGCCAGCCCGTTCGCCGTGCGTTCCGTGCAGGTCTGAGTGTTCACTGTCCTTCGGACTCCAATGTGGGGCCAGCCTGGGCGATCTGGGACATCTCGTCGATAGACAGCACCCGGTCCACTTCCAGCACGATGACGAACTTGCCGTCGACCTTGGCCATGCCGCTGATGAAATCGGCGCGGATCTTCGCGCCGAAACTCGGCGGCGGTTCGATCTGCGAGGCCGGGATTTCCAGCACCGCCGACACGGTGTCCACCAGCAGGCCGATGTCCTGGGCCTGGCCGTCGGCACTGTTGGCCTCGATGATCACCACGCAGGAACGCCGGGTAATCGACGAGTTCTGCCGGCCGAAACGGGCCGACAGATCCACCACCGGCACCACCGCGCCGCGCAGGTTGATCACCCCGCGTACGAACGACGGCATCATCGGCACCACGGTCAGGTTGCCGTACTCGATGATTTCCTTGATGCACAGGATGCCGATGGCGAACATCTCCGTGCCCAACATGAATGTCAGGTATTGCGCTTCTTCCTCGACCGCCATTGCGGTTTGACGAGTGGTCGCGATGGCGCCCATGCCTTTTTCTCCTTTAGCGAGCCAGTGATGACGGCCGTCAGAACCGAGTGAATTCGGATTCGTCCGGTGCGCTGGCCATGTTGTAGGCGAACGACTTGGGCAACACGGTCACCGTGGCCCGGGCCGGCTTGCGGCTGGACGGACTCGGGGTGTTGTCCACCTTCACCGGCAGGACGGCCGACTTGGCCGGCGTGTCCAGGGTGAAGAAACTCATGGCCTGTTGCAGTTGTTCGGCCTGGCTGCTCATTTCTTCGGCAGTGGCGGCCAGCTCTTCGCTGCTGGACGCGTTCTGCTGGGTCACCTGGTTGAGCTGGGTCATGGCGGTGTTGATCTGCGCCACGCCGGCGGCCTGTTCTTCGGAGGCGGCGCTGATTTCCTGCACCAGGTCCGATGTCTTGTTGATCGACGGCACCATCTCGTTGAGCAGGTTGCCCGCCTTCTCGGCCATGTCGACGCTGCTGGAGGACAGCTCGCCGATTTCCTGGGCGGCGATCTGGCTGCGCTCGGCCAGTTTGCGCACTTCGGCGGCGACGACGGCGAAGCCCTTGCCATGCTCGCCGGCGCGGGCGGCTTCGATGGCGGCGTTGAGGGCCAGCAGGTTGGTCTGGTAGGCGATGTCATCGATGATGCTGATGCGCTGGGCGATTTTCTTCATCGCCACTACGGTCTGCTGCACCGACTCGCCGCCGTCGGTGGCTTCCTTGGCGGCTTTGCTGGCCATGCCGTCGGTGACCTTGGCGTTCTCGGTGTTCTGGTTGATGCTGGCGCTCATCTGTTCGATGGAGGCGCTGGTTTCCTCGACGCTGGCCGCCTGTTCGCTGGTAGCCTGGCTCATGGATTGCGCGGTGGCGCTGACTTCTTCCGACGCGCTGGCCAGGTTGTCCGCTGCGTTACGTACCTCGCCGATGATGTGCGAGAGCTTGCCCACCATGTTCTGCATGGCATTGAGCACCATGCCGGTTTCGTCCTTCGAACCCCCTTCGATCTTCGCGTTCAGGTTGCCTTCGGCCAGTTGCTCGGCCACCAGCGCGGCCTGCTTCAACGGACGGGAGATCACCCGGGAAATGAACAGCGCCAGGCCCAGGCCCACCAGCAGGGCGGCGATGAGTACGGCAATGATGGACAGGCGGGATTTTTCGAACAGCGCGGTGCCATGTTCACTGGCCGCGCCGGCGCCGGCGTCGTTGAATTCAACCATTTTCTGCAGGTCGGCGGTGACCAGGTCGAAGTGACGCTTGGACTCGCCCTTGAGCAGCGCCTGGGCTTCCTGGGTCAGGTTCTGCCGGGACAGCGCGAACAGGTCTTTGCTCACCGCCAGGTAAGCGACCCAGTCTGTGCGGGTTGCATCGAGCAGTTGGCGATCCTCGGCACTGGAGAGCAGTTTTTCATAGGTCGCCAGGCGCGTTTCAAAGGCCTTCCTGGCTTCTTCCGCTTCCTGCTCCAGGGTGGTTCGCTCCTGTTCGGAGTCGGCCGCGATGTGCCGGTTTTCCTTGAGGCGATAGCTGGCCGCGAAGAAGCGCATGCCCGAGGCTGCCCGCATGGATGGCATCCAGTTCTCGCGGATCTCGATGGTGGTGCCGTTTACCTGGCCCAGCTGGATGATCGAGAACACTCCCATGATGGCAGTGAGGGCCAACACCACGAGAAATGAAGTGATCAGTTTGGTGGCGATTCTAAGATCGTAGAACCATTTCATTGGGAAGTACCTCTCCATGGAGTTGCTAAAGCGTCAGCGAGCGTTGGCTTGTGATAATTGTGTGGGGGTGTAGCGGTTTTCTATCTGGGCGATCTGGGTGAGCAATGCCGGGACGTCGACGATCAATGCCACGGCGCCGCTGCCCAGGATGGTCGAGCCGCTGATGCCGCGCAGTGCGCCGAACAGCTTGCCCAGGGGCTTGATCACGGTCTGGAATTCCCCCAGCAGGTCATCCACCACCAGCCCGGCCTTGAGGTCGGCGTAACGCACCACCACCACGTTCTGCCGGCGCGCGGCCGGGCCTTCATGGTTGAAGTGATCGCGCAGGTACACCAGCGGCAGCACTTCGCCACGCAGGTCCAGGTAGCCCTGTTCGCGGCTGGCGACACCGTCTTCTTCGCTCAACTCGATGCATTCCTGGACCATGTCCAGGGGAATGACATAGGTGGACTGGCCGATGCCCACCAGGAAGCCATTGATGATCGCCAGGGTCAGCGGCAGGCGGATACGCACCACGGTGCCATGGCCCGGCTGGCTGTCCAGGTCCACCGTACCGCGCAGCAAGGTGATGTTGCGCTTGACCACGTCCATGCCCACGCCACGTCCCGACAGGTTGGTGACGGACTGGGCCGTGGAAAAGCCGGGCTCGAAGATCAGGTTGTAGATCTCCTGGTCGGTCGGGCTCGCGCCGGGAGCGACCAGGCCGCGTTCCTGGGCTTTTTCCAGGATCCGGTCGCGATTCAGGCCGGCGCCGTCGTCGGCGATTTCCAGGACGATGCTGCCCGAATCGTGATAGGCATTGAGGTGCAGATGCCCCTTGGCCGGCTTGCCGGCGGCCAGCCGCGCTTCGGCAGTTTCGATGCCGTGGTCCATGGCGTTGCGCAGCAGGTGCATGAGCGGGTCGCCGATTTTCTCCACCACGGTCTTGTCCAGCTCGGTTTCCGCGCCGCTGATGATCAGGTCGATGTCCTTGCCCAGCTCCTGGCTGACATCACGCACCACCCGACGGAACCGGTTGAAGGTTTCACCGATGGGAATCATGCGCAGGCGCAGGGCGCCGTCGAGGATCTCCTCCACCAGCCCGGACACCGTGGACGTCGATTCCTGCAACGAATCGTTGTGGCAGGTGCGGGCCAGCAGGCTGGCCCCGGCGCTGGCGATGACCAGCTCGCCCACCAGGTTGATCAACTCGTCGAGCTTGTCGGCGTTGACGCGTACATAGGTGCCGTCCCGGGCCTTGCTGTCGCTGGCGACGGTTTGTCGCTCGGCAACCGCCTGGGTGGGCACGCGTGGCGTCTTGCGCTGGTCGGGCAGCAAATCGCCACTGGCGACCAGTCCGGTGGACTCGGCGCCCTGCGCGGGAGTGCTCGCCACCAGGTCGGTGTTCGTGGGCGCCTGGGTGTCGGGGCGCTGGTCATCGTCAAGGGCAACGATCTCGATCAGGCAGTCTTCCCGGACGAAATCGAAGACTTCATTGATCGCCCCGTGGCTGGCGGCCGAGCGGAATTCGATGTCGAACCCCAGGTAGCAGGATTCGGCGTCCCAGCTGTCGGCCGCCGGCAGGGTGTCCGTCAGGGTGTCGATGTGGACGATCTCGCCCAGGGTCTGCAAGTAGCGCAGGAACGACAGCGGGTCCATGCCATTGCGGAACACGTCCTGGCCGAAGCGCAGGGAAATGTGCCACAGCCTGGTTTCCGAGGGTTCGTCCGTTGCGGTTCGCGCTTCTGGCCGGGACGTATCGGCGGGCACGGGCGCCTGGTATTCCTGGAGGACCTGGCACAGTTCCATTTCCCGCTTCAGGGCCTGCGGCGCCAGGGTGCCGCCCTGGTTGGCCACCACGTTGATCAGTTCCAGCATGTGGTCGCTGGACTTGAGCAGCACGGCGATCAGGCCGGTATCCACCTCGACGCTGCCGTTGCGCAGGCGATCGAGCACGTCTTCGACAATGTGGGTGAAGCTGACGATCGGCTCCAGGCCGAACAGCCCGGCCGAACCCTTTATGGTATGAGCCGCGCGGAAGATGGCACCGATGGCGTCATCGTCGCCCGGGTCGTTTTCCAGTTGCAGCAGGGATTCCTCCATTGCCTGCAACTGTTCCCGTGCCTCGACGATGAACGTCTGTTGTGCCTGGTCGAGATTGATGCTCACGCTCATTTCCTTTGTCGTGTCGGGCCGGTGATGCGGGGCTCAGGCTTTGTATGAAAAATTGCCTTCGCGACTTTTCGTACAAACCCTAGGCCTGCAGGTTGCACAGCTCGAGTGTTTCGGTGACGGCTTTGCTGCGACCGGTCAGGGTCAGTTCGGTGCCGGCCTTCGGTGCTTCGCGCAGCGCCATCAGCAACAGTTGCAGGCCGGCACCGTCCATCTCGGTGATCTGCGACAGGTCCAGGGCCATGCGCGGCGTATTGCCCAGGCTGGGCAGCAACTGCGCGGCCAGCTCGGCGGCGGTGTAGATCGTCAGCTCGCCGTCGATGCGTACCTGGGTGGTGTCATCCTCGGTTTCGAACAGCAACGGCATCACAACCTCCGGCAATCAGGGAAGAATCAGCTTGGACACCGCCGCCAGCATCTGCGCCGGCTGGAACGGCTTGACCACCCAGGCCTTGGCGCCTGCCGCCTGGCCTTCCTGCTTCTTCGCTTCCTGGGATTCGGTGGTCAGCATGATGATCGGCGTGAATTTGTAGCTGGCCAGTTTCTTGACCTCCTTGACGAAGGTGATGCCATCCATGTTCGGCATGTTCACGTCGCTGATGATCAGGTGCACTTTCTGGCCGTTGAGCTTGCCCAGCGCATCCTTGCCATCGCTGGCCTCGATCACGTCGTAGCCGGCACTTTTCAACGCGATGCCGACAACCTGCCGAACGCTCGCGGAGTCGTCGACAACCAATACACTTTTAGCCATGAACGGCTCTCCTAAAAGAAGGTTATTTCCTGTGAAGTCTGCTGCGCGCCGGCGTCGCCGTGGTGATTTCGGCGCTGCTCGTCGGTGGCGTAGGTGGTTTCCATGCGGGCCAGCCATTGGCGGGCATCGATGGGGACAGCCTGGTCGGGCGACTGGGTGGCCTGCTGGATGTGCACATGCAGGTCCTCGATGTTGTCGCGCACGTGGCTGAGGATCTGGCTGACCCGATCCTGGAATTGCAGGCTGACCAGCACTTCGGTGAGCTCGTCGCGGATACCGAAGCTTTCCTGCTGCAGCAGGTCGGCCGATTCGGCGAGTCGTCCGGTCACGCTCTTGAAGCGTTCGAGCACGCGCTGGATGCTGTCCTCGGAAATGGACACCGACTGGCTGTCCTGGTCCGCACCGCTGGACGCGGCCTGGACCAACTGGGTGATGGCGGTATTGATGATGTCGACTTTGGCCGACATTTGCTGGCCGGTCTCGCTGGACTTGCTCGACAGGCTGCGCACGGCATCGGCCACCACCGCGAATCCGCGACCGGCTTCCCCGGCACGGGCGGCTTCGATGGCGGCGTTGAGTGCCAGCAGGTTGGTCTGAGCGGCGATCGCGGCAACATCGGCGGCCATGGTCCGCAGTTCGCCGGTGTAGGCAGTGAGGTTGCGCACCTGGGCCAGGGTTTCGTCGCGGCTGGCCTGGGTAGCCTTCAAGGAGTTGATGACCTGGACCAGTTCGCCTTCGCTCTGGGCCAGTACCTGGACGGCGCCGCCACTGCCGTTGCCGGCCAGCTCACCGGCCGCCAGTTGCGAGGCGTGCACGGTTTCTTCCAGGCGTGACGAGATGCCGGTGAAGCGGCTGGTCAGCGAAACGATCGCGGTTTCGGTCTGCTGCCGGGAGCTTTCCACTTGCCTGGCCCAGATAGGCATGGCACCGAGGATGACTTCGTTGAGCTGCGCGCTGGACGCATGGGCATCGTGTTGGGCCGCCTGCAGTTCGCGTCGGGACGCGTCGGCAGCGATGACGGGGGCGAGCTGACGACCCAGGGCTCGCGCGCTCCACACCCCGGCACCGATACCGAGGACCAGGAGGACCGCGCTCAAGCCAATATTCTGTGCGCCCGCACCGTTGATCAGCAGCACGCCGGCGACTGCGGCGATGGCCACGAGCACGGGGCTCCAGAGGATACGAGGCTGGGTTGGAACAGAGGAATGACCGTGTGGGTACGACGTCATGGTTCGGTCCTTGAACAATATTGCTTGCAGGATGTTGGCGACTAACTGGTTATCTGCGAACTCGGATCCAACTTGAAGACCGGTCGTCCGGTTCCGCAGTCGGCAGCCTGCCAAAGGTGTGGCACTGTGCTACTTCAGATTAGACCCAGTCTGCGAAATGTCGAATCGGACTGACGAAGGTGACCACCGAGGTGAGCGAAACCGCTGGCAAGGGGATTCATCCCCGTTGGGGGCAAAGCTGCCCTCAAGTGCGTCAGGCAGTTTGCAGGGGGGCGCTTCGCGACCCAGCGGGGATGAATCCCCTCGCCACGGTCAGGGATTGAGCTAAATTACCGGCACGGAATTTTTGAACCTGCCATTACGAGCCCCCATGCCTGCCCAGCCACTCTGGAAAACCTACCTGCTGTTCCTGACCCCGATGGTCCTCTCCAATTTCCTGCAATCGATGTCCGGTACGTTCAACAGCATCTACATCGGCCAGATGCTCGGGACCCAGGCATTGGCGGCGGTGTCGGGCATGTTCCCCGTGCTGTTTTTCTTCATCGCGCTGGTGATCGGCCTGGGGGCGGGCGCCGGGGTGTTGATCGGGCAGGCCTATGGCGCCCAGGAAACCGGCAAGGTGAAGGCGATCGCCGGCGCGACGTTGCTGCTGGGGGCGATCATCGGGCTGGTGGCGGCGGTGCTTGGCAGCGTCTTCGCCCGCGATGCCTTGCACGGCCTGGGGACACCGGCGGATGTGCTGGACGATGCCGTGTCCTATGCCCGGGTCATGATGTGGATCCTGCCGATACTGCTGGTGTTCGTGCTGTTCACCCAGCTGTTGCGCGGGGTGAGCGATACGCTGTCGCCCCTGTTGGCCCTGCTGGTATCCACGGGTGTCGGCCTGGTGCTGACACCTGCGCTGATCCGCGGGTGGCTGGGGCTGCCGCAGATGGGAATCCAGAGCGCGGCCATGGCGGGCCTGGTGGGCACGACGGCGGCCATGGCAATGCTGGCCTGGCGCCTGACCCGTCGGCAGAACGTCCTGGCACCCGACCGGGCCCTGTTCGCGGCGATGCGCCTGGACAGGGCCATCCTCGCCAAGGTGTTGCGCATCGGCTTGCCCACCGGGTTACAGATGGTGGTGATCTCGTTGTCCGAGCTGGTGATCCTGGCGCTGGTCAATCGCCACGGGTCCGAGGCCACGGCGGCTTATGGCGCGGTGACGCAGATCGTCAATTACGTGCAGTTTCCGGCATTGTCGATTGCCATCACGGCTTCGATCCTCGGTGCCCAGGCCATTGGCGCCGGACGCCTGGAGCGCCTGGGGCCGATCCTGCGCACGGGTCTGATCATCAACCTCTGGCTGACCGGGGGACTGGTGCTGCTTGGCTACCTGCTGTCTCACTGGCTGCTGGGGCTGTTCATCACCGACCCGACGGCGCGGGTCCAGGCCGAACACCTGTTGCATATCATGCTTTGGAGCCTGCTGGTGTTCGGCTTCCAGGCGATCGTCGGCGGCATCATGCGCGCCGGCGGCACGGTGCTGCTGCCGGTGACGATTTCCATCTTCTGCATCGTGGGTGTGCAGGTGCCGGCGGCTTATCTGCTGGACGCATACTTCGGCCTGCAAGGGGTGTGGATGGCGTTTCCCGTGGCTTACCTGAGCATGCTGTTGTTGCAGACGCTGTATTACAAGCTGGTCTGGCTGCATCAGCCGATTGAGCGGTTGGTGTAATCAACCCGCCACCGGATCCCACAAGGGTTCGGTGCCTGGCGATGTTACAGTGGCCGTTACCCGTACCCGACACTCGACACCGAGGATTCGATGCCTGCCAGTCTTCCCTCCCGCGTTGCCTACCGCGCCTTCCTGTTCGACATGGATGGCACACTGCTCAATTCCATCGCCGCCGCCGAGCGGATCTGGACGCGCTGGGCCATGCGCCATGGCGTGGACGTGACCACGTTCCTGCCCACCATCCATGGCGTGCGCGCGGTCGATACCATTGCCCGCCAGCATTTACCGGGCGTGGATGCCGAGGCCGAGGCCGAGCAGATTACCCGGGAAGAAATCGACGATGTGGAAGGGGTGGTGCAAGTGCCCGGCGCGACGGCGTTCCTTCAGAGCCTGCCGCCAGATCGGTGGGCCATCGTCACCTCGGCGCCCATGGCCCTGGCCTTGCGCCGAATGGCGGCGGCTGGCATCCCGCGTCCTGACGTGATGGTCACCGCCGAGGACGTGAGCGATGGCAAGCCCAACCCTGCCTGCTATCGCCTGGCGGCCGAACGCCTGCAGGTGACGCCTCGGGAGTGCCTGGTGTTCGAAGACGCCGAAGCCGGTATCCGGGCAGGCGACGCCGCCGGGGCTGATGTGATGGTGGTGACGGCAACGCACACGCACCCCGTGGTCACCCTTCATCCGCAGATCAAGGATTACCTCGGGCTAGGCATTGAGGTGGATGAGGCCGGCCTGATGCGACTGCCTTCGATTCTGTGACCGCAGCAGCACTTCTGTGGGAGCGAGCTTGCTCGCGATGGCGGTGGTTCAGCCTGCATCGATGCCGAATGTACCGACGCCTTCGCGAGCCGGCTCGCTCCCACATTGGATCTGTGGTCCTCAGAGAACTCAGGTCACCACGCGGTAGCAGGGCACGTATTGCGCTCCGCCTGGCAGCTTCATCCGATGCTGGGCGACGAATGCCTTGAGCAGGCGGTCGAGGGGTTCCATGATGGCGGCGTCGCCGTGGATTTCGTAGGGCCCGTGTTCTTCGATCAGGCGAATGCCCTTGTCCTTGACGTTGCCGGCCACGATTCCCGAAAACGCGCGGCGTAGGTTGGCGGCCAGTTCATGCGCAGGCAGGTCGCGGCGCAGGCCCAGGCTGGCCATGTTGGCGTGGGTCGGATCGAAGGGGCGCTGGAAGCCTTCGTCGATCTTCAGCAGCCAGTTGAAATGAAAGGCGTCGTTGCGCTCGCGACGGAACTGCTTCACGGCCTTGAGGCCCTGGGTCATCTGCCGGGCCACTTCGGCCGGGTCGTCGATGATGATCTGGTAGTGTTTCTGCGCCGCTTCGCCCAGGGTCGCGCCGACGAATGCATGCAGTTGGTCCAGGTAGGGCGCGGCGCTTTTCGGTCCGGTGAGGACTACCGGGAAGGGCAGGTCCTGGTTGGCCGGATGCATCAGGATGCCCAGCAGGTACAGGAACTCTTCCGCGGTACCGGCGCCGCCCGGGAAGATGATGATGCCGTGGCCCACACGTACGAAGGCTTCCAGGCGTTTCTCGATGTCCGGCAGGATCACCAGCTCATTGACGATCGGGTTCGGCGCCTCGGCGGCGATGATGCCCGGCTCCGTCAGGCCCAGGTAGCGGCCGCCGTGGATGCGCTGCTTGGCATGGGCGATGGTGGCGCCCTTCATCGGACCCTTCATCACACCCGGGCCGCAGCCGGTGCAGATGTCCAGGCTGCGCAGGCCCAGCTCGTGGCCGACCTTCTTGGTGTATTTGTATTCCTCGGTGTTGATCGAGTGACCGCCCCAGCACACGACGATTTTCGGCTCGACGCCGGGACGCAGGGTGCGCGCGTTGCGCAGCAGGTGGAACACGTAGTCGCTGATGCCCTGGGAGGTGCTCAGGTCGATGCGCTGGCTGTCCAGTTCGTTCTCGGTGTAGACGATGTCGCGCAGGGCGCTGAACAGCATTTCCCGGGTGCTGGCGATCATTTCGCCGTCGACGAAGGCGTCGGCCGGGGCGTTCAGCAGTTCCAGGCGCACGCCCCGGTCCTGCTGGTGAATGCGGATCTCGAAGTCCTTGTAGGCTTCCAGGATGGTCTTGGCGTTATCGACATGGGCGCCGGTATTGAGGATGGCCAGGGCGCACTGGCGGAAGAGGGTATAGATACTGCCGGAACCGGCTTCGCTCAGTTGCTGGACTTCGCGCTGGGACAAGGTCTCCAGGCTGCCCTTGGGGCTTACCGAGGCATTGATTACATGTCTTTGAGTCATTCAGCTTTCCTTGAAAACGATGCCATGCACACAACGACGGCATCTTGTAAAAAACGTCCACGCAAGAAGATCGCACGATCCTTGCGCTATCGCCATGGACTTCGATCCGGATCCTTCGGGTCCGTTGCACTGCAAAATGAGCCCCAGCATAGCTAAATCGACCGGGCAGGCGATAATGCGGGACTCTTTTGATGCCGTACAAGGAAATTGCGCCGCGATGTTCGAGATCAAACCGTGGGATGCGGGGCTTTACCGAAAGCAGACCCGCCGCAGCACCCTCATCGTCGCCGTGACGTTCCTGGCGCTGGCGATGTTGCTGTCCAGCCTGGCCGTGATGCTGTTAGGTACCCCCGGGGGGGATAATTTTCGCTTCAATCTCGCAGGGGTGATTGCCGCCGTGCTGGCGATGGCGGCGCTGATGCGCCTGTATTTCTGGTCGCAGCCGTGGATGGCCGCCGCGGTGTATGGCTGGCAGCTCAAGCGCAGCCTGATGAGCGTCACCAACGTGATGCACCAGGTGACGGCCGGTGTGCAGGCCCGGGACCCGGCGGCCATGAAACTGCTGCGGTTCTATCACCTGGGGCTGACCCAGATGCATCGGCTGGACGCCAACTCCAGCGCCCAGGACTCACTGACCCGGGAGGCCGACGAGCATCTGGCGCAGATGCAGGCGCTGGGCCTGGACACCGAACAGTCACGCCTGGACCCGGCCTGGATCGAGGCGGTGAAACGCAGCTACAGCGAGCGCTGATTGACCCGCTGCGACAGCGCCTGTGCCGACTCCTTGCGTTCGGAGTAACGGTCCACCAGGTCCGGGCGATCACGCAGCAGCACGGTGAATCTCACCAGTTCCTCCATCACGTCCACCACCCGGTCATACAGGGCCGAGGGCTTCATGCGGTCCTGTTCGTCGAACTCCAGGAATGCCTTGGGCACCGATGACTGGTTGGGGATGGTGAACATGCGCATCCAGCGTCCCAGCACTCGTAGCTGGTTGACCGTATTGAACGACTGCGAGCCACCGGACACTTGCATTACCGCCAGCGTCTTGCCCTGGGTCGGACGCACGGCGCCCATGGCCAGGGGCACCCAGTCGATCTGCGCCTTGAACACCGCCGACATCGAACCATGCCGCTCCGGGGAGCACCACACCTGGCCTTCGGACCAGGTCATCAGCTCCAGCAGTTCCTGAACCTTGGGATGGCTGGTGGGAGCGTCATCGGGCAACGGCAGCCCCGAGGGATTGAAAATGCGTGTTTCGGCGCCGAAATGCTCCAGCAGGCGTGCCGCTTCCTGCACCAGCAGACGGCTGAACGAGCGGGGACGGGTGGAGCCGTAGAGCAGGAGGATACGAGGCTTGTGAGGGCCATCGCTGGCGCCGGGGATAGGACGGGACAGCGCGGTATCGAGGTTGGGCAGGTGGTCGGTCATGGGAACTCCGGATCAGAAAGGTACCGATGCGAGCCTTCTCGGGCATAGTGAAGAACCCTCATCTGGCGGTCCCGATAGGCTAGAGGGCAGGTCGTGTCGAGTATATATGGATAATCGAATATATGAAGTTTCATATCTTTGGTCCCGTGTAGGACGGCCATGCCAGATGCCACCATTCGTCGGTTGCACAATCAGGAAAATCAAACCCGCGGCACCCAGCGTCTTTCTCATGAACAGTCATGCAAAGGAGAGACGACATGTCAGGACGAATGACGCACGGAACCTGGGCTGTGCTGTGGGCTGCGGCTGTGGGGCTTGTTGGTTGTGCCGGTGGCAACAGCCATTCGCCGGTGGATGTGCCAGGTGCCGCGAAGACACCGACCACCGCGATACTGGAGGCGGGGGCGGACATGCTGCAGGACAAACCTCCACTGCAGGCCCTGAACACCTACCTCGATGGCTTTCATTTCTATAACGGGCGGATGTCCGAGCAGATGGAGGCCCATCACTACTGCTCGGCGTTGAACGAAGAGGTGTTCCAGTGCGCCATCTTCGACGGCAATACGGTCGATGCCAAGCTGATGGGGGTGGAGTACATCATCAGCAAGCGTTTGTTCGAGGGCCTGCCGGCCAGTGAAAAACAGCTGTGGCATAGCCATGTGCACGAGGTGAAATCCGGGCAACTGGTGGCCCCGGGTATTGCTCAGGCAGCGGAGAACCGCCTGATGCAGAACCTGGTGAGTACCTACGGCAAGACCTGGCATACCTGGCATGGCAAGGACCTGCCTTACGGCGTGCCGCAATTGATGATGGGTTTCACCGCGGACGGCCAGATCGATCCGCAGCTCGTGCGCGAGCGTGACAGCCGAATGGGCCTGGACAGCGAGGCGAAAAAGCGCGCCCGGGCGGGCATCGTCGCTCCGGCGATAGACCCCGGCGCGGATGCCTGGCGCAATGGAAAGGTTTGGCAGATCGAGGGTCCCACGGGGGAACATGCCCATTAGATTCCGTAGGGGAAGTGTCGGATGGTCCCTCGGTGACTTTCGTTCAAAATCTGAGCAGTAGGTTCTGCCTGAATATATTCCAGGCAGAACCTGCTACTTATGAATAGAAGGGACAGTGCCCAGAACGCACCAGCGACGAAAGTAATAAAGTTATATCGGAATTGTTAAGAAAACCGGAAGTTGCTCAGGGTTGTTTGAAATGTCCGGGCACGCCATGTTCTTCTTCGGTCGGCCTGGTTCTTTTCTGAACTTGGATATCACTGAGTTCGGCGCTTTTGAGTTCGCTGAAAGAAATCCGCAGCAGCGCTTCGGCTTCGTCGACGCTCAGGGTTTCGGAATCGCCCTCCAGCACCCGGCTGTCGGGTTGGCCGTTGGCGATGAAGCTGACGATGAATCGTTCGTGGTTGCCCATGCTGACCTCGGTAGTCAAGCGCCAGGGCGCAGCAGGACTGCGCCCCAACGGTTTTCCGGGTTACGATTTCCTGCCGCCGCCATGGCTGCGTTCGCCACCTTTCCTACCGGCTTCAGAGGCTTTTTCCCGGTCGTTGGCAAAGTTGCCGCCCGAAGCATGTCCGCCTTTCTTGCCGGCTTCGGATGCTTTCTCACGGTCGTTTGCGAAGTTACCTGGGTTTTTGTTTCCGCTATTAGCCATTTCGAGATTCCTCATTTCGGTTAAGCGAGTAACTGCCTCGCATAATTGGGAAAGGAAAGCGCCGTAGGAAGTTTAAAAAAAACGTTTCGCTGGCGACGAACGGTTATTAAAGTTATACAGCCGTTGCGCTTGGAAGTTGTACAGGATTGATTGTTTTTATATACGTGGCGATAAACATTGGAGATATCAATGTCCTGCGGCGGTTCAGTCATCGCCGCCACTGACTTTCCAATGCTTGGCCTCCACGGGGAATATCACCTGCTCGACCCGGTGCGCAATGCCGAAGGCCAGGGAGTTCTCTGCCGGAATGACTCGCTCCTCGGCGCACAGGCATTTGAAGATATCCAGTTGGGTGGCGGCGCCGGCGGTTTCCTTGACGTAGATTTCCACGTACCGCGCCACGTCGTTATCCAGGCTGGACAGGTATTCGCGCAGGCGCGAATGGTCCACCGATTTCTGACCGAAATACCAGTTCATGGGGTGGATCAGAAAGCGTGAGTGAGGCGTCGTGGTGCGGTCGCTGGCGGCCAGGTACATGACGATGCCCATCGATTCGATATTGCCGGCATTCACGGCGCGCACCGGCACGGGCAGGGACTTGATAAAGGTGTAGAGGGTAAAGCCGAAGTTGGTGCTGCCGCCGACGGTAGACAGGTTGAGCATCAGCGAGTCGGCGCCTTTTTCGATGGCTTCAAGGCAATTGTCCCGGAAGCGTTCCGTGGTTCCCTGATCGATCTGGCAATGAAAATGGACAATGTGTTCGGACATCTCAAACTCCTGTCGACTTCATTCGTTGAAGTGTCGGCGGATCGTGGCGCCGTACAATTGGGAGTCCGCTGGCTGTCGGATGTTCCTCTTTTTGTAGCGGGCCACTCAAGGCCTTTCCAGGGCTTGGCCGCTTCGGTCAGCAGGCGCTGGCGGCTTGCTGCACGCGCTGCAGATACATTGCCAGGGCGGCTTCCTCTTCGCTCAGGCCCTTGCGAGCACGGGGTCTGGGCAAGTCCCTCAAGGCGCCGAGCAGGAAACCTTCCAGCACGGCAGGGTGGATATAGCATTTACGACAGACGGTCGGCGTGTTGCCCAGTTGCCGGGCGACCTGCCTGACCATCTCGGCGACGTGCCGCTTGGCCTCGGTCTCGGTTTCCCAGCTCAGCGCCCGCAACCCGGCCAGCGCCGCCGCGCTGCCGGCCCAGGTGCGGTAGTCCTTGGCGGTGAAATCGGCGCCGGTGAGGGTCTTGAGCCAGGCGTTGATATCGGAAGAGCTGATGGAGTGGCGCTCGCCGTTTTCGTCCAGGTACTGGAACAGGTTCTGGCCCGGCATTTCCTGGCAGCGCTTGATGATCCGCGCCAGGCGACGGTCCTTTACGGTGATCTGGTGTTCGACGCCGCTTTTGCCTCGGAACTGGAAGGCGATGGCGCTGCCGTTGACCTCGACATGCTTGCTGCGCAGGGTGGTCAGGCCATAGGAACGGTTGTCCCGGGCGTACTGGGTGTTGCCGACGCGGATCAGCGTTACGTCCAGCAGGGTAATGACCGTGGCCATGACCTTGTCGCGGCTGAAGCCGGGTGTCGCCAGGATCGCCTCCAGGCGTTTGCGCAGGCGGGGCAGGGTGCGTCCGAACTCCAGCATCCGGGAATATTTGTCCGCATCGCGCACTTCGCGCCAGCGGGCATGGTAGCGGTACTGCTTGCGCCCGCGAGCATCGCGACCGGTCGCCTGGAGATGGCCGCGCGGGTCGGGGCAGATCCACACATCGGTGTAGGCCGGCGGCACCGCCAGGGCATTGAGACGCTGGATCTCGGCGGCGTCCGTGATGCGTTGGCCCTGGGGATCGAAATAACAGAACTTGCCCCGCAGTTTTCGGCGGGTGATGCCCGGCGTGGTGGTGTCGTCGACATAATGCAGGTCGGCCGGCAAAGCGGGTGGCAGGGTGTCGGGCATGAAGGAAATCCTTGGCGAATCCGGTGGCCTGTGAAGTCATTGACCGCAGCCCGTTGCGGTCGTGCCAGAATTCTGATGCCCCCGCCCCGCTGAAATTCCCGGCCTAGGCCAGTACCGCTACCGCCTTGATCTGGGCCCACAGTTGTTGCCCGGGATGCAGCTGCAACTGGTCGCGAGAGTAACGCGTGATGCGCGCCAGCAATGGCGTGCCGGCGGCTTCCAGGCGAATGAGCACATGGGCGGCGTTGTCGGCGGCCAGTTCGCTGACCACTGTGACCGGCAGGCGGTTGAGGATGCTGGTCTGGGTATCGTTGGCCAGGCTGAGGCTCACATCCCGGGCCTGAACCTTGAAGCGCAGCGCCTGGCCCGGGGCCAGCGGCGTGTGGGCCACGCGAACGTCCAGCTGGCTGTCGGGCAGGGTCAGACTGAGCAGTTGATAGTCGGCATCGTAGCCGCTGACTTCGCCCTGGATCACCACGCCGGCGTCATCCCCCAGGGCCAGAGGCAGGTCGAGCCGCGCCAGGGTTTCGCCGATGGGCCCGCTGGCCAGGGCACGACCGGCGTCCAGCAACACGATATGGTCGGCCAGACGCGCGACTTCGTCCTGGGAATGGCTGACATACAGCAGCGGGATGTCCAGTTCGTCATGAAGCCTTTGCAGATAAGGCAGGATCTCGTTCTTGCGCCGGCTATCGAGCGAGGCCAGAGGCTCATCCATCAGCAACAGGCGTGGGCTGGTCAGCAAGGCCCGGGCGATGCCCACCCGCTGGCGTTCGCCTCCGGACAAGTGCTGCGGGCGCCGATCCAGCAGGTGCCCGATGCCCAGCAGTTCGGTCGCCTGGTCCATGCCCACCTTGCGCTGTGCCGGCGCGATCCGCTTGAGGCCGAACGTCAGGTTGGCCCTTACAGACAGATGGGCGAACAGGCTGGCCTCCTGGAACACATACCCCAGCGCCCGTTGATGGGGCGGCACGAACACGCCGCGATCGGTGTCTTGCCAGACCTGGCCATTGACCTCGATAAAGCCCCGTGCCGGCCGCTCCAGCCCTGCGATGCAACGCAGGCAGGTGGTCTTGCCGGAACCGGACTGACCGTACAGCGCCGTCACGCCACGGCCCGGCAACTGCACATCCAGATCGAAGGAAAAGTCCCCGCGGTCGAGCTGAAAACGCGCTTGAATCATCGATCAGCTCCAGCCGGTCCGGGCTCTGCGACTGGAATACAGCGCCAGCAGCACAACGAAAGAGAACACCAGCATCGCCGCCGCCAGCCAGTGAGCCTGGGCGTACTCCAAGGCTTCGACATGGTCGTAGATCTGCACTGACACCACCCGGGTCTTTTCCGGAATGTTGCCGCCGATCATCAGCACCACGCCGAATTCGCCTACAGTGTGGGCGAAACCGAGAATGGCGGCGGTGATGAAGCCCGGCCGGGCCAGGGGCAGGATGACGCTGAAGAAGGTATCCCAGGGGCCGGCGCGCAGGGTGGCGGCGACCTCCAGCGGACGGCTGCCGATGGCGGCGAAGGCATTTTGTAGCGGTTGCACCACGAACGGCATGGAATAGATCACCGAACCGATCACCAGCCCGGTGAAGCTGAAGGTGAAGGTGCCCAGGCCGAGGGCCTGGGTGAGCTGGCCAAGCCAGCCATTCGGCCCCATCGCCAGCAATAGATAGAAGCCGATGACCGTGGGGGGCAGCACCAGCGGCAGGGCCACCACGGCTCCCACCGGTCCGCGTAGCCAGGAACGGGTACGCGATAGCCACAAAGCGATGGGCGTGCCGATGAGCAGCAGGATCACCGTGGTCACTGAGGCCAGTTGGAGGGTCAGCCAGATGGCGGCGTAGTCGGCATTGTCCAGTGGCATTTAGCGTTGATAACCGTAGGCCTGGAGGATGGCGGCGGCTTGCGGCCCCTTGAGATAGTCCATCAAGGCCGTGGCGGCAGGGTTGTCCCGGCCCTTGCCGAGGATGACCGCGTCCTGCTTGATGGGATCATGCAACCGGGCCGGAACGATCCATGCCGAACCGCTGGTGAGCTTGCCGTCCTTGTAGACCTGGGACAAGGCCACGAAGCCGAGCTCGGCGTTGCCGGTGGACACGAACTGATAGGCCTGGGTGATGTTCTGGCCTTCGACGATCTTGTCCTTGACCTGCGTGGCCAGCCCCAGCCTGTCCAGCACCTGGGTCGCAGCCAGGCCGTAGGGCGCGACTTTTGGGTTGGCGATGGACAGGTGCCGGAAAGCGTTGTCCTTGAGGGCCTGGCCGTTGTCATCGACATAGCCGGTCTTGGCCGACCACAGGGCCAGTGTTCCGATGGCGTAGGTGAAGCGCGAGCCCTTGACCGTGTCGCCTTCGGTTTCGAGCCTGGCCGGGGCGCTGTCGTCGGCGGCGAGGAAAACTTCGAACGGTGCGCCGTTCTTGATCTGGGTGTAGAACTGCCCGGTGGCGCCGTAGGCCGCGACCACCTTATGGCCGGTGGCTTTCTCGAAGTCGGCGGCGATGACCTGGAGCGGCGCGGTGAAATTGGACGCCACCGCCACCTGCACCTCGGCCGCCTCGACGTTGGCAACGGTGCAGAGCGTGGTGAGCAGCAGCGCTGCAAGGTGGTTCAGGTGCATGGAGATGGCTCCGTAGGGGCAGGTTCGCTATTTCGCTATATAGCGGAATATATAGCGAACGGCTGGCAAACGGAACGCGGCATTTTGTCGGGATCAGCGGCAGCGAGGATGCAAGGGCTGCCGCTCTCGTGAACAGTCGGCCACCAGCCGCTTCAGGCCCGGCCCCTGGCACTGAGCAACGCTAGTGCTTCCTCGGCCAGGCGCCGGGTCAGTTCGGCGCTTGGCAACTCGCGCCCCATGGGAAACGCCTGGCCGGCCCAGAGGTTGCTGAAGTCTGCTTCATCCTTGGCGCGCAGCGGCATCAACGCGCCGCCCGCCAGGGGAAAGGCCGGTGCCATCGGGCTCATCGGGCCCACTTCGCGCATGACCCGGTTGACGATGCCCCGGGCCGGACGACCGGTGAACAGGTTGGTGACGGCGGTCTGGCTTTCCCTGGCCGTGCGCAGCGCACGGTGATGGGAGGCGCTGATCTTGGCCTCGGGTGTGAACAGGTAGGCGCTGCCCAGTTGCACTGCCGAGGCGCCCAGGGCGAACGCCGCGACGATCCCCCGGGCATCGCCGATACCGCCCGTTGCGATCACCGGTACCTTCACCGCATCCACCACCTGGGGCAACAGGGCGAACAGCCCGACCTGGGTATTGAGATCGTCACTGAGGAACATGCCGCGATGGCCGCCGGCCTCGTAGCCCATGGCGATGATTGCGTCACACCCGTGCTGTTCCAGCCAGATGGCTTCCTCGACGGTGGTCGCCGAAGAGAGGATTTTCGCGCCGGTGGCCTTTACCCGGTCCAGCAGGGATTTTTCCGGCAGGCCGAAGTGGAAGCTGACCACCTTGGGCCGCATTTCTTCCAGCACCCGGCAGGCTGCATCATCGAACGGCGTGCGGTTGGAAACAGGCGTCGGCGCCTCGAAATCGGCGCCCAGTTCCTCGTAGTAAGGCTTGAGTCGCTGCTTCCAGGCCTCGGCCCGCTGCTCATCGAACTGCGGTGGCTGGTGACAGAAAAAATTCACGTTGAACGGCTTGTCGGTCTGTTCGCCGATGGTGGTCAAGGCCTGGCGCAGTTGCTCGACATCCAGCATCGCCGCCGGCATCGAACCCAGCCCACCGGCATTGCAGGTGGCGACCACCATGGCCGGTCCGGTCACGCCGGCCAGCGGCCCCTGGATGATGGGCAGCTCGATACCGAGCAGGTCAAGGATGCGCGTGTCTGGCCATGAGTTCATGTGCGGGGCTCCGGTGGCGGAAGGAAACAGCCTTTTAGCAGGTGCGGCCCGGCCAGGGCCAGTCGAGTTTTTCAATCGAAGACGGCCGCTTGATCCTTGGAGAGGGCGGGTTACCATGCCTGCTTCACCGAAAAGGGAGCCTTAACCATGGACGTAAAACTCAAGGTCGTCGAACCGTTCACCGTGGCCGGTTTGCAGGTGCACACCCGCAACGCCGATGAGGCACGACCCGATACGGCGCGGATCGGCCCGATGTGGCAGCAATTTTTCAACGAGGGGTTGTTCGACAGGATCCCGGCCAGGCTGTCGGAGTCGTTCGTCTATGGGGTGTATTCCAACTACGAGTCAGACGCGACCGGGTATTTCGATGTGACGGCCGGCGTACAGGTCGACGCCACGAGTGCCGGTTTTCCCGCCGTGGCGATCGAGGGCGGTGACTACCTGGTGTTTTCCGCCCAGGGACCCATGCCCGACTGCGTGATCCAGACCTGGGGGCTGATCTGGGCGTACTTCGCGGACAATCCGCAGACGCTGCGTCGTTTCTCCACCGATTTCGAGGTGTATAGCGGCCCCGATTCGGTGGCGATCTACATCGGTGTTCAGTCCCCGGCCGAGCGCTCCAGCGCCAGCAACTGACGCTTGCGTTCCACGCCCCAGCGATAGCCCGACAGGTCGCCGTCGCTGCGCACCACCCGGTGGCAAGGGATCGCCACCGCCAGGCTGTTGGCGCCACAGGCCTGGGCCACGGCGCGTACGGCCTTGGGGTGGCCGATGCGCTGGGCGATCTCGGCGTAGCTGGCGGTACTGCCCACCGGGATGTCCCGCAAGGCTTGCCAGACCCGTTCCTGGAACGCCGTACCGCGCAGGTCCAGCGGCAAGTCCAGGCCCAGGGCCGGGGCTTCGACGAAGCCCACTACCTGCGCGACCAACTGCTCGAACGCCCGGTCGGCACCGATGAGGTTGGCGCGGCGGAACTTGTCCTGCAGATCCCGCACCAGCGCGTCGGGGTCGTCCCCCAACAGGATCGCGCACACGCCACGTTCACTTTGCGCCACCAGGATCGAGCCAAGGGAGCATTGGCCGACGGCGAAACGGATGTCGGTGTTCTGCCCGGCGGCGCGGTAGTCGGTGGGCTTCATGCCCAGGACCTTGTCGGCGGCTTCATAAAAGCGGCTGTTGGAATTGAAACCGGCGTCGTACAGCGCTTCGGTGATACTGCCGCCCTCGGCCAGGCGTTCGCGTACCTTGCGTGAACGGTGAGCGGCGGCATACGCCTTGGGGGTCAGGCCGGTCACGGCCTTGAAGACCCGATGAAAGTGAAAGGGGCTCAGGCCTGCGCCGTGTGCCAGTTCGTTCAGGCCAGGCAGTTCTTCGGCCTGCTCGATCTGTCGGCAGGCGGCCGCGACCCTGGCCGCTTGCTGGGCGGCAATCTGGGTCTGGTCCCTGGCCAGGCGCTTGCTGGGACGGTAACCGGCGGCCTGGGCCTGTTCCGGCGTGTCGAAGAATTCTACGTTACGTGGATTGGGCAGGCGCGACAGGCTGCTGGGGTGGCAATAGATGCCGGTGGTTTTCACGCCATAGACAAATTGCCCGTCGGCGCGCGGATCCCGGGCGAGCACGGCGGCCCAGCGTGGGTCCAGTTCAGGGGCGAGGGTATTGGAAGTGTCGTTCATGGTCGGTATGTCCATTGGCCCGTTTTGCCTACGGTAGCGAGCCTGTGATCGGGCGACACTCCGGGTCTTGCGGTTGAATTGCGCACCTTCATCCGGCGGTGCGGAACGTCAGGTTGATGCGCTGGGCGCCCAGGCGCGGATGCTCTCCAGCCTTGAGCGGCAATACGCCGTGGTAACGCAACCGGTCCACGCCACCCCAGACCACGATATCGCCATGGAACAGGGGGATGCGCAGGCTCCTGTCGCTGCGTTCGAACCCGCCGAACTGGAACATCGCCGGCAAGCCCAGGGACATCGAGACGATGGGGGCGGTCAGGGAGCGCTCGTTCTTGTCTTGATGCAACGACATCCGCGCGCCGGGCACGTAGCGGTTGATCAGGCAGGAGTCCGGCTCGAAATGTTCGAACCCTGCCTGCCGGGCGGCGGCCTGGGCCAGTTCGCGAAACGCCGCTGGCATGTCGGGCCAGGGGTGGCCGGTCTGTGGATCAGTGGCGCTGTAGCGGTAGCCGCTGCGGTCGGTGGTCCAGCCCAGGGCGCCACAACTGCTCAAGGCCACTGACATGGTAAAGCCGCCGGGCGTGACCATCTGCCGGAACGGCGCGGCCTGCAGGATCGCTTCCAGGGCCGGCAGCAAGCGGTCGAGCCAGGGCAGGGCAAAGCCACGCAGCACGAACGACTGCTCGCCGATCCGCTCGACCTGACCGGGTGTTGTCGGTGTCTGGCCGGCGAACAGGTCCAGCGTGATCGGGGTATCGTCATTGCGCATCATGAAAAATGATTCCCAAGGTGTGTCGCCTGCCGTCGTTCACGCGGCTGACGCCATGGCGCATGTTCACCCGATAATACCCGCGAACGCCCTTGATGGGCCGCTGATGCACGGCGAACACCACCGCATCGCCCTGTTTCAGATCGATGACCTGGGGGCGCGATTGCATGCGCGGGCGTTGTTCGGTCAGCACGAACTCGCCGCCGGTAAAGTCCTGGCCCGGTGCCGACAGCAGGATCGCCACCTGCAACGGGAACACCTGCTCGCCGTACAGGTCCTGGTGCAGGCAGTTGTAATCCTGCGGGCCGTATTGCAGCAACAGCGGGGTAGGTCGCAGCTGTCCGGCGGCATGGCAGCGCTGGATGAAATCGGCATGCCGGTCGGGGTATCGCGCTTCGATGCCCATGCAGGCATTCCAGCGGTTCGCCAGGGGCACCAGCCTCGGATACAACGCCTCACGCAGTTGCTGGACGAGGTCGGGCAACGGATAGCGGAAATACTGATATTCACCGCGTCCGAAACCGTGGCGGGCCATGATCACTTTTGAGCGAAAGCGCCCGGGTTCAGCATAGAGGCTGCTCAGCAATCGACATTGCGGGACGGATAACAGGTTGCGAATGATTGTGCTGCCGTCCTGGTCGAGACTGCGCTCAAGAGATGGCCAGTCAGCAATGCGCAGAGTGGGGGGCGGCGAGAAGTGGGGGATGGGGGAATCGAACATAATGATTAACCAGAGCGCAAAGGATTGTAAGTCTGGTGGACGATCTTAAGGCGGACACTCCGCAGCTTGCGGTTGAATCTGTGACCGCACCTGTCGTCTCTGACAGTATCCGGCGTGATTGCGCAGTGCTCAAATGTCCAGAGTCAGTGGTCATGATTCTTCATGACCTCCCCGTCCTGAGGCATAACATGATGAGCCGGAAAACCTTCATCCATCCACCAGGTATGCTCAGATTTACCTCTGACTTTCAATTGAAACTGTATGACCTGAGCATTGAAAATCCAACAGCGTCTCTGGAACGGCTTCGTGAGCCCACGATATTCTTGGGCAATAATCCCGCCTCGGTGGAAGAGGTGCGGGATGTGCCACCCTGGGGTACTTATTTGCCCGCAGAGAATATATATTCGGACGCTTACATTGAAATGCAGATAGAAACGGGCGATCTGCCGAAGACCGCACGGGTGAGCGTTCAATGGCGCGCAGTAGATGACCCTGGTGATAATGTTTCTACAACTCCTGTTGGAATCATCTGGCCTGAAAGGCTGCATATCGTTATTCCGAATGAAACGCTCCGTATCTTCGAGGGGCGTCAAGTCAACGTCAGCTATACGGTACATTTGGATAACGCAGACATCACATTCTTACCGTATCGCTTGGTGAATGTGACCAAGCGCCTTGTTTATTCTCATCCGGTTATCGAGGGCGTGACAGATGAAGGCCTGGATGTGTCTGCATATCCACATGGGCTGACAGTCAATCTTGCTGCTATAGAAAATGGCCAGCCTTATCAAAGGATCGGTTGTTCCTGGGGGATCTTTCGAATGGACGGCGATTTATTGATTCCTTTGTACGACCTACAGCAATCTATTCCGTACGAAGCCGGTACCAAGTATCAATACGCCATTCCGCCCGAGGCCTATACCGGGTTTCCCCATGATGCCTTTTGCATGTGTTTTTGCTCATTAAGGCTTGTTCCCTATCTATCCATATACGGATGGGGGCTCGGTGGGCGCACGTTTCCTCTTATCACAGGGAAGGGGTCTATGTAGGACTGATCGAAGGCTTGGTCAATTCTGTGAACTGTTTCTGGGTCATGCCGGTCGTTCTTCTGGCAGGCGTCACCTGGGGGCAGGGAGGTGTTCTCGAAGAAGCGGCGTACGATATCCTGATCGCCAATTATCGGCCTGAAGGCCATTTATCCGATATCTTGGGATGGCCTGATACGTGGTATCGGGCCAGGCGTGGCCATGTCGATGACAAGTATGGATATGTAAAAAATCTGGCTGGCACAACGGGGGTCGAACTTAAGAGTACCCATTACCCTGCCGTACAGCATGTTGCAGCCCGTGCAGATATGCCGGTAAACATTGACGTTGCCGCAGAGCAGGGGAGCAAAAGCGACGGTGCGTGACTAGATAGGACCCTCGTTTCATTCGGACTGATGGGTTCCGTTTCTCGTCAGCCGACCAGGCCGTTCGTCTTGTCCTCTGCTTACCTGTCAGTACTGACAGTAGCCAGCCCTCTTGCATCGGCGCTCTCATATCTCCACGCCCTGACGCGTCACTTATGAGGACCCCGATCATGCCCCCTTCATCGACACCCGCCGACCAGACCGTCCTTCTGGAGAAACCCGACCTGCCGCGCGCCACTCGCCCTGTGGTGGGGGGCGATTTCGGGGTGCCCAAGCATATCTATGACCAGGAGCCCGCAGGCTGCAAGGTCGCGGTGTTGCCTTATACAAACCAGACAGGCGGGGAGAACGTCTCGATCAACCTCAATGGCGAGACGAACATCGACAACCGGAACACGCTGGGCACCGACGACACGGTGGAGCTGTACATTCCCCATGGAAAACTACTAGCCAACGCAGTCAATCGACTGACCTACACCATAAGGCGCCTCAGCGGTGTCGTTGAAACCTCCGATCCTCCTGCGGAGATTCTGTATAACCAGATCCGCCCTGGTAACGAGGATCGCTCGCCCGGCGATGGTGCGCATTCCGAGCTGGAATTGATCCTGCCGGATGAAATCAAGAACGGCATAGGGCCGGGGTTCACCCGGGCGACGGTGTGCGTGAGTTACCCCTATTGCCGGGCGCACGACCGCATCCGGCTCAATTGCAACGGCAAGGATGTGATTCGTACCGTACTGGAAAGCGAGGCTCCTGCGCCGCCGGACCACGGCTCGGCAACGCCTACCACGATCTGCTTCGATGTCACCAGCGCCGACCTGGGCGAGGACCATCCCGAGTTCATGTTCTCCTTCACGGTCACCGACCAGTTGGGCAACTCGCCGGACCTTGACTCGCCCTTTTCGGCAGTACAGATCGTGGACGTGGACCAGGCCGGCCTTCGACTGCCGGTGCCGATCCCGCGGGAAATCGCCAGCGACGGAACCGACGATCCCAGCACCATCGACCTCGACAAGCTGGGCACCAACCCGCTGTTGTTGATCATCTTGACCGGTGACTCACGCTTCCTGCCGGGGGATACGATCGAGGCGACCTACGTCGCGAAGGTGGCAGGCCAGCCGAATGTCACCCACAGCGAGACGGGAACGGTCGAAACCGATGGTTTTGGGCAGAAACAGGCCTGTGTGCTGGAAATTCCCAACGACAAGGTTATTCCGGACAGCACGGTAGAAATGTCCTACAAACTGTTCAGGGGCACGACACTGATAGGTACCTCAAAAACGGCCCATGCGACCGTGATCGGGCAAGGTGCGCCGGAGATAGAGCCTGTGATCACTCGGATAGAGGATTCCAGGGGGGAGGAGATAGTGGAGGGAGGAATCACCGTCGATACCACGGTCAAACTCTTCGGAACTGCCCTTTAAGCAATCAACCCTGCAAACAGGGGCTGGACGGGCTGCCGTAACCGGGATCGACGGGTCCCCGTCATTGCCCTGCCACGAAAGCCCGAGCCCTTCACAATGCCTTACTGACCTTGACGTCAGTAATCTCATCGTTGGCCTGGCCGTGCTGCGCCTGCAGCACGGCCCGGGCTTCTTCTTCGGTTCCGGTTTCCAGTTGCGCGAATTCGAAACGGCGCTCGCCATTGAGCTTGTACTTGATGACGTATTTGGTCGTCTGGTCCACGGTTTTACCTGCAGTTGAAGTGTGGGCGATATTCAGCTCAGTTTGGAGTTGGAGCGCCGGATGATCTTGATCTTGTGGGTCAGGTTCGGCTTGCGCGTGACGCTGATGGCCCGGCGGCTGACGGTGTCGATGGTGATGTTCCAGAAACCGGTGCTCGGGGCGGTGATTTTCGCGGGGAATTTATCGAACGCGCCGCCATGGTAAGTGTGCCGCCCACCATTCTTGAAACTGCGGAAATTGGCGTCGCTCATCAGGCGGATGTTGCACATTTGGGAGCATTCGATGACAACGATGTCGTCTTCGTTGAGGTGCTCGCGCTGGTGGATGAATTTCATGGGCGCCTCCAGAAGGGCTTTTCTACACGATCAAAACGGCAGGGGGCTGCGATAGGCGGGCAGTTTACCAGCACCGGCGACCAATAACCGACCCACGCCGGGGCTTTGTTCGTATGATGCAGTGGCGTGGAACAAAAAAAGCGTCGTGCGCCGGAGAAAAACACCGTTTGCATTGTCGGAGGGTCTTTATCGGAGGATTGATATGAAGCGTTGCGTGTGGGTGTTGGCATTGGCCTTGGGTGGATGTGCATCGGTATCGGACATCAACCAGACGCCGCCCACCATGAGCTTCATCTCCGGCAAGAAGCCCCATGAGTACGCTCGCTGTGTTGCCGACAGGCTGGCCGACAGCCGCGGGGCACTGCAGATGGAGCCTCACAAGAACGGCGTGCGGTTGATCGTCCCAGGCAAACTGTCGTCTCTTCCGGCTGCGGTGTTCGACATCGAGGAGCGTTCCAGCGGCAGTGGCATCAAGCTGCACGAAAGCCTGTCCAATGTGCCGGTGCGCCCGGGTGATGTTCAGGACGCGGCCAACGCCTGCATTTCCGGTTGAGCCAGACGTTTTTTTCCATCAGCGGCTGATTCGGTCATTTCTTGCGGCGGCTGCGGGCTGGAGCCTGTTCACGTTCCTTGGCCGCCGGGGCAGGGCGTTCGTCCTGGAAAACCGCCGCCACTTCCACCGCCATCGTCTTGCTGGGCAAGGGGCCGGCGACCTGTTCGCCGTGGTAGTTGACTATCCACCATTGCCCGTCCTTGTCCTGGGTTACTGAATAACCGTTTGCGTTTCGTGGTGCCGACATCTGCTGGCCTCGTTGGCGGAATCGAGGGCGCATGATACGTCAAATGCACGCAAACGGTGCCCGGGACGCTTAATGGACACCGTTGAACCCCGGAAACGAAAGGCGATTGAACTATCCGCCGGTTTATTTCTCTATGATGGCATCGGTTAGCCAGTGCAGGCATTGTAAGGTGCCTACAGCCTGATTAGACTGCGCCGAATTTCGTCGTACACACCGCCTTTACAAGGATTCATATGATCAAGAAATGCTTGTTCCCAGCAGCCGGTTACGGTACTCGCTTCCTGCCAGCGACTAAAGCCATGCCCAAAGAAATGCTGCCGGTGGTGAACAAGCCACTGATCCAGTACGGTGTCGAAGAAGCCCTCGATGCGGGCCTGAATGAAATCTCCATCGTGACTGGCCGTGGCAAGCGTGCCCTGGAAGACCATTTCGACATCAGCTACGAGCTGGAAAACCAGATCAAGGGCACCGACAAGGAGAAATACCTGGTCGGCATCCGCAAGCTGCTGGACGAGTGTTCGTTCTCCTACACCCGCCAGACCGAAATGAAGGGCCTGGGCCACGCCATCCTGACCGGTCGTCCGCTGATCGGCGACGAACCCTTTGCCGTGGTGCTGGCGGACGACTTGTGCGTCAATCTGGAAGGCGACGGTGTCCTGACCCAGATGGTCAAGCTGTACAAGCAGTTCCGCTGCTCCATCGTGGCGATCCAGGAAGTCGATCCGCAGGAGACCAACAAGTACGGTGTGATCGCCGGCGAGATGATCCGCGACGACATCTACCGCGTCCACAGCATGGTTGAAAAGCCAAAGCCTGAAGATGCCCCGTCGAACCTGGCCATCATCGGTCGCTACATCCTGACCCCGGATATCTTCGACCTGATCGAACAGACCGAGCCAGGCAAGGGCGGCGAAATCCAGATCACCGACGCCCTGATGAAGCAGGCCCAGAACGGCTGCGTCATGGCCTACAAGTTCAAGGGCCGTCGTTTTGACTGTGGTGGCGCCGAAGGCTATATCGACGCGACCAACTTCTGCTTCGAGAACTTCTACAAGACCGGCAAGGCCTACTGATAGCCACCGTGCCTTGAAAAAACGCCCCGACTGGTTCGGGGCGTTTTTGTATGTGCAAAAAATATTCTGCTTTCCTCCACAAATTGGCGAGGGGATTTATCCCCGTTGGGCTGCACGGCAGGCCCACTGCTGACCACTCAATCGAGTTCACATGCCGAGTTTCGATGGGGGAGTGCCGCTGCACAGCCCGGCGGTGATAAATCTCCGCGCCACAAGAGCCGCGCTCGGCTTTGTCTTCCAACTCACACTGGTTTTTTCGTTTTTCGTGCCCATATCCTTTGGCAAAGTTACTCGATGTGGCTGCCCACTGTGGAAGCAGCGGGTATGCTGATGGCCTGCCAAAGGAGATTGAAGATGGCCTATGATTTTGACCTGTATGTGATTGGCGCCGGTTCCGGCGGTGTGCGGGCTGCGCGATTCGCTGCCGGGTTCGGGGCCAGGGTGGCCGTGGCGGAAAGCCGCTACCTGGGCGGTACCTGTGTGAACGTGGGCTGTGTGCCGAAGAAGCTGCTGGTCTACGGGGCCCATTACGCCGATGATTTCGAGCAGGCTTCGGCCTACGGCTGGACCGCCGGCGAGGCGAGTTTCGACTGGGCCACCCTGATCGCCAACAAGAATCAGGAAATCAACCGCCTCAACGGTATCTATCGCAACCTGCTGGTCAACAGCGGGGTGACCCTGCATGAAGGCCACGCGAAGGTCACCGGCCCCCACGAAGTCGAGATCAACGGCCAGCGCCACACCGCCGAGCATATCCTGATCGCCACGGGCGGTTGGCCGGTGATCCCGGACATTCCGGGGCGTGAGCACGCCATCAGCTCCAACGAGGCGTTTTTCCTCAAGGAACTGCCCAAGCGCATCATCGTCGTGGGCGGTGGCTATATCGCAGTGGAGTTCGCGGGTATTTTCCATGGCATGGGGGCGCAGACCTCCCTGCTGTATCGCGGTGAGCTGTTCCTGCGGGGCTTTGACGGCGCAGTGCGCAAGCATTTGGCCCAGGAACTGACCCAGCGCGGCCTGGACCTGCGGTTCAACGCCGATATCCAGCGCATCGACAAGCAGGCGGATGGCAGCCTTGAGGTCACGCTCAAGGACGGCAGCGTCCTGTCCACCGATTGCGTGTTCTATGCCACCGGCCGGCGACCGATGCTCGATAACCTCGGCCTGGAGAACACCGCGGTGACCCTGGATGAGAAAGGCTTTGTCCAGGTCAACGAAAGGTACGAGACCCAGGAACCGTCCATCCTGGCCATCGGCGACGTGATCGGCCGTGTGCAGCTCACGCCCGTGGCCCTGGCCGAAGGCATGGCGGTGGCGCGACGGCTGTTCAAGCCCGAGCAGTACAGGCTGGTGGATTACCGGATGATCCCCACGGCCGTGTTCAGCCTGCCCAACATCGGCACGGTTGGCCTGACCGAGGAGCAGGCGCGGGAAGAGGGGCATGAGGTGCAGGTTTTCGAAAGCCGCTTCCGACCGATGAAGCTGAGCCTCACCGACAGCCAGGAGCGCACGCTGATGAAGCTGGTGGTGGACGCCCGGACCGACAAGGTGCTGGGGTGCCACATGGTCGGGCCGGATGCCGGTGAAATCGTCCAGGGGTTGGCCATCGCCCTCAAGGCCGGGGCTACCAAGCGTGACTTCGACGAAACCATCGGCGTTCACCCGACCGCCGCCGAAGAGTTCGTCACCATGCGTACCCCCACCGCCTGAGCCACTGGCGAGGCCCGACGGCTGGAGGCTGCGTTTTCTTGACCTGCGTCACCCTGACGCAAGATAGGGAAGCGTGGCCTTCGGCAGCTTCTATGCTTGGGTTCTTCTATCTATAGAGATTCCTGATAGCCAAAACCAATTATTCGCATGAGCTTTGCCAATGAGCCAGCATGGGAATGAATGGGTAAGCTTCACTCCATCAACTTTTCAACCCTGACGGAGAAACATCGATGCCTATCATCAACAGCCAAGTCAAACCGTTCACCGCTACCGCTTACAAAAACGGCAACTTCGTTGAAGTCTCGGACGCCGACCTGAAAGGCAAGTGGTCTGTCGTGTTCTTCTACCCAGCCGACTTCACCTTCGTCTGCCCGACCGAACTGGAAGACCTGGCCGACAACTACGCCGAGTTCCAGAAGCTGGGCGTGGAGATCTACAGCGTGTCCACCGACACTCATTTCGCCCACGCTGCCTGGCACAACACTTCGCCAGCCATCGGCAAGATCCAGTACACCATGATCGGCGACCCGACCCACGTGATTTCCCGCAACTTCGACGTACTGATCGAAGAAGTCGGCCTGGCTGACCGTGGCACCTTCGTGATCAACCCTGAAGGTCAGATCAAGATCGTTGAAATCAACGACGGCGGTGTAGGTCGTGACGCTTCCGAGCTGCTGCGCAAGGTCAAGGCCGCTCAGTACGTCGCCGCTCACCCGGGCGAAGTCTGCCCAGCCAAGTGGAAAGAAGGCGAGGCCACCCTGGCTCCGTCCCTGGACCTGGTCGGCAAGATCTAAGACCGTGAGTTCCTTGAGGGCGGTCATCCGCACCTGAGTAAGCCGCACCGCCCACAAAAAACGCCCGGGCGAGATTCGCTCGGGCGTTGTTTTTTCTGAAATTCAAAAAATGGAAATCGCCCGTATGTTGGACGCCAATCTTAAAGCTCAGTTGAAGTCATATCTGGAACGGGTCACCCAACCGATCGAGATCGTTGCATCCCTCGACGACGGTGCGAAATCCCAGGAAATGCTCGCTTTACTCAAAGACGTTGCCAGTGTCTCCGACAAGATTACCTTGCTCGACAACGGTAACGATGCGCGCAAGCCTTCGTTTTCGTTGAATCGCCCGGGAGCCGATATCAGCCTGCGTTTTGCCGGCATCCCCATGGGCCATGAATTCACTTCGCTGGTGCTGGCCCTGCTGCAAGTCGGTGGCCACCCGTCGAAGGCCAGTGTCGAAGTCATTGAACAGATCCGCTCCCTCAAGGGTGAATTCAACTTCGAGACTTATTTCTCGCTGTCGTGCCAGAACTGCCCGGACGTGGTCCAGGCGCTGAACCTGATGGCGGTGCTGAACCCGAACATCCGCCATGTCGCCATCGACGGCGCGCTGTTCCAGGCCGAGGTCGACGAACGCCAGATCATGGCGGTGCCGAGCATCTACTTGAACGGCGTGAACTTCGGCCAGGGCCGCATGGGGTTGGAAGAAATTCTCGCCAAGATCGACACCAGCGGCATCGAACGCCAGGCCGAGAAGATCAGCGCCAAGGATGCCTTCGACGTGCTGGTGGTCGGCGGTGGCCCGGCCGGTGCTTCGGCGGCGATCTACGCGGCTCGCAAAGGCATCCGCACGGGGGTGGCGGCCGAGCGTTTCGGCGGCCAGGTGCTGGACACCATGGCCATCGAGAACTTCATTTCGGTCCAGGAAACCGAAGGGCCGAAACTGGCTGTCGCCCTGGAAGAGCACGTCAAGCAGTACGACGTGGACATCATGAACCTGCAACGTGCCGATGCGCTGGTGCCGGGTAGAGAGGGCGAGCTGCACGAAGTCAGGTTCGCCAGCGGTGCGCGCCTCAAGGCCAGGACCGTGATCCTCGCGACCGGCGCCCGCTGGCGCGAAATGAACGTACCGGGCGAGCAGCAATACCGCAACAAGGGCGTGGCGTACTGCCCGCATTGCGACGGTCCGCTGTTCAAGGGCAAGCGCGTGGCGGTGATCGGCGGAGGCAACTCCGGTGTCGAGGCCGCCATCGACCTGGCGGGCATCGTGGCCCATGTCACCTTGCTGGAGTTCGATGTGCAATTGCGTGCCGACGCCGTGTTGCAGCGCAAGTTGCACAGCCTGCCGAACGTGACGGTGATCACCAACGCCCAGACCACCGAAGTGACCGGTGACGGGCAGAAGGTCAACGGCTTGCGCTACAAGGATCGTCCAAGCGCAGAAGTACACGATGTGGCGCTGGAAGGCATCTTCGTGCAGATCGGCCTGTTGCCCAACACCGATTGGCTCAAGGGTACCGTCGAACTGTCCCCGCGTGGCGAGATCGTGGTCGATGCCCGTGGTGAAACCTCGATCCCAGGCGTGTTCGCCGCCGGTGACGTGACCACGGTGCCGTACAAGCAGATCGTGATCGCCGTAGGCGAGGGCGCCAAGGCTTCGCTGGGAGCCTTCGACCACCTGATCCGCACCTCCGCACCGGCCTGAGCGGCCGATCGCGGGCAAAAGGAAAACCCCATGAGCCTTGGCTCATGGGGTTTTTTATCGCCCATCATTCTGTGGGAGGGCGCTTGCTCGCGATGGCGGCGGGGCAGCTTGCCTCAATGCTGAATGTGCTGCCCTCATCGCGAGCAAGCTCGCTCCCACAAGAGGCATCAGTGCAGCTTACAGTGGCGCTGGCTGGATGATCTCGACCCAGTAGCCGTCCGGGTCCTTGATGAACGCCAGGCTTTTCATGCGGCCATCGTTCAGGCGCTTCTGGAAGTCACAGCCCAGTGCTTCGAAGCGTTCGCAGGCCGCGACGACATCCGGCACCGAGATGCAGATATGACCGAACCCGCGCGGGTCGGTGTTGCCGTCGTGGTAACTGAACGCCGGGTCGTTTTCGGTGCCGTGGTTATGGGTCAGTTCCAGGATGCCTGGTATCGACTTCATCCATTCGGTGCGTGCCGCGGCATCGGCCGGGATCTGGTGCTTGTCCACCAGGGCCAGGAAATACAGGCTGAATTCGGCTTCCGGGAAGTCGCGTTTTTCCACCAGGGTAAAACCCAGAACCCGAGTGTAGAAATCCAGCGATTTGGTAATGTCCTTGACCCGAAGCATGGTGTGGTTGAAGACGTAGTGGGTCGTGGCGGCATCGGGTTGGGCGGTGACGCCCGGGAAGTGTTCGAGTTCGTGCAGGCTCATGGGCCCTCCAAAAAGAAGTGAGGCAGACGGCGCCGCAGAGCGGATCGCGACGGTTCTGGGGCTGCGCTGAGTGGCTTGCAGCATGATACGCAAGGGACGCGGCAACGCCAAACCGCGAGTGGCTATTGCCTGGGTTTGCGGCCGGCTTCAGACTTGCCGATCCGTCCTTGAGTGCAACCTGATGATTCGACCGCTCCTTTCGCTGTTTGTCCTGTCGTTTGCCTTAGTTGCGAGTATCGAGGCCCAGGCGGCTGAACCGCAGGTCGCATGGCCCGAGGGCTGGGTCGTCGAGTCGTTGCCTTCCGACGCCGTCACGCCAACCCGTCAAGGGACTACACGCCAGCGAGCGACCAAAAACGATGCCGCGGGAAATGCATTGTTGGTCATGGAGCTGACTGCGACGCCTGTGGAACCCGATCATCAAGTCAACTTGCAGGGCGTGCTGCTGGAAATGCGCAAGTCAATCCAGAAGGATTTTTTCCAGGGCGGTTATCAAAGTGTCTGCAATAAGATTCATGCTTCGATGTTGGGCGAGGCAACAGCTTTGGAGACCACTTGCACAATCACGCAAAATGGCCGGCACGTGTTGTCCCAGACTCTGGTTGCAGCACTAAATGCCGGGCGGGCGTATGTACTGTCCTATGCCGGGCAGGCGCAGGTGTTTGCCGAAAGCCAGGAGGAAATACAGGCGGTACGAAATAGCCTGAAACTATAAGGTTATCCGCCTGATACTCTGGGTTTAATCCAGAAGTTTAAGTCCATAAAAAAGCCCTGTTGATCAGGGCTTTTCATTCAAGGCTGGATGTCAGGTACGTACCCAGGAGTCAACGGTCTCGGCGCCGTACTGCTCTTTCCAGGCTTTCAGGCCGCGGTGGTTGCCGCCCTTGGTTTCGATCAGTTCGCCGGTATGGGGGTTCTGATAGACCTTCACCACCCGTGCGCGGCGCGTTTTAGGCGTCTTGCCGGCCGCTGCCGCGCCTGCCTTGGCCGGGCCCGGATCGAGAATCGCGATGATGTCGCGCAGGCTCTTGCCGTAGGTTTTCATCAGTCCCTGGAGCTTTTCTTCGAATTCGATTTCTTTCTTGAGCCCGGCATCGTTCTTCAGCTTTTCCAGCTGTTTGAGCTGGTCCTGAAGGGCCTTTTCGGCTTTACGAAATTCAGCGAGTCTGGACAATTATCGTTACTCCAATCAAATATGTGGCTGATACCAACCGCAAACAAAGCTATAAGCCAAGCGCCTTGACGCGACTCGGTGATAAATGACTCCCTGCTATCCAGCACAGGTAGAAAAATTGTAGTAGTTAAACCGGGGAGTGTAAATCGTAACTTTTTCGTTATGTAACAATGGCAAACGTTTTCCTACTAGTTGGAGTCCCGGCAGGCACGCCGCGCCAGGGCTTTGAGCCAACTATGATGCACTAGATAATTCGACGCAAAGTTGCAGCTCCACTGTCCCTTAATTGCAAAGTGTTATCACACAGTGGCGCATGTCAGGCTCTGTACGAACAGTCTTGAGCCGAAGGCAGGCAAGGCGAAAACAGCCAAGCAAGCGCAGTTCATTGGAGTACATGAGTAATCCGAGGCTGTTTCAGCGCAGCATGAGCGAGTCTCAAGGATGTTCGTACAGAGCCTGATTCAGGTGGATCTGGCCAAGTCGATGAACGCCTGGGTGGCAGGCGAAACCTGGCGGCTGTCCAGCACTGCCAGGCCGATCCGGCGCGGGACCCGTGGCGCCAAGGGACGGACTACGAAGCCGCAGTGCTCGCCTTCCGGTAGCGAGCCTTCCGAGACCACGGTCACGGCTTCGCCCCGGCTCACCACATTCAACGTGCTGAGCACCTGCGAACAGCGATAGCGTACGTTTGGCGTGAGCCGCTCGGCGTTGAACAGGCGTGTGACCAGCTCCGAGGAACCGGCCTCGGTGAGCACGAAAGGGTCGTTGCACAGGTCCTTCAGGCCCAGGCTGGATCGGGCGGCGAGGGGATGGGTGGCGGGAAGCAGGGCCACCATCTGGTCCTCCATCAGGGCGACGGTATCGAAACGCTCCTCGGGCAGGACCACGAAGCCAATGTCGATCCGTCGTTCATCCAGCCATTGGATGACCTGGCGGTCCGGTCCTTCGTCGATATGAACTTCGATGCCCGGGTGCAACGCTCGATAGCGTTGCAGGATAGGGGGCAGCAACTTCATGGAGGAGGTCGGACCGAACGACCCGATGCGCAACGTGCCCCGGCGCATGCCCTGGGCGTCGGCGGCTTCCTGGCGCAAGGTGTTGGCCAGCCCGAGCATGGCCCGGGCCCGTGACAGCAGTTGCTGGCCGATGTCGGTGAGTTCCACCAAGGATTGATGGCGCCTGAACAATTCGACGCCCAGCTCCTGCTCCAGCGACTTGATAGCGTGGGATACCGCTGACTGGCTGACCCCCAGACGCATCGCTGCGGCGGTGAACCCTCGCAGTTCAGCGACCAGGGAGAATATTTCGAGCTGGGTAAGGGTCATGAGTATTTGCTCATTTTACGATGATCAGACATGAGTTCGAGAATACGCCATGGCGGCATTCGATTGAACTGATGTGGTGAACCATGAAGACCCTTGAACAAACTGCTCCAACCTCCTCGGACCTGCCGGTGTACCTGAACCTGTCCATGGTCACCATGATCTGGGGCGGGACCTTCGTGGCCGGCAGGATGTTGTCCAGCACCCTGGAGCCCCTGCTGGCCGCCAGTTTGCGCTTTTCGCTGGCCAGTATCGCGCTGTTGCTGTTTCTCTGCCTGGCCAGGGTCGCGCTGGTCAGACCCACGCTGAAACAGGCGTTGCAACTGGCCGTGCTGGGGTTCTTCGGCATCCTTTTCTACAACCTGTGCTTTTTCCAAGGGTTGCAATATGTCCAGGCGTCGCGCGCTTCGCTGATCGTGGCTTTGAACCCGGCGGTCATCGGCCTGGCGTCCTGGTGGTTGTTCAAGGAGCGGCTGGGCCCCTCGAAGGTCTGGGGAATCGTGTTATGCATCGGCGGGGCGGGACTGGTGATCGTCAGCCGCGATCCGTCCTCGCTGCAGAGCGCCGCACAAGGCTGGATGGGAGACCTGCTGATTTTCGGTTGCGTGTTGGGGTGGGGTATCTATTCGCTGTTTTCCAGGAACCTGAACGACAGCCTTGGTCCGTTGCAGACCGTCACCTGGTCGATTCTGCTGGGCACGGGGATGTTGTGGCTGGCTTGCGTGGCCGGGGGCGAAGCTCGGCTGGAGCCGCTGCGTGGCCTGGAAATGCGCCAGTGGCTGAGTCTGCTGTACCTCGGTGTGTTGGGCTCGGCCCTGGCCTATATTGCCTGGTACGAGGGTATTCGCCGGATCGGCGCCACCCGCTGCGGCGTATTCATTGCGCTCAACCCGCTCACCGCCGTGCTGCTGGGGGCCCTGTTGCTCGATGAACGACTCGGCGCGCTGATGGGCGTGGGCGCAGGATTGATCCTGACGGGCATTTTCCTGTGCAACAAGCCTCTTGCACGATCGGCGCAAAAGACGATTTGATACAGGAGGCGGACAAATCGGGTTACGCTGTGTAGAATCGGTTTACGCATATAAGAATAACGTCTTCTGGCAGCAGAAGCCTCGCCCGCAAGAGCCTTGGGTCGACAATGAAGATACTTGGGTTACAACTGATCTATGGCGATTTCCTCGCCCGCAGCGTTCGCGGTATTTCCTGCGCGCCACCCCGCGTCCTCAGCATCGCCAGCAACTAACGCTCCGTTAATTGACAAGCATGATGAGGCGCCGACATGGCAGATCTATACGAAAACCCAATGGGCCTGATGGGCTTCGAGTTCATCGAGTTCGCATCCCCGACTCCCAATACCCTGGAGCCGATCTTCGAGATCATGGGCTTCACCAAGGTGGCCACGCACCGTTCCAAGGATGTGCACCTGTATCGCCAGGGTGCGATCAACCTGATCCTCAACAACGAACCCCACAGCGTGGCGTCCTACTTCGCCGCCGAGCATGGCCCGTCGGTGTGCGGCATGGCGTTTCGCGTCAAGGATTCGCAGCTGGCCTACAAGCGAGCCCTGGAGCTCGGCGCCCAGCCGATCCACATCGAAACCGGCCCCATGGAGCTGAACCTGCCGGCGATCAAAGGCATCGGCGGTGCGCCGCTGTACCTGATCGATCGTTTTGGCGAGGGTAGCTCGATCTACGATATCGATTTTGTGTTCCTCGAAGGTGTCGACCGTCATCCGGTGGGTGCGGGCCTCAAAATCATCGATCACCTGACCCACAACGTTTATCGCGGCCGCATGGCCTACTGGGCCGGCTTCTACGAGAAGCTGTTCAACTTCCGTGAGATCCGTTATTTCGATATCAAGGGCGAATACACCGGCCTGACATCCAAGGCCATGACCGCTCCGGATGGCATGATCCGCATTCCGTTGAACGAGGAATCGTCCAAGGGCGCCGGGCAGATCGAAGAGTTCCTGATGCAGTTCAACGGCGAAGGCATCCAGCACGTGGCCTTCCTGACCGATGATCTGGTCAAGACCTGGGACAAGCTCAAGAGCATCGGCATGCGCTTCATGACGGCGCCGCCGGACACCTACTACGAAATGCTCGAAGGCCGCCTGCCGAACCACGGCGAGCCGGTGGGCGAGCTGCAATCGCGGGGGATCCTGCTGGACGGTTCCTCCAACCCGGACGACAAGCGCCTGCTGCTGCAGATTTTCTCGGAAACCCTGATGGGGCCGGTGTTCTTCGAGTTCATCCAGCGCAAGGGCGACGACGGCTTCGGCGAAGGCAACTTCAAGGCGCTGTTCGAGTCCATCGAGCGTGACCAGGTGCGTCGGGGTGTGCTGGCGACCGAGTAATACCTGAGCGCAAAAAAAGCCCGCCTGGCAGTGATGCCAGGCGGGCTTTTTATTGAGCGACGCAAACCCTTGTGGGAGCGGTGTGTACGTCAGTCCCGGCGCCGCTGCCGCATCAGGTGTTTGAATCCCTCGAACACCAGCACCGCCACGGCCATCCAGATGGGGATGTAGGTCAGCCATTCAGTGGCCTTGATGCTTTCGCCCAGTAGCAGCGCCACGCCCAGCAATAGCACCGGTTCGACATAGCTCAACAACCCGAACAGGCTGAACGGCAGCAACCGACTGGCGACGATGTAGCACACCAGCGCAGAAACACTGATCACGCCGAGCAGCGGAATCAGCAGCGACAGCCACGGGTATTGATTGAACACCTCGAAACCCTGTTCGCCGCTTTGCACGAACCAGAGGGCCAGCGGCAGCATCAGGGTCATGTCCAGCCAGAGCCCGCCCAGGTTGTGGGTCTTGGTGCGCTTGCGCAGGATGAAGTAGAGCGGATAGCCCAACACCACCAGCAAGGTTGCCCAGGAAAAACCACCCACTTGGTACAACTCATTGAACACGCCAAGGGTGGCGAAGAACACGGCGACTTTTTGCAGGTAAGAAAGGCGTTCGCCATAGACGATGCGGCCGGTCAGGACCATCGACAACGGCAGCAGGAAATACCCCAGCGATACGTCCAGGCTGTAGCCGTTGAGCGGCGCCCACATGAACAGCCACAATTGGGCGCCCATCAGTGCCGACGAGGCTATTGCCGCGATCAACAGGCGTGGCGTGGCAACCAGGCGGCGGATCAGCGCCGTGACCAGGTGCCACTCTCGTGCCACCAGCATGAACACGGTCATGCATGGCATCGTCAGCAGCATGCGCCAGCCGAAAATCTCCAGGCCGGTCAACGGTGAGAGCAACGAGGTGTAGTAGTACATGACGGCGAACAGCGCAGAGGCTGAGACCGATAGAGCGATGCCTTTGGACACTGAGGCCTCTTATTTTGATGGGCAGGAACACCGTTGTGGTGAGAAGGGTAGTTGCGGCGAGGGAGCTCGCTCCCGCAGGGCAGCGTAGCGAACCCTGGATTGCGGTCGCTGCGCAGCCCAGCGGGAGCAAGCTCCCTCGCCAGGTTCTTGTTCGATGAGTGCTTAGGACGTCAGCGGCACGCGTCCCGGCACGAAATGCCCCACATCGTTGAACCCTGGCGTGGAGGCATGCCCCGGCGTCACCAACGAATCGATGAAGGCTTCATCCTCCGCGGTGATTTTCACGGCTTGCGCCTTGGTATAGGAATCCCACTGCTCCTCGGTGCGCGGCCCGACGATGGCCGAGGTCACTGCGCGGTTGTTCAGCACCCAGGCGATGGCGAATTCGACGATCCCCACGCCCCGGCCCTGGGTGTATTGCAGGATCTGCTGGGCAATGCGCAGAGACTCCACCCGCCATTCGGTCTCCAGGATGCGCTTGTCCTGCCGGCCGGCGCGGCTGTTGGCATCCGGCGCCACGTCCGGTGCGTACTTGCCACTGAGCACGCCCCGGGCGAGAGGGCTGAAGGGCACCACGCCGAGACCGTAATGCTGCGCGGCGGTGATCTGCTCGGTCTCGGCCTGGCGATTGACGATGTTGTACAGCGGCTGGCTGATCACCGGGCGGTCGATGCCCAGGCTGTCGGCGATCCGGATCACTTCGGCGATGCGCCAGCCACGGTAGTTCGACAGGCCCCAGTAGCGGATCTTGCCCTGGCGAATCAAGTCGCCGATGGCCGACACCGTCACCTGCAGCGGCGTGTTGTGGTCTTCTCGGTGCAGGTAGTAGATATCCAGGTAATCGGTGCCCAGGCGAGTCAGGCTGGCCTCGATACCGTTGAAGATGTGCTTGCGGCTCAGGCCGCTGCGATTGGGCACGCCGTCCGCCGGGCCGAACCCGACCTTGGTGGCGAGCACCCATTCCTGGCGGCGGCTGGCAATCGCTTCGCCAACGATTTCTTCGGAGCGACCATTGGTGTAGACGTCCGCGGTGTCGATGAAATTGATGCCCTGGTCCCAGGCCTTGTCGATGATCCGCAGCGAATCCTCGGTGCTGGTCTGTTCGCCGAACATCATGGTGCCCAGGGTCAGGGTCGAGACTTGCAACCCGGAATGGCCAAGCGTGCGGTAGCTCATGACAAGATCCTTTCATCCATGGGAAAGGCCCAATCAAACCCCAGAACAGGCGCGCGGATCAAACAGATTTATCGGACCCCCCTGAATCCCTGTGGGAGCGAGCTTGCTCGCGATGGCGTCGGATCAGTCGATATTGATGTTGACTGTTCGACGCTATCGCGAGCAAGCTCGCTCCCACAGAGGATTGGCGTCAGGCGCGCAGGGTGCGGGTCATGCGCAACGCCAACAGGCTGCCGCAGACGATCACGCCAGCCAGCAGGTACAACGCCGCATCGGTCGATCCGGTGACGTCCTTGACCCAACCCACCAGGTACGGGCTGAGGAAGCCCGCCATCTGTCCCATGGAGTTGATCAATGCCAGCCCACCGGCGGCCGCGCCGGCGCTGAGCAGGGCGGTGGGCACCGGCCAGAACATCGGCAGGCCGGTGAGGGCTCCCATGGTGGCGATGGACAGGCCGACAATGGCGATGGCCGGTGTGCCGGCGAAATTGACCGCGATCAGCAGCCCGACCGCGCCCATGAGCATCGGCACTACCAGGTGCCAGCGACGTTCCTTGCGCAGGTCCGCCGAGCGACCGACCAGCAACATGAACACGGCTGCCAGCAGATAAGGGATCGCGCTCAGCCAGCCGATCACCAGGTTATCGCTGAAGCCCAGGTTCTTGATGATCGACGGCAGCCAGAAGTTGATCGCGTACACCCCGCTCTGGATACAGAAATAGACTAGGCCGAACGCCCAGATCGCCGGATTCTTGAACACGGCGAGCAAGGAGTCGCTGGCGGTCTTCGGCTGGCTCGCCAGGTCTTGCGCATGGTCGGCAGTGAGTACGGCGCGCTCCTCGGCGGTCAGCCAGCGTGCGTTGGCGAAGGTGTCGCTGAGCAGGAAAAATGCCAGCGCTCCCAGGATGACCGTCGGTACCCCTTGCAGCAGGAACATCCACTGCCAGCCTGCCAGGCCACCCTGGCCGGCGGCGAAGTGATTGAGGATCCAACCGGAAAACGGGCTGCCCAGCAGGCCGGACACCGGGATGGCCGACATGAACAGCGCCATGATGCGGCCTCGACGGAACGTCGGGAACCATTGCGAGAGGTACAGCACCACGCCCGGGAAGAAACCGGCTTCAGCCGCGCCGGTGAACAGTCGCAGGGTATAGAACTGGGTGGGGGTGGTGACGAAGAGCAAGCAGGTCGACAGTGTGCCCCAGGTAATCATCATCAGGGCGATCCAGCGCCGCGGGCCGAACCGGGTCAGGGCCAGGTTGCTCGGCACGCCGCACAGCACGTAGCCGATAAAGAAGATCCCGGCACCGAGGCCGTACACGGTTTCGCTGAATTTCAGTGCGTCGAGCATCTGCAGCTTGGCGAAGCCGACGTTGACCCGGTCAAGGTAATTGAACAGGTAGCAGATGAAGATGAAGGGAATCAAACGCAGGGTAATGCGTTTGTAGACGGTGTTCTTTTCGTCTGGAGTAGCCAGGACGGCTGCTGCGCTCTGGGACATGGCGAGTCTCTCTTTATTATGATTTTTGCGAGCCAAGGGGTAACGTTGACCGCCCCTTGAGTCTCGGCCAGCCCAAGGCCCCGTGTCTTTGTGCCTGAGCACAGGGTTTGAGTGCCGACCCTGTGCGCCTGACCAATCACCCTTGCAAGGAACACCGTGCATGTTCGAACTCGATCACGACCTGGCGCAGGATATCGTCGACCGGGCGATGGCGATCCTGCCGTACAACGTCAATGTCATGGACAACCAGGGCCTGATACTGGGCAGTGGCGAGCGCGAGCGCATCAACACCCGTCACGAGGGCGCGCAGCTGGTATTGGCCAATGGCCGGGTGGTGGAAATCGATGCCCACACGGCGGTGCATCTCAAGGGCGTACAGCCGGGGATCAACCTGCCGCTGATGCTCGACCAGCGGCTGATCGGTGTGCTGGGCATCACAGGCGAGCCGGAGCAGTTGCGCACCTACGCCGAACTGGTGCGCATGACCGCCGAGATGCTCCTGGGCCAGCGCAACCAGCAGGCCGAACAGCAGTGGCGTCGTCAGCGTTGCGATGACCTGTTGGCGTTGCTGCTGGGCGATAGCGGGGATTCGCCACGCTTGCTGGACGAGGCGCAGCAGATGGGCCTCAAGCCGCAATTGTCGCGGGTGCCTTATCTGTTCGAGCTGGGTCTTGAGCATGGGCCCGGGCAGACCGTCGAGGCCCTGAGTGCCTGGCTGATATCCCGCTATCCCGACAGTTGGTGCCTGACCTCGTCCAAATCGTCGTTGCTCTGGTGCCGGCCGGTCAGCGCGTCGGTGGAGAACGAGCGGCTGCTGGCCAAGCTGGACGGATTGGGCTGGAACATCCTGCGGGTGGCGGTGGGTGGCCAGGCCGAAGGGCTGGCGGGCCTGCGCCGCTGCTACCGACGGGTCGGGGACCTGCTGGCCTATGGACGGGATGTGTTGCCGCAGCATCGCTTGCTGGTTCTCAACCGCTATCGCCTGCCCGTCATGCTCTGGCGCCATCGCAGCGACGATGCCCTGGACGAGCTGCTCACCCCGCTGCGCAAGGTGATGGCCAGGGACAGCAACGGCCAACTGCTCGCCACCTTGCGCAGCTGGTGCGAGCACGACGGCCAGAGCCAGGCCTGCGCCGACGCCCTGGGCATTCATCGCAACAGCCTGCGTTACCGCATGGAGCGGATCGCCGAACTCAGCGGCGTGGACCCGTTGCGGCTGGACGGGATGCTGGCGTTGTACCTGGGCGTGCAACTGCTGCCGCAGAGCGACCTTCCACCGGCATAGGCCCGTGGTGGCAGGCCTGCTCGCGATAAGGCCATCAGCCTCGACCCCACCCCTCGCCAGGTCGATATTGTGGAATTGAACAATAATGCCGGGTGTCTTTTGTGCGGCGGACCGGCGTCACGGCTGCGGTCAGCTGGCAGCATGCTGGGCATCGGAACCGGAGAACACTATGAAAATAATCATCGCCCCCGACTCGTTCAAGGACAGCCTCAGCGCCCAGGGCGTCGCCGATGCCATTGCGCTCGGGCTGGCCCAGGTCTGGCCGGATGCCCAATTGGTCAAGTGCCCTATGGCCGATGGCGGCGAGGGGACGGTGGAGTCGGTACTGGCCGCCTGCAACGGCGAGTGGCGTCGTAGCCCGGTCCGTGGCCCCTTGGGCGCTGCCGTCGAGGCGCGTTGGGGGTGGTTGGCCGACAGCCGCACCGCGATCATCGAGATGGCCGAGGCCAGCGGCTTGCAACTCGTGCCGCCGGGGCAGCGCGATGCCTGCTCCAGCAGCACCTACGGCACCGGCCAATTGATCCGCGCGGCGCTGGATGAGGGGGCCGAACGGGTCATCCTGGCCATCGGCGGCAGCGCCACCAACGATGGCGGTGCCGGTGCGATGCAGGCGCTGGGGGTGGCATTGCTGGACCGACGAAGCCAACCTCTGGGCCCCGGAGGCCTGGCCTTGGCGAACCTCTCGCGCATCGACCTCGCCGGCCTGGACCCGCGCCTGGCCCGGGTCAGTTTCGAAATCGCCGCCGATGTCGATAACCCGTTATGCGGTCCGCAGGGGGCTTCCGCCATTTTCGGTCCGCAGAAGGGCGCCTCGGCCTCGCAGGTGCAGAGCCTGGACCGCGCACTGGGTCATTACGCTGACCATTGCGCCGAGGCATTGGGCCGCGATGTTCGCGACGAACCGGGCAGTGGCGCCGCTGGCGGCCTGGGATTCGCGGCCAAGGCATTCCTGCAGGCGCAGTTCCGGACCGGTGTGGACGTCGTGGCCCAGTTGACCGGGCTGGCCGCAGCGCTCGAAGGCGCCGACCTGGTCATCACCGGCGAAGGCCGTTTCGACGCCCAGACCCTGCGCGGCAAGACCCCGTTTGGCGTGGCCCGCATGGCCCGCCAGCATGGCGTGCCGGTGCTGGTCATCGCCGGCACGTTGGGGCAGGGGTACGAGGCGCTGTATGAACACGGCGTCGATGCCGCCTTTGCCCTGGTCGCAGGCCCTACGACCTTGCAGGACGCCTGCGCTGATGCCCCGCGGCTGTTGACTGAGCGAGCCCGGGATATCGCGCGCCTCTGGCGAATGGCGGGTCGATAGGGTGGCGCGGTTCCTGATTTGCGATAGGGTTGAACCGGACCGCGCAAATTCAGGAGAAGTGCATGCGTTATTCAGCCTTGACCCAACGGATCGCCGGCGACGGCGCCGCTGCCTGGGAAATCCATGATCGGGCGCTAGCCATGCAAGGGCAGGGCATGGAAGTGTTGTTGCTATCGGTGGGCGATCCGGACTTCGATACACCGCAAGCCATCGTCACCGCCGCCATTGACAGCCTGCGGGCCGGGGAGACGCACTATTCGGATGTGCGCGGGCTGCACGGGCTGCGTCAGAGCATTGCCCGTCGCCACCGTCAACGCTGCGGCCAGCCCGTGGAGGCGCAGCACGTCACGGTGCTGCCGGGAGCGCAATGCGGGGTCTACGCGGTCGCGCAGTGCCTGCTCGACCCTGGTGACGAGGTGATCGTCGCCGAACCGATGTATGTCACCTACGAAGCCGTCTTTGGCGCCTGCGGGGCGAAGGTAGTGCCCGCGCCGGTGCGTCCGGAAAACGGTTTCCGGGTCGAGCCGGCCGAGGTGGCCCGGCTGATCACGCCGCGAACCCGCGCGTTGCTGCTCAACAGCCCGAACAATCCATCCGGCGCCAGCCTGCCGTTGGCGACCTGGCAGGCGCTGGCGCAGGTGTGCATTGAACACGACCTGTGGCTGATCAGCGACGAGGTCTACAGCGACCTGCTGTACGAGGGCGAGCACATCAGTCCGGCCAGCCTGCCGGGCATGGCTGAGCGCACCGCGACCATCAACAGCCTGTCCAAATCCCACGCCATGACCGGTTGGCGCATCGGTTGGGTCATCGGGCCTGAGCCCTTGGCCGAGCATCTGGCGAACCTGTCCCTGTGCATGCTGTTCGGCCTGCCTGACTTCGTCCAGCGCGCCGCCCAGGTCGCGCTGGAGGCGGATCTGCCGCAAGTGATGCAGATGCGTGAAGAGTATCGGCGGCGCCGGGACCTGGTGTGCGCCATGCTCGATGACTGTCCGGGCCTCAGGCCGGTGCGGCCCGATGGTGGCATGTTCGTAATGGTCGATGTGCGCGGCACCGGGCTCGCTGCCCAGGCATTCGCCGAGCATCTGCTGGATGGATATGGCGTGTCGGTGCTACCCGGCGAGGCATTCGGGCGAAGTGCGACGGGGCATATTCGCGTTGGCCTGGTGGTGGATCAATCGAGGCTGGCCGATGCCTGTCGGCGTATTGCCTTGTGCGCGGCGCGGTTGTAGCACGTGCGCGAGGCCGAACGTTTGCCTTCAAGTCGAGGACTCATCGCCGCCCGGGCGTCTGCGTGAGGAATTAAACCTGGATAATCTTCCGACCAGCGGTATTTCACACTGTCAGATATGACAGTTGGCAGCTCCGCAGGCCCGGCGCCTAATGAATTCAACGGCCGGGCTAAAACGAAAGGTGTTTCGGACGCACCTTTTTCGGAGAGCGAAATTCAATGTCACAGTCCCCTGAATACATGACAGCGGTCGCGTTGCGGATAGATGGCGTGAGCGACTCGAGTCCGGCCCGGATACCCAGAGATGTGTTGATCAATGGCACGACGGGAAGAGTTACGAGGCCATTGGGTTTTCCTCAAATTCCTAATGAACAAATAACGTTGACTGTTTACTGGGAACAAACCAATTACCCCTCCCAAACGGTAATTTTCCAGAGAACTTACACTGAAAGTGAGGATCAGCCGGAATTCACCTTTCCTATTACGCCTCAACATATGAGTGTTGATGGGACGGCCATCATTCGGTATGTCTGGATGATGTTCAATCCTGATCCTTCACCCAGACGTACCCTGATCATCGATCACACGTTGGCGCCAACGCTCCAGGAGCCGCACTATCCCGATAAGAACCCGCTGAATGGGTTTATCAACTGTGACACGGTGCCGCCCATCTGGGAAAAGATCAGGATCCAGATCAAGCCCGAATCCATCTTCGAGGAATTCGATGTATGCGTGCTTGAATGGCAGGGTTTCGAAACCTTGAATGGTCAGCCTCCGGCGCTCACACCGGTCCATGAGTTTCGCAAGACGTTGAGCAGGGATGAGGCGTTGAATGGATTCATCATCGAGATTCCCTTCGATCCCTATATAAGGCCCATGAAGGATTACGATTCGGGTGCCGCCCAATATACGATTTTTAGAAACACCATAGCCATTGCCAAATCCGAACGGGGAGTGGTGAGGTTGGACCGTATGATTCCCGGACAGGACGAGCCATGCGGGGGATTTGCCTGACCAACATGAGGGTCGGGTGTCGCCGTCAGTCTTTGACAGGTTTTCGAAGACAGTAAGAGTTGTATCGAATTTTTGCTCGACGGGCTGACCTCATTCATTTCTCAAGGAGAAACAAAAATGACTGTCAAAAGTAATGTCGTGAACTTGGATGGTGAGGAACTGACGTTGAACGAAGTCGCTGAACGCTCGCGATCGGCACTGCGTACAACCGGGGCCGAGTCGGGTGTCTTGGTTGATCCTCCTAGCATCGATGGCCAGATTGTCGACGATCTTATTCCTTTATCGGTGCTGGATCCGGGGCCCATGATTTTTCGATTTCCAATCAGTAAGATTGTGAACCCCCATGATGGCGATGCATATATATTGCAGCACAGGGACAAGAGTGGAGTAGTCACTACAATCGCAAGCGACTCGTTCGGCGCCATAGGAAACCGTCCACTGGAGATTGAAATACCCGTGGCTACGACATCCCTTGTCGATGACGATCTGCTTCGTGGATCAACCGCCTACGAGTATCGATTCTCTATTGTCCAAGGAGGTACTGGTAATCCGGACCGATCACCGTGGTTCAAGGCCGAAGTTGACCGGACTGCACCAGAGCAGGACAAGGCTTCAGGGCAGAAATTTCAGCCGGACCCTCCCGACCTGTTGAATTTGCCCGCCAGCACTATCGATGATGACTGGCTTGACAATAATTCAGCGCTTGAACTCAGCATTCATATTGGTTACCCGTTCTATCGCCCGGATGACAATATCGATGTCTACGCGGAAACCAACTATGGCACCGGAACGCCGATACACTCACAGTTTTTGACCTCCGGGACGGTTTCCGTTCCCAAGGATAAACTGCCTAAAATCGATGGCACTTATTTCATCTGGTATGTGTTGACCGATATCGTGGGGAATGCCAGTGAGGACTCTTTCTCGACGCGTGTAGCCGTTGTACGTCTTCCGCCACCTGGACTTTTTGAATGCGTCATCCCCAAAGGGGTTCCGCCGGACGCAATCGATCTCAAAGATATTGAAACGCCCGTCTACATCAACGTTGATCGTGCAACGAATGGGCTGGACGACGACAGGGTTTCGATGATTATCGGCAAAACCGGTAGGGCTTTCGAGTTGGGTTCGCTGCCGTTAGGTACGGCGCCGATGCTCCAGTTCGTAGCGACCAAAAGCAGAATTCTGGCGCTTTGGGATAACGCTACGGCACCCGTGGATATCTTTGCCAGGTATAACTACCTGAGGGGAACGGATTCGCCGATTCCTTCCGCCGTATTCGACACCCAGCTAGATTTCACCTATCGGGGCCCGGTGAATCCAGATTTCCCCAGTCTGGAAAACAAAGACATGGACGTCGTGACAGTCGTAGACTTCGAGGGCAATGTCGACCGTATAACTTCGAAGAATCGCGACAAAATCGCGACCATCAGCACACCCATGATTTCCGGCCCTACGACCTGGACAGCGCTGGGTGATGAAAAAGCCAAGCTCTGGTATGACGGTAACGAGATCTACAGCGAGGACATACCTGCCGGGCCCGTTACAGGCATATTGTCTTATGATATGGACCCTAATAATGGATTTGATTTTAAAGTCGGCTCCATCACTGTCTACTGGACAATTGAAGAGGACGGCGGTCGTAATAGAATGAAATCACCGGACAAGACGATCACGGTCGATCCAGTTCTTGTCACAATGCCAGCGCCTACCGTTTATCTCTTTGATGGCACATTTGTGACATGCCTCTCTTTGAAGGAAGAATCTTTTTTTGAGCTGCCCGTGACTGTTCAAATCGACTCGGCTTATATGCCGGCCGGTACTGTCGTCACAGTAAAGTCCGTCGGGACCACTGATGCAACGGGAAACACAGAAGTCCCGGGCACACAATTCAGCGATACCTATAGAGTGACAGGTATGGAGCCCAATGGAGAGTTCGTTCTGGATGTCCAACCCTATCTGGAAAAATTAAAGCCGATCCAGCCTCCGAATGGCAGCAGTCAGCCCAACGGTTGGATAAAGATATGGTATGAGGTTCCAGGCGTCCCAGACCCTTCGACTGCACTGTTCAACGAAGTCAGGTTTCTCAATACCAGTTTCAACTACTGCGATGAGGCCGATGGCTAATTTTCGATACGGCGATGTCGGAGGGAGGAATTGCTCTTTCCTCCGACATTCGAATCTATTGAAGATAAATCCTAGATCGTCACCAGACTATTCCTACATACCGCCTTTGTATAGATCTGTAGTTTACCGGCCGTCTTGGGTGGAGGGCTTTCGTCCGCCCACTAGCTAGGTCTTCCGTCGGAAGGACTTGTGAGGGTAATTCTATATGTGGTCAATAAAATACAATGGGACACGGCCAAGGACGGCAATCTGGCTTGGCGGTTCATCGCTGTGTTTTTCTTTATTACTCCCTGAATCCGTGCTCGGCGGGACACTGGTGGGTGGCAGCCAGACCATTACCGACGGCTATGCCGTGGAGTCGTGGGGGCTCACACAAGAGGCCACATTGAACGTGAATGGGGCGCAGACCCTGGACATCCTTGCTTTTGAGTCCACGTTGAATGCCAATGGTGCCGCCACCTTGGACATTTCAGCTTCCGACGGCTCGACGGTGAACCTGATCAACTCGACGGTCACCGGCGGCGATGCGCTTGCGGGCCTCGAACTGGTCAACAGCACCGCTACCATCACTGGCAGCACCGTCACCAGCAACAATATAGGCCTACAGGCAGCTCACGTGGTCGGTACTCCCACCGGTTCGACGGTCACGGCGGTCAATAGTCGTTTCACCGGCGCGACCGGTGGGGCTCGTGCGACGGCCTTCAGTGCCCTGACGTTTTCAAACTCAGTGGTCGAAGGGACGAACGCCGACAGTTTTGGCCTGGCGCTGCTGGGCGGGTCGGCTTCCGCAAGCGATGGAACCCGCATCATCGGTGGTCAGAACGGCGCGGTACTGCGCCTTGAAGGGGGTGTGGCAGCAGGCAATCAGTTGACCCTCGATGGATCGAGCGTCGAGGGCAGGAACGGTTCGGCCATTGTCGTGGATTACGCGGGCGCCACCGCACCGGCTTCCCGGATCGATGTGCTCAACGGCTCGACGTTGACCGGCAGCAACGGCACCATTCTCGAAGTGAAGGAGGCAGGCGATGCGGTGATGAACGTCGGACTCAGCAACCTGACGGGTAATGTCCAGGTCGCTGGCGACAGCAGGGCCGCATTGAACCTCACCCAGGCTACCTTGACCGGGGATGTACGGGCCGAGGCGGGTGGCACTGCAACGGTGGCCCTGCAGCAGGGTTCGCAGATGACCGGCATCATGGATAACGTGGCCACGGCCAGTATCGATGAGCAATCGGGTTGGACCATGACGGGCGACAGCCAGGTCGGCGACCTGGTGCTCAATGGCGGCACCGTGCGGTTCGGCGCCGATAATGCGTTCTATCGATTGAACGTAGACACCTTGTCCGGCAGTGGCCTGTTTGCAATCGGTACTGACTTCTCGACCAACCAGACCGATTTCCTCAATGTCACGGGCACGGCCACGGGTAATCATCAACTCATGATCGCCAGCAGCGGCGTCGATCCGGCCAGCGGCCAACCCATCCAGGTGGTCCATACCGGCGGCGGGGACGCCTCGTTCTCCCTGGCCAATGCCGGTGGTGAGGTTGACCTGGGCGCCTACTCCTACGGCTTGAAGCAGAGCGATACGGGCAACGATTGGTTCCTGGATCCTACCGCCCGCACCGTCAGCCCTTCCACCCGGGCGGTCATGGCACTGTTCAACACTGCGCCGACCGTCTGGTACGGTGAAATGATGTCGTTGCGCAGCCGGATGGGGGAGTTGCGCTTCAACTCGCAGAAATCCGGTGCCTGGATCAGGGCCTATGGCAACAAATACAACGTTTCCGACAGTTATGGCGCGGGCTATCGCCAGGCCCAGCACGGCTTCACCCTGGGTGCCGACGCACCGTTGCCGATGGGCGATGGACAATGGCTGCTGGGGGTCATGGCCGGTCACAGCACTTCTGACCTGGACCTGCATCGTGGTACTTCCGGTACGATCAAAAGTTACTACGTCGGTACCTACCTGACCTGGATGGATGATGTCAGTGGCTACTACGTCGACAGCGTACTGAAACTCAACCGTTTCCAGAACGATGCCAAGGTCGGCATGAGCGATGGCAAGCGTTCCAAGGGTGATTACGACAACAATGGTCTCGGTGGTTCGGTGGAGGTCGGTCGTAACATCAAACTGGACGACGGTTACTTCATCGAGCCATTCACCCAATGGTCTGCCGTGGCTATCCAGGGCAAGGATTACCATCTGGACAATGGCCTTCAGGCCGAAGGTGATCGTACCTATTCGTTCCTTGGCAAGGCCGGTGTCACGGCGGGTCGGGACATGCAACTGGACAATGGCGCGACGGTACAACCTTATGTACGCGCGGCATTCGCCCACGAGTTTTCCAAGAACAATGAAGTGAAAGTCAATAACAACGTATTCAATAATGATCTTTCGGGGTCGCGGGTCGAGTTGGGCGCGGGCATTGCCGTGAACCTGTCGGAGCGCTGGCAGGCCCATGCGGAAGTCGAATACATGAATGGCAAGGGCATTGAAATGCCGATAGGTGGAACCGTCGGCGTGCAATTCAAGTGGTGATACGCAGCCGGCACTGTCCTGCCCATAAAAGGTAATGCGTGCAAAAAGAGCCCTGGTTAAAACAGCCAGGGCTCTTTTTTTGACTCTTTCCAGACCATGACTACCAACTGAGTGCCGTATCGAAGTTGCCGGTGCACAGGTAAGTGCCACCTCCTTGGGCTTTATCGATTTGCGCTTCGAACGATCCGCTGAAACACATGCCCGGCCCAACCTGGTAGGTGATCTTGCCTGAGCGTGCCCGTTGCAATGTCGGCGCATCCGGATCGTCATAGTTGTTGTAGAGCAGGTTGACGTGCGCATCATCGACCGTGATGACAGCGTCCGTTTCTTCCTTGATGTCTTTGGAAAAGATGATCGTGAAGGTTCTTGGCCGGTTGTTTTTCCATTCGGTTGCCACCACGATCCACACTTCACCCCGTTTAGGGGTGGTAGAACCTTTCAATGTGGTCATGACTGCGCTGAAGTTTGAATTGTCCTCCAGGTTGGCCGTGAAGTTGACTTCCGACCCGAGAGGGTCCAGGGCTGGTTTCGTACTTGCGTTGCTCATGGATATAAGCTCCGTAATGTTCGGCGGGAGATCCAGCGGGCATCCTGCGATGTCATTGGCATGGAATGTTCATCTAAGACCCATCTTTCCCGCCTGTATACTGTCAGACATGACAACTGTACAAAGCCGTATTTTTATGGTTGATCTTTCAGATTTTCAAAGTCTTCCAGAATCCCCTTGTTGCGCTGTCTCGCCAGCTTCATCACCCCCACGAAAAACACCGGCACGAACACCACCGCCAATGTCGCGGTGATCATCCCACCAATCACCCCGGTGCCGATGGCCTGCTGGCTCGCCGAACTGGCGCCGGTAGCGATGGCCAGGGGTACCACGCCGAGGATGAAGGCCAGGGAGGTCATGATGATCGGACGCAGGCGCAAGCGCGCGGCCTGGAGCGTGGCATCGACCAGGTCATGGCCTTCGTCGTAGAGGCTCTTGGCGAACTCGATGATCAGGATGGCGTTCTTGGCCGACAGGCCGATGATGGTGACCAGCCCCACCTTGAAGAACACATCGTTGGGCATCCCGCGCAACGACACCGCCAGCACCGCGCCAAGCACGCCCAGTGGCACCACCAACAGGACCGAGGTGGGGATCGACCAGCTCTCGTACAGGGCTGCCAGGCACAGGAACACTACCAGCAGCGACAGGCCCAGCAGGATCGGCGCCTGGCTGCCGGACAGGCGCTCCTGCAACGACAGCCCGGTCCATTCCTGGCCCAGTCCCGCCGGACCTCGGGCCACCAGGCGTTCGATTTCCGCCATGGCTTCGCCGGTGCTGTGGCCAGGCGCCGGTTCGCCGGAAATGCTGATGGCCGGGTAGCCGTTGTAGCGGGTCAGTTGCGTCGGGCCCTGGGTCCATCGGGCCTGGACAAAGGCCGACAGCGGCACCATTTTCCCGCTGTCGTTGCGCACATGGATCTTCAACAGATCGGCGACCTGGCTGCGTTGATCGCCTTCGGCCTGGACCACCACCCGCTGCATCCGCCCCTGGTTGGGGAAGTCGTTGATGTAGCTTGAGCCCACGGCAGTCGCCAGCACGTTGCCGACGTCGGCGAAAGACACCCCCAAGGCATTGGCTTGCTTACGGTCCACTTCCAATTGCACTTGCGGCGCTTCGGCCAGGGCACTCTCGCGCACGTTCATCAGCACCGGGCTTTTTTCAGCGGCGGCGAGCAATTCGCTGCGAGCCTGCATGAGGGTGGCGTGGCCGAGCCCACCGCGATCCTGCAAGCGGAACTCGAAACCGCTGGAAGTCCCCAGGCCATCCACTGGCGGCGGGAGAACAGCGAAGGCCACGGCATCCTTGATCCGGCCGAAGGCCTGGTTGGCGCGCTCGGCAATGGAGCTTGCCGAGTCGTCGCTGCCACGGTCCGACCAGTCCTTGAGGGTGGTGAACGCCAGCGCGGCATTCTGCCCGCTGCCGGAAAAGCTGAAGCCGAGGATCACCGTGCTGTCGCCCACCCCCGGCTCGCCGGCGTTGTGCGACTCGATCTGCTCGACCACCTGCACCGTGCGGTTCTTGCTCGCGCCGGGCGGCAGCTGGATATCGGTGATGGTATAGCCCTGGTCTTCCACCGGCAGGAAGGAGGAGGGCAAGCGACTGAACAGCAGGCCCAGGCTCACCAGCAATACGCCGTAGATCAGCAGATAGCGCCCGGTGCGTTTCAATGCATAGGCCACCCAACCTTGATAACGATCACTCAATTGATCGAAACGCCGATTGAACCAGCCGAAGAATCCGCCTTTGGCGTGGTGTTCGCCCTGGGCGATGGGTTTTAACAAGGTCGCGCAAAGCGCCGGGGTCAACGTCAAGGCGAGGAAGGCTGAAAACAGAATCGACGTGGCCATGGACAGCGAGAACTGCCGATAGATGACCCCTACCGAGCCTTGCATGAACGCCATCGGAATGAACACCGCCACCAGCACCAGGGTGATGCCGACGATCGCGCCGGTGATCTGCCGCATCGCCTTGCGCGTCGCCTCCCTGGGGGACAAGCCCTCGCTGACCATGATCCGCTCGACGTTCTCCACCACCACGATGGCGTCGTCCACCAGGATGCCGATGGCCAGCACCATGCCGAACATGGTCAGCACGTTGATGGAAAAACCCAGGGCAAGCATGGTGGCGAACGTCCCCATCAGGGCCACGGGCACCACCAGGGTCGGGATCAAGGTGTAGCGGATGTTCTGCAGGAACAGGAACATCACGGCGAACACCAGCAGCATGGCCTCGCCGAGGGTATAGACCACTTTGGTGATAGAGACTTTGACGAAAGGCGAGGTGTCGTAGGGGATCTTGTATTCCACGCCGGCCGGAAAATAGCGCGCCAGTTCGTCCATTTTTTCCCGTACCAGGGTCGCCGTGCTCAGGGCGTTGGCCCCGGGTGACAACTGCACGCTGACGGCGGTGGACGGCTTGCCGTTCAAGCGCGTGGAAAATTGATATTCCTGGCTGCCGACCTCGACCCGGGCCACATCGGCGATGCGCACGGTAGAGCCGTCGGGATTGGCCTTGAGCACGATGTCGGCGAATTCTTCAGGCGTCGACAGTTGGCCCTTGACCAGGACGGTCGCGGTGATTTCCTGGGTGGTACGGGTCGGCAGATCACCGATGCTGCCCGCCGACACCTGGGCATTCTGCGCCACGATGGCGGCGTTGACGTCGGCCGGCGTCAGGTTGAAGCCCAGCAGCTTCTGTGGGTCGATCCAGATCCGCATCGCCCGTTCGGCGCCGTACAACTGCGCCTTGCCGACACCGTCCAGGCGCTTGATCTCGTTCATCACGTTGCGCGCCAGGTAATCGCTGAGGGCCACATCGTCGAGCTTGCCGTCACTGGAGGTCAGGGTGATCAGCAACAGGAACCCGGCCGAGACCTTGTCCACCTGCAGGCCTTGCTGAGTGACCGCCTGAGGCAGGCGCGACTCCACGGCCTTGAGGCGATTCTGTACGTCGACCTGGGCCAGTTCGGGGTTGGTCCCGGGCTGGAACGTCGCGGTGATGGTGGCGCTGCCCAGGCTGCTCTGGGAACCGAAGTACAACAGGTTGTCGGCGCCGTTGAGCTCTTCTTCGATCAGGCTGACCACGCTTTCGTCCACGGTCTGCGCCGAGGCGCCCGGGTATACCGCATAGATCTCGATCTGCGGTGGCGCGACGTCCGGGTACTGCGCCACCGGCAGCTTCGGGATGGCCAGCGCACCGGCCAGCAGGATGAACAACGCCACCACCCAGGCGAACACCGGGCGGTCGATAAAGAACTGCGGCATAGGAAACGTCCTGCTTACTGCCCAGGGACCTGGGCAAGGGGAAGAGGGGAGTCGTCGATCCGGACTTTTTCACCGGGGCGGGCGTGTTGCAGGCCTTGCACCACGATGCGGTCGCCGGGCTTCAGGCCGTGGGTGACGATCCAGCGGTCGTTTTGTACGGCGCCCAGTTCCACCGGTTGCAGGCTGACCTGTTGTTGCGCGTCGAGCAGCAATACCTGGGCCACGCCGGCGCTGTCTCGCTGGATGGCCTGTTGCGGCACGCTGATGCCTTGCCGATCGAAGGCTTGCTCCAGGCGTACGCGCACGAAGCTGCCCGGCAACAGGTCGAGGTCAGGGTTGGGAAATTCGCTGCGCAGGGTGATCTGGCCGGTGCCCGGGTCGACGGCGATGTCGGTGAACAGCAGCTTGCCCGGCAACGGGTAGAGGCTGCCGTCGTCCTGGATCAACGTGGCCTTGGCCTGGTCCTGGCCGACCTGCTGCAACTGTCCGGAGCGCAAGGCCCGGCGCAGCTCGTTGAGCTCGCGGGTCGATTGCGTAAGGTCGGCGTGGATCGGGTTCAATTGCTGGATGAGGGCCAGCGGCGTGGTTTCGTTCTGGCCCACCAGCGCGCCCTCGGTCACCAGTGCCCGGCCGATGCGCCCGGCAATCGGCGCGGTGACCGTGGCATAGTCCAGGTTCAGCCTGGCCCGCTCCACGGCGGCCTTGTTGGCGGCGACATCGGCGGCAGTCTGGCGGACGGCCGCGCGGGCATTGTCGTAGTCCTGGCCGCTGATGGCATTGTCGGCGATCAACTGCGAATAACGTTGCTCTTGCAGGCGGGCCTGGAACGCGTTGGCCTCTGCCTTGCGCAACGCGGCTTCGGCGCTGTCCAGGTCGGCCTTGAACGGGGCCGGGTCGATGCGGAACAGCACATCGCCTTTCTTCACGTCGCTGCCTTCGCGATACACCCGTTGCAACACCACGCCGGGAACGCGTGCACGGACTTCGGCGGTTCGCGGCGCGGCGATGCGCCCGCTCAGTTCACTGCTGATGGACAGCGGCCGGGCCTGGATCGTTTCGATGGTTACGGTGGCCAGCGGCGCTTCGTCGGCCGGGGGCAAGGCGCTGTCGCAGGCGCTCAACAGCAGCGCCCCGAGCAACAGGCCCAGGGTGGCGAAGGTATTCGTTGACATGGTGCTTCCCCAATAATGAACGCTGCCATGCTACGGGGGGCGGCCGCAGGCAACGGTAAAGCTTTGTAGGGGGTGTGTGAAATTGTGTAAGGGTTTTGTTCGCGGGTGGGTGAGGGCGTATATCCTTGGCTGCTTGAGATTTTCCGCGCTTGTCCTATCGCCATCGCGAGCAAGCTCGCCCCCACAATGATCACGCGAACCCTGTGGGGGCGAGCTTGCCCGCGATGAGGCCTTGCCAGGCGCCCCAGCACTTTCTGGAAACACGATGCCCAACATCCTCCTGGTCGAAGACGACACCGCCCTCTGCGAACTGATCGCCAGTTACCTGGAGCGCAACGGCTATCAGGTCAGCGTGCTCAGCCGTGGCGATCATGTGCGTGAGCGGGCGCGGGTCGACCCGCCGGACCTGGTGATCCTCGACCTCATGCTGCCAGGGCTGGACGGCTTGCAGGTCTGCCGTCTGCTGCGGGCCGACTCGGCGACGTTGCCGATCCTGATGCTCACCGCCCGGGACGACAGTCACGACCAGGTGCTCGGCCTGGAGATGGGCGCCGACGACTACGTCACCAAGCCCTGCGAGCCACGGGTATTGCTGGCGCGGGTGCGCACCTTGCTGCGGCGCAGCAGCCTCACCGAACCCCAGACGGCCAACGACCGCATCCTGATGGGCAACCTGTGCATCGACTTGTCCGAGCGCACCGTGATCTGGCGCGGCCAGCCGGTGGAACTGTCCAGTGGCGAATACAACCTGCTGGTGGTGCTGGCACGGCATTCGGGGGAAGTGCTGAGCCGCGACCAGATCCTGCAACGCCTGCGGGGCATCGAGTTCAACGGCACCGACCGTTCGGTGGACGTGGCGATATCCAAGCTGCGCCGCAAGTTCGACGACAACGCCGGCGAGGCGCGCAAGATCAAGACCGTGTGGGGCAAGGGTTACCTGTTCAGCCGTTCCGAGTGGGAATGCTGAGCCCATGTGGAAACTGCTGATCCGTCTTTACCTGGTGACCATCGTCTCCTACAGCGCGGCGATCTACCTGATGCCCGAACTGGTGATCCGCCTGTTCCACGAGCGCTTCCTGACCTATAACCTCGACTATTCACGTGGCCTGCAAACCCTGATGGTCAAGCAGTTCCATGCAGCGCCCGTGGCGCAGTGGCCGGCGCTGGCGGCGCAGATGGACAAGGAATTCGACCCGCTGCGCATCGAGCTGGCGTCCATCGACGACAGCGGTTTCAGCCCCGACGAGCAGGCGCGCCTCAAGCGCGGTGAGAACGTGGTGCGCCTCGGCGAATGGGGCTGGCGGACCCTGGCGGTGTCGCCCCTGGACGGGCAGGTGGCGGTCAAGATGGTCGTGCCGCCGGATCCGGCCGATGTCAGCTGGTTGTACTGGAGCATCAACGTGTTGATCGGCGCGACGCTGCTCGCCTGCCTGTTGCTCTGGCTGCGCCCCCACTGGCGCGATCTGGAGCGCCTCAAGCGCACCGCCGAACGTTTCGGCAAGGGGCATTTGAGCGAACGAACCCTCATCGCCTCCAGCTCCAACATCGGCAGCCTGGCCCATGTGTTCGATACCATGGCCGGCGACATCGAGAACCTGCTCAACCAGCAGCGCGACTTGCTCAACGCCGTCTCCCACGAACTGCGCACACCCTTGACCCGGCTCGACTTCGGCCTGGCCCTGGCACTGTCCGATGACCTGCCACCGGCCAGCCGCGAACGCCTGCAAGGGTTGGTGGCGCACATTCGCGAGCTGGACGAACTGGTGCTGGAGTTGCTGTCCTACAGTCGCCTGCAGAACCCCGAGCGCCTGCCCGAGCGGGTCGAGGTGCCGCTGGACGAGTTCATCGACAGCATCCTGGGCAGTGTCGATGAAGACCTGGCAGCGCCGGACGTGGTGATCGACGTGCTGTTGCACGGCACCCTGGAGCGTTTCGTGCTGGATCCGCGCCTGACCGCCCGGGCGCTGCAGAATCTGTTGCGCAACGCCATGCGCTATTGCGAAAAGCGCATCCAGGTCGGGGTGCTGGTCAGCGACCAGGGCTGCGAGATCTGGGTGGACGACGATGGCATCGGCATTCCCGACGACGAGCGCGAGCGGGTGTTCGAGCCGTTCTACCGCCTGGATCGCAGCCGTGACCGTGCCACCGGCGGCTTCGGCCTCGGCCTGGCCATCAGTCGCCGCGCCCTGGAGGCCCAGGGCGGCACGTTGACGGTCGAGCCCTCGCCCCTGGGCGGCGCGCGGTTCAGGCTGTGGCTGGCGACGCCCCAGTCATAGGCTACGGTTTCCCGTGGCGAGGGGATTTATCCCCGCAGGAGCGCGAAGCGGTCCCTTTCACCCGAACAACCCCGCCGCGATATTGATCGAGAACCCCAGGATCGCGGTGTTGAACACGAAGCCGATCAACGATTGTGCCAGCACGATCTTGCGCAACTGCCGGGTGGCGACGCCCACGTCCGAGGTCTGCACCGCCACGCCGATGGTGAACGAGAAATAAAGGAAGTCCCAATAGTTGGGCGTGGTCAGGCCTTCGGCGAAGCGCAAGGCCGGCTCCTTGCCGTCCCAGGTGTAATACAGTCGTGCATAGTGGACACTGAAGATCACGCCGATCAGCAACCATGAACCCAGCACCGTGAGTGCGGTGAAGCCATAGTGCAGCAGCTTGCCGGATGCCTGCAGGTCACGGCTGCCGGCCAGTTCCAGGGTGATGGTCGCCAGGCTGGCCAGTGCCGCGATGCAGACCATCAGCAGGACCAGCCCGGCGTTCTCGTCTTCGATTTCGGCGATGCGCCGGACATCGGGTGCCTTGGCCTTCACGGTCAGCCAGAACATCAATGCCAGGTACGTCCAGACCCCGACATTCCAGCCGATCAGGATCCTGCCGATGACCGAGTCGGCGGGCGCCAGCACACCCGCCGTCAGCCCCAACAGTGCGGCGGCGCAGAGACGTGGGTGGGTACGGGGCAGGAAGGACATGGACACCAGAGCCTAGCCTGTCAGGACGCTGGACTGGATCAGCTCTACGTTCGCTTCCTGCATCCGCCGGATTGCCGATTCCATCGAGCCCTCGGTGTCGATACCCCGGCAGGCGTCGAGCAGCACGAAGGCATTGAACCCCGCCGCCCGGGCATCCAGGGCCGAGAACATCACGCAGAAATCCAGGGCCAGGCCCACCAGGTATACGGTGTCGATGCCGCGTTCCTTGAGGTAGCCGGTCAGGCCGGTGGGAGTCTGGCGGTCAGCTTCCATGAAGGCCGAATAACTGTCGATGCCCGGGTTGCACCCCTTGCGAATGATCAGCTGTGCGTGGGGCAGGTCCAGTGCCGGGTGCAGCTCGGCGCCCTGGGTACCCTGGATGCAGTGGTCGGGCCAGAGCTTCTGCTCGCCGTAGGGCAGTTCGATCAGGTCGAAAGGTTGTCTGCCCGGATGACTGGAGGCAAACGAGGCATGCCCGGCAGGGTGCCAGTCCTGCGCGAGAATGACCTGCCTGAATGAGCGGCCCAGCCGGTTGATCAACGGCACGATTTCATCGCCCCCTGGAACGGCCAGTTGGCCACCTGGGATGAAATCGTTCTGTACGTCGATCACCAGCAGCGCGGTGTTCGTGGTTCGGGTGTCGTGCACTGGCATGGCTGCAATCTCCTTATAAGGCCTCCCCAGCTTAGCCAAACAGGCTTTGGATCAGTGTGTTTTTTTGCAAGACCAATGAGTCGGCACCTGACCCGATCGGCAACGTGCATATCGGCAGGCACTTCTTGTATGCGAGTCAGCCAGCGCTCGCCATCAGGGGCTGGGGCGCGAAGTGTCTTTCGTCGCAAATAATGGCTTTTTGATATTTGTGGCGATGCGTCTGCGGCGCGCTTGTGTACAATCGCAACCTAAACCGGGCATGGAGGCAGTTCGGCTTCAGTACGAGAAAACATCCATGCTTATCGGCAGTTATTCCCCCGCCCTTGTTTTGATTTCCCTCCTGGTCGCTGTCCTGGCATCTTATACCGCGCTGGACCTGGCCGGCCGTATCGCCACCACCCAGGGGCGCGCCGCCCGGTTGTGGATGACCGGTGGCGCGCTGGCGATGGGGGTGGGTGTCTGGTCCATGCATTTCATCGGCATGCTGGCGTTCACCCTGCCCATAGAGCTTGGCTACGACGTCTCGATCACCGCGCTGTCGTTGCTGATCGCCATCCTTTCCTGCGGTTTCGCCCTGTGGCTGGTCAGCCAGCCCCGGCTGCCTGCCTGGCAGTTGGCTTTCGGCGCGCTGTTCATGGGGGCCGGCATCAGTGCCATGCACTACACCGGCATGGCAGCGCTGCAGATGCAGCCGGGGATCGACTACGACCCGACGCTGTTCGGCGCCTCGCTGGTGATCGCGGTGGGGGCTTCGGCGGCTGCCTTGTGGATCGCCTTTCGCCTGCGCCAGAACACGCCGCACGTACGACTGGCACGTGCCGGCGCGGCGGTGATCATGGGTATTGCCATTGTCGGCATGCACTACACCGGCATGGCCGGGGCACGGTTCAGCGAGGGCAGTTTCTGCGGCGCCCTTGGCGGATTGAGCGGCAAGGGCCTGGACAACCTGGTGCTGATCACGACCCTGGCGGTGCTGTCCATTGCCTTGCTGACATCGATACTCGACGCTCGCCTGGAAGCCCGCACCGCGGAGCTGGCGCAATCCTTGACCCTGGCCAACCGGGAATTGACCCAGCTGGCCTTGCACGACCCCCTGACCGGGTTGCCCAACCGCGTGTTGCTGGCCGACCGCATCGGCCAGGCGATGTACCGGGTGCGGGAGCAGGGCGGTTGCTTTGCCTTGATGTTCATCGACCTGGACGGCTTCAAGCCGGTCAACGACGCTTTCGGTCATCACATGGGTGACCTGTTGTTGCGCGAGGTGGCCCTGCGCCTGCGCGAAGACCTGCGCAGCCAGGACACCCTGGCGCGAATTGGCGGTGACGAATTCGTGTTGCTGGTGCAATTGGCCGAAGCGGATGACGCCTTGCGGCTGGCGGCGCGCCAGGTGGGGTTGATCGGTCGTACGTTCCGGGTCGCCGAGCATGAGCTGCAGATTTCCGCCAGCGTCGGCATTGCGCTGTATCCGGGCAACGGCCATAGCGCCGAAGAGTTGCTGATGAATGCCGATGCGGCGATGTATCACGCCAAAGGCACTGGCAAGAACGGCTACAGTTTTTTCGACGCGTCGATGAACAGCAATGCCCGCCGCCAGCTGCAACTGCTTCAGGATCTGCGTATCGCCGTCGAACAGCGGCAGTTCAGCCTGCATTACCAGCCCAAGTTCGACGCCGCCAACGGTCGTCCGGTCGGTGCCGAGGCCTTGTTGCGCTGGGTTCATCCGACCCAGGGCCTGTTGATGCCCGATACCTTCATCGACCTGGCGGAAAAGACCGGCCTGATCATCGCCATCGGCGAATGGGTGCTCAACGAGGCCTGTCGCCAGATGCGCGAATGGTACGTGCTCGGCTATACCGACTGGCGCATCGCGGTGAACCTGTCGGCGTTGCAGTTCTGCCACGCGGGCCTGGTGCAAAGCGTGGCCACGGCGCTGGCGACGCACTGCCTGCCGGCCAACAGCCTGACCCTGGAAATCACTGAAACCACGGCCATGAGCGACGCGGATGCGAGCATGACGGTGTTGCAACAGCTATCGGACATGGGCGTGGACTTGTCCATCGACGACTTCGGTACCGGCTATTCGAGCCTGATGTACCTCAAGCGCCTTCCGGCCAATGAATTGAAGATCGATCGCGGTTTCGTGCGTGACCTGGAGCATGACAGCGACGATGCGGCCATCGTCTCGGCCATTGTCGCCCTCGGCCAGGCCCTGGGCCTGCGCATTGTCGCCGAAGGTGTGGAGACCGATGTGCAGCAGAGCTTCCTGACCCGGTTGGGCTGCGATTCGTTGCAAGGCTACCTGCTGGGCCATCCGTTGCCGGCGGAGCGTTTCCTGCAGAATATCCGCCAGGCGCCACGGATGGTGGCGGTCTGACTGGGCGTCACCCAAGGATATCGAACGCCGTGCTGCCCAATCGCTCGCCATTGACCAGCAGGTGCACCGCATGCCGGCCCGCGTAGTGCCGGCGAGTGGTCAGCTCGCGGATGAATTGGGAGCGACTCAGGGCGACGCAGCCGTGGGCCGGCAGATCGAAGGTCTTTAGCTTGAAGACCTTGGCCGAGGTGCCGCCCGAGGCTTTCACATAATCGATGGCATAGTCGATCACCAGGCGCTGGGGCTTTTCCAGGGTGGAATGCACCTTGAAGGACAGCGTGATCTGGTCTCCGAGGCGAATCACCCCAGGCGTCACCTTCAATTCCGAAACCTGGACCTGGGCCTTGCCGCCGACCCCGATGACGGCCAGCGCCCTGGGATCGCCCTGCTTGATCAGGCTGCGCAGCGCATGTCGGGCGATCCAGGCGGTATGGCGGTCTTGCAGCGGCCAGCCTTCGATCCGGTCGAGCACCCAGTCGGGATGCTGCTTGGTCACATCGTTGAGATGATTGGCCACGGACTTGCGCACATAGAGGCTGCTATCGGCCTTGAGGGTCTCCAGGATAGCGGCGGTGAGCTCGGGGTTGGCCTGGATCGGCTCCAGGTGAAACGACCACGGCAGCCGCGGACGGCTGCCTTCGCTGGCCAGGCGTCGTACGTGCTCGTTGGGATCCAGCGCCCAGGTGTGCATGACCTTGAGGCAGCGTTCCAGATCATCGCGCAGGAAGTGCCGCACCGCGAATTCCGAAGAGCCGAACCGGGTGAAATACTTGAGCGCGTCCAGGGACAGGTCGAAGGCGTGCCGGCCATGGCAGGCGACATAGTGCGGCAGGAACATGCTGACGAACATGCTGTTCAGGCGCGGGGCCAGGTCCCGCAGCACGTCCAGCGAGGCTTCATAGCTCAGGGGCAGCACCGCATGCAGGCATTCGCTGACCCGGGCCATGCGTTGCATCACCGACAACTCGGCCAGCCCGTCGTTGGCCATGCGCAGGAAGGCCTTGGCATCGAATGCCGGGTACACCGCGCTCATTTGGCTGGCGATGTGTTCCAGGCGCGCGGCGTTGAAGATTTCCTTGAGGGCAGGGGAGGCAGTGGTCGGGGTCGTCATGGTGAGGGCCGATGTCCAAGGGGTGGTCACTATATCCCGTGGCGAGGGCGCAAGCTTCCCTCGCCACGGCTACAGCCAATGGAATGATTCGTCGCTGGCGAAGTCCCAGCTTCAGTCCCTCGCAAAACTGGAGTTTTTTCTATGCGTAAACCAACCCTGACCGCCAGCCTGCTCCTGATCGCCGGCCTCGCCGCCCTCGGGCCTGCCGCCCAGGCAGTCGAGAAGACCGGCGATGCCCTGGAGCATTCGCCAAGCAATGGTCGCAGGCTGGTGGAGAACGACCGCGTGCCGGCGGACTACCAGCGCGCCGACAGGGCCGTGAAGGATTGGAAACAGAAGCAGCTCGAGCAGCCGACAAGCGAGCAGCAATGGGTGCATATCGACGACAAATACCTGCTGATCGAAACCGTCTCGGGCGCCATCGTCAAGATCGTTCCGGCCACGCGTTAGGCTTTGTACGAAGAGTGCCCTGGGCAACTCTTCGTACAACCCCGGGTCCTCAGATGACTTCGCCCTTGTCCCACAACTGGATCAATTCGCCGGGTGCCCGGTCCTCGGGCACCTGCAGCACCATTTCGTCTTCCTGGTCGTTGGTGCGGTAGCGCACCTCGATCTGGAAGAAACGCTGGTCGCCGCGCCCGGGCGTGGAAGAGGTCAGCGGCAGGCAGCCCTCCAGGACCGAGCAGATGCGCGTTCGCTGGTCGAGGTCGCATTGGGCGAACTCGATCTCCCGGGGCCGGGTCAGGGCATGGATGGCCGCCACGCCGCCCTGGCGTGACAGCCGCACCACGGCCTTGTCGTCGAGGTCTGGAAGGTTCTTCATCAGCTCTCCTCAGTCAGGTCGACGCCCACCTGGGCCCAGCCATCCTGCACCGCTTGCACTTCCCGCTCGCCAAACCGCTGGCGGGCGTGCTCGACGGTCAGGCGGGCGAAAGCACTGAAGGACGCGTCGTTGGCCAGTTTTCGGTCGCACAAGGTGTCATACCAGATTCGGCCGGCCTTTTCCCAGGCAAATCCGCCCAGCGCGGTGGCCACCAGATAAAAGGCGCGGTTGGGAATGCCGGAATTGATGTGCACGCCGCCATTGTCCTCGCGGGTGATGACGAACTGACGCATATGCGCCGGCTGCGGGTCCTTGCCCAGCAACGGATCGTCGTAGGCCGTGCCGGGGTTGGACATGCTGCGCAGGCCGTCGCCGTTGATCCTGTCGGTGAGCAGGTCGGCGCCGATGAGCCAGTCTGCCTGGTCGGCGGTCTGTTCGAGCACGAACTGCTTGACCAGCACGCCGAACACGTCGGAGACGGATTCGTTCAGGGCGCCGGACTGGTTGGCATAGATCAGGCCCGCTTCGCTTTCGGTGACGCCGTGGGCCAGCTCGTGGGCCACCACATCGAGGGAGCGGGTGAAGCGTTGGAAGATTTCCCCGTCGCCGTCGCCGAACACCATCTGCGCGCCGTTCCAGAAGGCGTTTTCGTAGCCCTGGCCGTAATGCACGGTGCCCACCAGGGCGAAGCCCTTGTTGTCGATGGAGTCACGGCCCAGGACTTTCCAGAAGAAATCGTAGGTGGCGCCCAGGGCATCGTAGGCTTCGTCCACGGCCGGGTCGCCGCCGGCCGGTTGGCCTTCGAGGCGCACGGGCTGTCCGGGCAGTTCCATGCTGTTCTGTGCGTCGTGCACGCTGCGCTGAGGATGGCCGGGCTTGCCCGGCCTTGCCAGTGCGGCAGCGACGGGTGGGGTGTGGGGCGGGCCGGGATTGTGCCGCAGGCTGCGCACATGGGTCAGGGTGCCCAGGGCGCTGGAGCGCTGCTGTTCGGAGCCGTGGGCGATGATGCGGTTGAGGATATAGGGCGGAATGAAGCCATGAAGAGGGCGAGAGTCGATCATCAGAACATCCTTATCTGAAATGCAGGGTCGATACCCATGTGAACCAGGGCGGCCGCTGCGGTTCCCTCCCGCAGCGAAGCCGCTGGCCATAAAAGTTTGCCAGGCACGTGGATTTCTGCGAAAAACCGCGCCTCGAACCCAACGGAAAATGGCCATGAGCGAAGAATTGCAAATCATCGACCTGGAGCAGGGCGACGGTAAAAGCGTAGTCAAAGGGGCGCTGATCACCACTCAATACCGCGGCACGCTGGAAGACGGCACCGAATTCGATTCGTCCTACAGCCGTGGCAAACCCTTCCAGTGCGTCATTGGCACCGGTCGTGTCATCAAGGGCTGGGACCAGGGCTTGATGGGCATGAAGGTCGGTGGCAAGCGCAAGCTGCTGGTGCCGGCCCACCTGGCCTATGGCGAGCGGTCCATGGGTGCCCACATCAAGCCCAACAGCAACCTCATCTTTGAAATCGAACTGCTGGAAGTACTGACCCGCGACGATTGAACGCCTTTTGGGGGCGCCTTTCACGGGCGGTCGCTGAACACTGGGATGCGACCGTTGACCGAAGGGCGGTAGCGCCAGTCCAGCCGGTCCGGCTGGGGGGCTCGCTCGAGGATCGTCGCCAGGGAGGCCGCGGCGATATCCATCGCCAGGGTTTGCCCCGGGCATTCATGGCGCCCGGCACCGAAGCTGAAGCTGCGGCGATTGAGGCGGTCCGTCAGCAAGAGGTCCGGCTGTGGGTTGAGGGCCGGATCGCGATTGGCCGAGGCGAGCAACACCACGATCGCCTCCCCCGGTTCCAGGGACACGCCGAGGATGTCGCAGCGGGCGACAACGAAGCGACGGGTGTTCTGTACGGGAGGGTCGAAGCGCTGGACTTCGGCCAGTAACGGGCCGATTAGCGTCGGCTCCTCCCTGATCCTGTGCAGCAACGCCGGATCGCGTATCAGCGCCAGCAGGGCATTGCCGATCAGGCCGGCGGTGGCTTCGTGGGTTTGTGCGAGCAGCCCGATCAGGTTGGCGACCAGGTCGTTCGGCGCGACGCCTGCGAAGCCTTGGCAGATGCCTGTGAGCCAGGCGCTGGCCGAATCGTTGGCCTCGATTCGCTTGCGAAACAGAACCTGCAATTGACCGGTGGCGCGGTGCGCGGCGTGCAGTTGCGCAGCGTCGCTCAGGGGCGACAAGCACGCGACGAAATCCCTCGTCAGTGCACTGAGCAGTCGGCTGTCCGCCGGGCTGAAGCCCAACAGCGCCGCCACCACGGCGACCGGTCCGATGAACTGTGCGTGATGCAGGCCCGCGGCCCCATCCTCGATAAAACCGGCCCTGACCCATGCCCTGACCTGCTGTCGATCGATGTCCTGCAAACCCGGGGCGATGGCCGACCTGGGGCAGCGCTGGCGTTCGCCTTCGTTCATGCGCATCAGGTGCCCGAATACCTGGCCGGCGGGCCTGCCGGCGATGGCCTTTGGCACAGGTTCCTGGGGCGGGCGAACATGGCAATCGGCGTGACGCAGCACGGCGCATACGGCTTCGGCGCTGCTGGCGATCCACGACTGCACCTGCTGATCGAAGGTCAGCCCGCCTTTGGCGCGCAGGCTTGCGTAATAAGGATAGGGGTCGGGATGAGTCGCGGCGGTGATGGGGTCCATGAAGCGCTGCCTCGTTGAGGATGAAGAAAGAGTTGCTACTATCTCCAGTCGATGCATGGCTTGATTCGTCCAGGAGCGAAATATGAATGCGCAGCACCACGATCTCGGTGTTTCCCAGGTGGCGGCGGCGATTGCCGAACCGGCACGCACCCGCATGCTCTGTTCGTTGATGGACGGTCACGCCCGGACCAGCACGGAGCTGGCGAGCATTGCCGAGGTCAGTGCTTCCACCGCCAGCGCCCATCTGGCGAAACTCAAGGAGCTGGCCCTGGTGCGCTTGCATGTCCAGGGGCGTCATCGCTACTACAGCCTTGCGGACAAACGCGTGGCCCAGGCCCTTGAAGCGCTGATGGTGATCGGTCAGAACGCCGCGCCGGCCTTCGTCCCACGAACCCCGGACCGCCTGCAATTCGCCCGTACCTGCTACGACCACATGGCTGGCACGTTGGCGGTGCGGCTGCATGACCGCATGCTCGAAGCCGGATGGCTGGTGGACGTGGAAGGGCAGGCTTATCGGCTGAGCGAGTCGGGTGAAGCGTTGTTCCAGGCGCTGGGCATCGATGCCCAGGCCCTTGCCACCCAGCGACGGCGATTCGCCTGCCCTTGCCTGGACTGGAGCATGCGTAGGCCTCACCTGGGAGGTGCCTTGGGGGCGGCGTTGTTGCAAATGGCGCTCAAGCGCCAGTGGCTGAGCCAGGATCTGGACAGCCGGGCGTTGGGGTTGACCGCCATTGGGCGCAAGGAGATGGCGAGGCGGTTCGGTATCAATGCGCACCTGGAGGTGGGTGAGAGCAGCGAGAACAGGCTCGCCCCTACGCTGGGTCTGCGCTGATCGACAGGCAATGAAAAGCCCACTCGTGCTGATGCAGGAGTGGGCTTTGAGGAGTCGCTTACACAGCCTGGTGCGTTACCGATGGCCTGGGATCAGACCTTGACGATCCAGCCTGCCGGCGCTTCGATGTCGCCGGTCTGCACGCCGGTCAGCTCTTTGTAGAGCTTCTGAGTGATCGGACCGACCTCGGTTTCGCTGTGGAAGACGTGCAGCTTGTCCTTGTAGCTGATGCCGCCGATCGGAGTGATCACCGCTGCGGTACCGCAGGCACCGGCCTCCTTGAAGTCCGAGAGCTTGTCGATGAACACGTCGCCTTCGACCACTTCCAGGCCCAGGCGCGATTTGGCCAGCTCGATCAGCGACAGACGGGTGATTCCCGGCAGCACGGACGGCGAGTTGGGGGTGACGAACTTGTTGTCGTGGGTGATACCGAAGAAGTTGGCCGAGCCGACTTCTTCGATTTTGGAGTGGGTCAGCGGGTCCAGGTAGATGCAGTCGGCGAAGCTCGCCTTCTTGGCCTGCGAGCCGGGCATCAGGCTGGCCGCGTAGTTGCCACCGACCTTGGCCGCGCCGGTGCCTTGTGGCGCGGCACGGTCGAAGCTGGAGATGAGGAAGTTGTGTGGCGTCAGGCCGCCCTTGAAATAGGCGCCCACCGGAATGCAGAAGACCGAGAAGATGAACTCGGGCGCGGTACGCACGCCGATATTGTCACCCACGCCGATCACGAAGGGACGCAGGTACAGCGCGCCACCGGTGCCGTAGGGCGGGATGAAGCGCTCGTTGGCGCGGACCACCTGCTTGCAGGCTTCGATGAACTGCTCGGTGTCCACGTGGGGCATCAGCAGGCGGGCGCAACTGCGCTGCATGCGGGCGGCGTTCTGGTCAGGACGGAACAGGTTGATCGAGCCGTCCTTGCAGCGGTAGGCCTTCAGGCCCTCGAAGCATTGCTGACCGTAGTGCAGGGCGGTGGAGCCCTCGCTGATGTGCAGCACATTGTCGTCGGTCAGGGTGCCGGCGTCCCAGGCGCCATTGCGCCAGTGCGACAGGTAGCGTTTGTCGGTCTTGATGTAGTCAAAGCCCAGTTTGTCCCAATTGATGCTCTCGTTACCCATGACACCCTCTATATCTTGACGACCGTCGAAACGGTTAAAGGCTTCTGACGTTTTTTGGATGGGCACAACAATACTTCATTCCGGGGCTGTTTCGCAGCCCGTAACACCAATCCCCGGGGTGAAAACCTGTCCCCGGATTAAACAAAACCCTGTGGCGAAGGGATTAATCTCCGCTCAGGTGCGAAGCAGCCCTAAATCCAACAAGCCGGTGTGTCGGGCACACCGATATCGCTGTCTTGGGACTGCTTAGCAGTCCAGCGAGGGTAAATCCCCTCGCCACAAGCTCATTGACCTGCAACTGATCGGCTACAGATGCAACGCATGCCCCAACGCCCGCAGCGCGGCTTCCTGCACCGCTTCGCCCAGGGTCGGATGGGCGTGGATGGTGCCGGCGATATCTTCCAGTCGTGCGCCCATTTCAAGGGACTGGCCGAATGCGGTGGACAGCTCCGAGACGCCGACGCCCACCGCCTGCCAGCCGACGACCAGGTGGTTGTCCCGCCGAGCCACGACCCGGACAAAGCCGCTTTTCGATTCCAGGGTCATGGCCCGGCCGTTGGCGGCGAACGGGAAGCTCGACACCAGGCAGTCCAGGCCGTCGGCCTTGGCTTCGTCCGGGGTCTTGCCCACGACCACCACTTCCGGATCGGTGAAGCACACCGCGGGAATGGCTGCCGGATTGAACTCCCGAGCCTTGCCGGCGATGAGTTCGGCAACCATTTCGCCCTGGGCCATGGCCCGGTGGGCAAGCATCGGTTCGCCGCTCAGGTCGCCGATGGCCCAGACGTTGCGCATGCTGGTCTGGCAGCGGTGGTCGACTTTCACGGCGGCGCCGTTCATCGTCAGGTTCAACGCTTCGAGGTTCCAGCCTTGGGTGTTGGGTTTGCGTCCGACCGCCACCAGCACCCGGTCCGTCTGCAGGTCCAGCGTGCCGCCTTCGGGGTCGCGCACTTGCAGGGCGCTGGCCTGGGCATCGAAACCTTCGACGCTGTGCTTGAGGTACAGCTTCACGCCCAGCTGCTTGAGCGCTTCGTGCACCGGTTGGGTCAGTTCCCCGTCATAGGCGGGCAGGATCCGCTCCCGGGCTTCAACGACGCTGACCTCGGCGCCCAGCTTGCGGTAGGCGATGCCCAGTTCCAGGCCGATGTAACCGCCTCCGACCACGACCAGGTGCCGGGGTATCGAGGTCGGTGCAAGGGCTTCGGTGGAGGAGACGATCGGCCCGCCAATGGGCAGCATCGGCAGGTCGACGCTTTTCGAGCCGGTGGCCAGCACCAGGTGTTCGCACTGGATACGGGTGTCGCCGACTTCGACGGTCTTGCCATCGACCACTTTCGCCCAGCCATGGATGACCTGGACCTTGTGTTTCTTCAGCAATGCCGCGACGCCGGTGGTCAGGCGGTCGACGATGCCGTCCTTCCATTCCACGCTCTTGCCGATGTCCAGGGAGGGCGGCGATACGCTGATGCCCAGGGCCGATCCCTGGCTGTGGTGACATGTCTGGTGGAACTGCTCGGCGACATGGATCAACGCCTTGGACGGAATGCAGCCGATGTTCAGGCAGGTTCCGCCCAACGCCTGGCCTTCCACCAGGATGGTCGGGATGCCCAACTGGCCGGCGCGGATGGCCGTCACGTAGCCGCCGGGACCGCCGCCGATGATCAGCAGCGTGGTGTTCAGAGTCTGTTGCATGCCTGCTCCCATTATTGATCCACGAACAGCGTTGCCGGTTGTTCGAGCAGGCCACGCAAGGCCTGGATGAATTGCGCCGCGTCCATGCCATCGACCACCCGGTGGTCGAAGGAGCTGGAGAGGTTCATCATCTTGCGGATCACGATCTGGCCCTTGATCACTACGGGCCGCTCGACGATTTTGTTGACGCCGACGATTGCCACTTCCGGCAGGTTCAGCACCGGGGTGCTGACGATCCCGCCGAGGGCTCCGAGGCTGGTCAGGGTGATGGTGGAACCGGACAACTCATCGCGGCTGGCCTTGCCGTTGCGGGCGGCCGTGGCCAGGCGCGCGATTTCCGTCGCGCTGTCCCACAGGCTGCGGGATTCGGCATGGCGCATCACCGGTACCATCAGGCCCACGTCGCTCTGGGTGGCGACCCCTACATGCACCGCACCGAAGCGCTGGATGACCTGGGCTTCGTCATCGTAGCGGGCGTTCATCTGCGGGAAATCCCGCAGGGCCACCACCAGGGCCCGCACCAGGAACGGCAGCAGGGTCAGCTTGCCGCGGCTGGCGCCGTGTTTTTCGTTCAGGTGGATGCGCAACTCTTCCAGGGCGGTGACGTCGATTTCCTCGACATAGCTGAAATGCGCGGCGCGCTGGGTTGCTTCCTGCATGCGCTGGGCGATCTTGCGGCGCATGCCGATCACCGGGATCTGCTGTTCGTCGTGGCGTTCGGCGTAGCTCGAACCGCCCTTGGCCGGGGGTGTCGAGCCCTGGGCCAGGTAGGCTTCCAGGTCTTCGTGCAGGATACGCCCGGCGGGGCCGCTGCCCTGCACCAGGCGCAACTGGATACCCAGGTCCAGGGCATGTTTGCGCACGGCCGGAGACGCCAGCGGCCGTTCGGCGGGCTCACGGGCCACAGGGGCCTGGGGCGCCGGGCGCGGTGCTGCGGCAAGTTTTTCCAGCGACGGTTCAGGTGCCGCCACCGGGGCAGGTTTCGCCGCCTGGGGCTGTGCCGGCGCAGCGACTGGCGCTGCCGACTCCTTGAGGTTGCCAGCGCCTTCCACTTCGATGCGGATCAGCTCGCTGCCCACCGCCATCACTTCACCCGGTTCACCGCCCAGGGCGATGACCCGGCCATGGACGGGCGAGGGGATGTCCACCATGGCCTTGTCCGTCATGACATCGGCCAGCACCTGGTCTTCGACCACCATGTCGCCGACCTTGACGTGCCACACCGACAATTCCACTTCCGCGATGCCTTCGCCGATGTCCGGCATCTTGATAACGTGCGTGCCCATTCAGACCTCCATGACCCGTTTCAATGCCGCGCCCACTCGGGACGGCCCTGGGAAATACGCCCACTCCTGCGCATGGGGATAGGGGGTGTCCCAGCCGGTGACGCGCTCGATGGGCGCTTCCAGGGAGTGGAAGCAGTGTTCCTGGACCAACGACACCAGCTCGGCGCCGAAGCCGCAGGTGCGGGTGGCTTCATGGACGATTACGCAGCGTCCGGTCTTTTTCACGGACTTGACGATGGTCTCCAGATCCAGCGGCCAGAGGCTGCGCAGGTCGATGACTTCGGCATCGATGCCGGTCTCTTCGGCCGCCACTTGGGAAACGTAGACCGTGGTGCCGTAGGTGAGCACAGTCACGTCCTTGCCCGGACGGGTGATGGCGGCCACGTCCAGCGGCACGGTGTAGTAACCGTCCGGAACCTGGGCCGAGGGGTGTTTCGACCACGGGGTTACCGGGCGGTCGTGGTGGCCGTCGAACGGACCGTTATACAGGCGCTTGGGTTCGAGGAAGATCACCGGGTCATCGTTTTCGATGGAGGCGATCAGCAGGCCCTTGGCGTCGTAGGGGTTGGACGGCATCACGGTGCGCAGGCCGCAGACCTGGGTGAACATCGCCTCGATGCTCTGGCTGTGGGTCTGGCCGCCGTAGATGCCGCCGCCGCAGGGCATGCGCAGGGTCATGGGCGCAGTGAACTCACCCGCCGAGCGATAGCGCAGGCGCGCCGCCTCGGAAATGATCTGGTCCGAGGCCGGGTAGACGTAGTCGGCGAACTGGATCTCGGCCACCGGCCGCAGCCCGTAGGCGCCCATGCCCACCGCCACGCCGACGATACCGCTTTCGGAAATCGGCGCATCGAACACCCGGGAGGTGCCGTACTTGCTCTGCAGGCCTTCGGTGCAGCGGAACACGCCGCCGAAGTAACCCACGTCCTGGCCGAACACCACGACGTTGTCGTCGCGTTCGAGCATCACGTCCATGGCCGAGCGCAGGGCCTGGATCATGGTCATGGTGGTAGTGGTCATGGCGGTGTCCAACGCAATATTGTTGTTGTGATCGTTCATGTCAGATCCCCAACTGCTGACGCTGGCGCTTCAAGTGCTCCGGCATCTCTTTGTAGACGTCCTCGAACATGGTGGCAGCGCTTGGAATCTGCCCGCCGGCAAGGGTGCCGTACTGCTCGGCTTCCTTCTGCGCGGCGATCACTTCGGCTTCCAGTTCGGCGGTAACCGCCGCATGTTCCTCTTCGGACCACTGGCCGATCTTCACCATGTGCTGCTTGAGGCGGGCAATCGGATCGCCCAGCGGGAAGTGGCTCCAGTCGTCGGCGGGGCGGTACTTGGAGGGATCGTCGGAAGTGGAGTGCGGGCCGGCGCGGTAGGTGACCCATTCGATCAGCGCCGGGCCGAGGTTGCGCCGGGCGCGTTCGGCGGCCCAGCGGGAGGCGGCATAGACAGCCATGAAATCGTTGCCATCGACCCGCAGCGAGGCGATGCCGCAGCCGACGCCGCGTCCGGCGAATGTGGTGGCTTCACCCCCGGCGATGGCCTGGAAAGTGGAAATCGCCCACTGGTTGTTCACCACGTTGAGGATCACCGGGGCCCGATAGACATGGGCGAAGGTGAGGGCGGTATGAAAGTCCGACTCGGCGGTGGCGCCGTCGCCGATCCAGGCCGATGCGATCTTGGTATCGCCCTTGATCGCCGAGGCCATGCCCCAGCCCACGCCCTGGATGAACTGGGTGGCGAGGTTACCGGAAATGGTGAAGAAACCGGCGTCCTTGACCGAGTACATGATCGGCAGCTGCCGGCCCTTGAGCGGATCGCGCTCGTTGGACAGCAACTGGCAGATCAGGTCCACCAGAGGGACCTCCCGGGCCATCAGGATGCTTTGCTGGCGGTAGGTGGGGAAGCACATGTCGTCGATGTTCAGCGCCAGGGCCTGGGCACTGCCGATGGCTTCCTCGCCGAGGCTCTGCATGTAGAACGACATTTTTTTCTGGCGCTGGGCGACCACCATGCGGTTGTCGTAGATCCGCGTCTTGAGCATGGCACGCATGCCCTTGCGCAGGATCTCGAGGGGGATGTCTTCGGCCCATGGACCGTGGGCATTGCCCTGGTCGTCGAGTACGCGGATCAGGCTGCGGGCCAGGTCGGCGGTATCGGAGGGCTCAACGTCGATGGACGGTTTGCGCACCGTGCCGGCATCGCTCAGGTGCAGGTAGGAGAAGTCGGTCTTGCAGCCGGGACGGCCCGTGGGTTCGGGGACGTGCAGGCGTAGCGGTTCATACGCTGGGTTCATGGCTTTCTACGCTCGATCTTGTGAATTTCTTGTAGTGGGCGCGCTAGCTGACAGCTCTCCTGGATAAGGAAAATTGTCCTACAACAATCATAGGCTCGACGCAGAAGAATATTTTTCTCTGTTGGCTTGCTGTTCAGGTTATTTGCAGATAAAAAATCTGCACAACGATAAAAATCAGGAATATCTGTCTCATGCGTAAACTGGATCGCACCGACATCGGCATCCTGAACAGCCTTCAGGAAAACGCCCGTATCACCAACGCCGACCTGGCCCGTTCGGTCAACCTTTCACCGACGCCGTGCTTCAATCGGGTCCGGGCCATGGAGGAGCTGGGGGTCATCCGCGAGCAGGTCACGCTGCTGGATGCCGACCTGCTGGGCCTGCATGTCAACGTGTTCATCCATGTCAGTCTGGAGAAGCAGGTGGAGGAGGCGTTGCAGCATTTCGAGGAGGCCATTTCCGACCGGCCCGAGGTGATGGAATGCTACCTGATGGCGGGCGACCCGGATTACCTCATCCGCGTACTGGTGCCGACGATCCAGGCCCTGGAGCGGTTCATGATGGACTTCCTGACGAAGGTCCCGGGGGTGGCGAATATCCGCTCCAGTTTTGCCCTCAAGCAGGTGCGCTACAAGACGGCGCTGCCGTTGCCGGCCAATGGCTTGACCTTGGGAACCTGAAAGTCGAAGGATCGCTGCCTTCGGCAGTTCCTGCTGGGGAGGTTTTGCTTGTCTGATGGATCATTGTTGCTGACCCACTGCCATCGCGTTCAGTACAAGCTTCTAAAGCTGATTGAGCGGAATCTTCAGGTACGTCACGCCATTGTCCTCGGCCGGCGGCAGGTTGCCGGCCCGCACGTTCACCTGGATCGCCGGCAATAGCAGCGTCGGCATGCCCAGCGTTGCATCCCGCTGGGTACGCATGGCGACGAACGTGGCCTCGTCGATGCCGTCGTGGACGTGAATATTGTGCTGGCGCTGCTCACCCACGGTGCTCATGCAGTGCGGTTCGCGGGTGTCCGGAGGGTAGTCGTGGCATACGTACAGCCGCACGCTGGCGGGGAAGGCCAGCAGTTTGCGAATCGAGGCATAGAGGTGGTGGGCGTTGCCTCCGGGAAAGTCGCAACGGGCGGTGCCCACGTCCGGCATGAACAGCGTGTCGCCCACCAGGATCGCATCGCCGTCGATCAGGTAGGCCATGTCCGCCGGCGTATGGCCGGGCACGTGCAGGGCCGTGGCCTTGAGATTGCCAATGAAAAACCCTTCGTCGGCGGCGAACAGGTGATCGAACTGGGAGCCGTCGACGGCAAACTGCGGTTCAAGGTTGAACAGCTTCTTGAAGACCTGCTGGACCTCGCCGATGGCCTGGCCGATGGCGATCTTCCCTCCCAGCACCTTGCGCAGGTAAGGCGCGGCGGACAAGTGATCGGCGTGGGCGTGGGTCTCCAGCAGCCATTGCACCGTCAACCGGTGTTCGCGCACGAAAGCGATCACCCGCTCGGCCTGAACGGTGCCGCTGCGGCCCGAGGCCGGGTCATAGTCCAGCACCGGGTCCACCACCGCGCATTGCCCTCCCTCGTGTTCATAGACGACGTAGGTATAGGTCTTCGAGGCGGGGTCGAGAAAGCTCTGGATCTGCGCGGGCATGACAGCGAACCTGTACGGGAAGAAGCGGTTGCAACGCTTGAGGTTTACAACATATGGTCCGCAGCTTAGTGAGGGCCGAGGCGTCCTGCAAATGCGATCGCACCTGACAACAGGTGTGCGTGGCTTGAGAGAGTTTTATGGTTCTGGCAGGTTTTTCTGGCGTGATCATGGGGGTGATCCTCGGACTGACGGGGGCCGGTGGTGGCATCCTGGCGGTGCCGGCACTGGTGCTCGGGTTGGGCTGGAGCATGACCCAGGCCGCGCCGGTGGCGTTGCTGGCGGTGGGCAGCGCGGCGGCGGTGGGGGCCATCGACGGGCTGCGCCATGGCCTGGTGCGTTACCGGGCGGCGATGCTGATCGCCTTGCTTGGCGCGGTGTTTTCGCCGCTGGGGATCCATATGGCCCACCGGCTGCCGGAAAAAGTCCTGATGATCCTGTTCGGCCTGCTGATGGTGCTGGTGGCTGCGCGCATGTTGCGTGGAGAAACCGCGCAACCGGGGCCCAGCGATCACGGCGCGGCCAGTTGGGGCCAGAAGAACTGCATGCTCGATCGCCAGACCGGGCGCCTGGCCTGGACGCCTCGCTGCACCGTTACGCTGTCGGCTTTGGGGGCGGTGACGGGCCTGGTATCGGGGTTGCTGGGCGTGGGCGGTGGTTTCCTGATCGTACCGGCGTTCAAGCAACTGACCGACGTGCAGATGCGCGGCATCGTCGCGACGTCCTTGATGGTCATCAGCCTGATTTCACTGATTGGCGTGGTGGGGGCGTTTCATGCCGGGGTGAGCATCGACCGGGTCGGCGCGGTGTTCATCGCGGCAAGCATCGTCGGGATGATGCTGGGGCGGCGCCTGGCGGCGAGGGTCCCGGCCCGGGTGCTGCAGGTGGGGTTCGCCGGGGTTTGCCTGGGGGTGGCGGTGTTCATGTGGGTACGGGCGTAGCGGTCACGCACCAGATCCTCGGCCCCAATCGGGGAATGGGGTTATAGCAACCTGCACTGCATCGAGAACTGCATCGCCATCGATTGCCCCTGCTCCAGCAGGCGCAACCCGGGACGTCCGGGCAGGTGATGGGCGTTGACCGGATGGCTGACCGGTTCGAAGCAAAAGAAGTCCAGGCCCACCGGGCAGTAGAGCAGGAAGTAATCGCTGCCGCTGGCCCGGCACTCCAGCGTGTAGCCCAGGTCTGGCTGCTGGATCAGGCAATGCCCGTCCCAGCCACCGAAGCCATTGTCCACCAGGGTGTCCGGCAGCAAGCGGGCCTCGCCAAAATCCCAGTGTGCGGGGAGGTCGATCAGTTCCGTCGGCAGTTTCGTGGCGTCGCACAGCCAGGCTTGGGTTGCGCGGGTTTTCAGGCGGGTGGCGGCGGTGCGCGGGAAGTACGGGTGCAGGCCCAGTCCATGCCACGCCGGCTGTTTCGCTGTGTGGGTGACCAGCATCGCGATCTGCAACTGGCCGCCGTTCAGGCCGATGCGCAGACTGGCCCGGTAACCGAACGGATGTCGGGAGTCGAGTTGCAGCAGGGCTTCGTGGGCGCTGTGTTCGATCACCTGCCACGGTTGCTGCCAAGCACTGCCATGGATCGGAAACGGGTCGTTGGGGCTGTTGGCATCCAGGGCGAGCCAGCCGCCGGGGCAATCGAAGCCGCCCTTGGCGATCCGGTTCGACCAGGGGATCAGTGGGAAGCCCCCCAGTTTGCCTGGCAGGCCATTTTCCAGCGCCTGGGGCGCGGGAGGGCGCAGCAGGGGCGCACCGGTGCCACGCACGGTCCACTCAACGAGACTGGCACCCAGATGTGGGGCCAGGATGAGGCGGGTCAGTTCGTCTTCGAGATGGAGAAGGGGGGGCGTCATGGTGGTTGTCTGCCAAAGAGGAAAGGCTGTTATGCAGAGAATTGGATGTCTGTATGTGAACCCCGATTTTGGCGAAGGATTTATCCCCGCTGGGCTGCAAAGCAGCCCCGGAACCAGCAGCCCCGATCTGTCTGGCACCGGGATCTGAGCTTCAGTGCTGCGTTGCAGCCCAACGGGGAACCCTCCTTGCCACGAGAGGGATTTGTCGTTTGTTACAACACCAGTTTCGGCAGCCACAGGGAAATGGCAGGGATGTAGGTCACGGCCAGCAGGACCAGGAACAGCATGCCGTAGAACGGCAGCAGGGCCTTGACGGTGCTTTCGATGCTGACCTTGCCGATGGCGGATCCGACGAACAGCACCGCGCCCACAGGTGGCGTGATCAGGCCGATCCCCAGGTTCACCAGCATGATCATGCCGAACTGGACAGGGTCCACGCCGATGCCCACGATCACCGGCATCAGGATGGGTGTCAGGATCAGGATCAGCGGCGCCATGTCCATCACGGTGCCTAGCAGCAGCAACATCACGTTGATGCACATCAGGATCACGTAGCGGTTGTCCGACAGGGTCAGGAACGCGGTGGTGATCTTCGCCGGGATTTCCATCAGGGTCATGATGTAGCCGAAGCTGGCGGCGAAGCCGATCAGGATCATCACGATGGAGATGGTGCGTACCGTGCGGTGCATCAGTTTCGGCAGCTCGCTCCATTTGTAGTCGCGATAGATGCACATGGTCACGAAGAACGCCCACACCACGGCAATGGCGGCCGATTCTGTGGCGGTGAAGACGCCCGAGAGGATGCCGCCAAGGATGATGAACAGGGTCATCATGCCCCACATGGCTTCCTTGCAGATCTTCAGTGCTTGCTTGAGCGGAATCACTTCGCCCTTGGGGTAATTGCGCTTTTTCGCAAAAACCAGGCACAGAGCCATCAGGCAAAGGTTCATCAGGATGCCGGGGACGATGCCGGCCATGAACAGCGAACCGATGGAGACGGTGCCGCCAGCGGCGAGGGAATACAGCACCGCGTTGTGGCTGGGCGGTGTCAGCAGCGCTTGTACCGAACCACTGACGGTGACGGCGGTGGCGTAATCACGCGGATAGCCCCGGCGTGTCATTTCCGGTATCAGCACGGAGCCGACGGAGGCGGTGTCGGCCACCGAGGATCCGGAGATTGCACCGAAGAAGCTCGAAGCGACGAGGTTGACCAGGGACAGGCCTCCGCGTACGAACCCCACCAGCACACTGGCGAACGCCACCAACCGGCGGGACATGCCGCCCTCGGCCATGATGGCGCCGGCCAGCACGAAAAACGGAATGGCCAGCAACGAGAACTTGTTCACCCCGCCCGCGACCTGGATCATCATGGCCTGGAATGGAATATCGATCCACCACGCCCCGATCAGAGCGGCAGCGCCCAATGCGTAGGCGACCGGCATGCCGATCAGGATCAACAACAAAAAACTGCCCAGCAGGATCAGAGCGTCCATTAAACGGCACCTTCGCTTTCTTCAACCAGGTCGAACTGCACGACCCGACGCTGGCTTTGATCACCCAGCAAGAGTTTTTCCAGGACAAAAATCAGGGTCAGGAAACCTCCAATCGGAATCGGCATGTAGGTAATGCCGACGCGCAGGGTGGGTATGGCACTCATGAACTGATTCCAGGTGGTCATGCACAGCTTGGTGCCCCAGATGGTCATGAAAATGCAGACTGCGGCCATCAATAACTGGGTGAAGACCGACGCCACCGTGCGCCAGTGCGATGGCAAGCGGCTGGTGACCATGTCCACGGCCATGTGCGAGCCAGAGCGGTAGCTGGCGGCCGCACCGATGAAGGTGAACACGATCATCAGCAAGATCGCGGTGGGCTCCGGCCAGCTGGAACCTGAGCCCAACACATAACGGGCAAACACACCCCAGGGAATCATTAGTGCAACGGCCAGCACAGACAGGCCGGCCACCCAGATGCAAGTCATGTAAATCGTGTCGTTGATACGCAGCAGCAAATTCTTCATCGGGTTCCACCGTAACCGGGCGCGCCGTCAACCGCAGGCGCGCGCGGCCTTTTCAGGAGTACAGATCGAAAGGTCTTACTGGACAGCTTCGATACGCTTGATCAGGTCGGCATACGGCGCGCCGTATTTGGCGCGGATCGGCGCGGTGGCGTCATAGAAGGGCTTTTTGTCCACGGTGATGAACTCGACGCCGGCGGCCTTGAGTTTTTCTTCACTGGCGGCGGACTTCTGGTCCCACAGCTTGCGCTCCTCGGCCTGAGCAGCCTTGGCGGCTTTTTTCACCATGTCTTGCTGTTCCGGCGTGAGCTTGTTCCAAGTGATCTTCGACATCACGATAGGCTCGGGCAGGATCAGGTGGCCGGTCAGGCTGTAGTACTTGGCGTTCTGGTAGTGGTTGTGCTCGAGCATGGTCGGCGGGTTGTTTTCCGCCCCGTCGATCACGCCGGTCTGCAAGGCGCTGAAGATCTCACCGGTGTCCATGGCGATGCCGTTGGCGCCCATGGCATTGAACGTCTCGATGAACATCGGATTGCCCTGGACGCGGATCTTCATGCCCTTGAGGTCTTCGAGCTTGCGCACCGGCTTCTTGGTGTAGAGGTTGCGCGTGCCGCCGTCCATCCAGGCCAGGGCCACCAGACCGAACTCGGAGTTGGTGATCCGGTCGAGGATCGCATCGCCGACATCGCCGTCGATGACGGCGCGCATGTGGGCCTGGTCGCGGAAAATGAACGGCATGTTGAAGACGTTCACATCCGGCACCACGGGACCGACGATGCCGAGGCTGACTCGGGACATCTGGATCGCGCCGGCCTGCATCTGTTCGATGACTTCTTTCTCCGAACCCAGCACGCCGCCCGGGAAGTACTTGAACTTCAGTTCGCCATTACTTTCCTTTTCCAGGGTTTTACCCATGGATTCCTCGGCCACCACGGTCGGGTAACCCTTGGGATGGATGTCGGCGATCTTGAGTTCAAGGGCATGCGCCGCCTGGGCCAGGAAGGCCAGGGGCAGGGCCGCGATCAGAAGCGTGCGTTTGAAATTCATGGTCAGTCTCCAGTGTTGTTGTTTTTATGGCTCATCCAGTAAAGCGGTGCAGCAAGTCAGTTCGCGGCGTGTTTCAACCCTCCGAATGCGGGTTCGGCCAGGCCCTTGACGCCAGGGTTCAACGCGAACACACCCCCGGCGAGGGATTGGGGATCGCTGTCGTCGCCAGGACGGATCGAGGTGACGAAGAGGGTGTCGAGGCGGCTGCCGCCGAAGGCGCACATGGTCGGTTTCTTGACCGGCACTTCCAGCGAGCGGTCGAGGCGCCCATCCGGGGTGAAACGATGGATCAGGCCGGCATCGTTGGCGCAGATCCAATAGCAACCCTCGGCGTCCACTGCCGCGCCGTCCGGGCGACCGGCCAAGGGCATCATGTCGACGAACAGGCGCCGGTTGGTAGGCGTGCCGCTGTCGATGTCGTAGTCGAAGGCCCAGATCTGCTGGATCAGCGGATGCGAGTCTGAGAGATACATCGTGCGCCCGTCCGGGCTGAAGCCCAGGCCGTTGGGTACGATGAAACCGCTCAGTTGCGCCTCGACCGGGCTGCGTTGCCCGGCTTCAAAGCGGTACATCCTGCCTTCGGCGACGTTGGCGCCCATGTTCAGCACCATGCTGCCGGCCCAGAAGCGACCCTGGCGGTCGCAGCGGCCATCGTTGAGGCGCATGTCGGGGCGGCTGTGTTCGACGTTGGCGCACAACTCGCTGTCCAGCGTGTCGTCGTCATTGGGGTGCAGGCGAAAGAAGCCGCTTTCCATGCCGGCCACCCAGCCGCCGTCCTGGTGGCGGGCGATACAGGCAAGCATTTCCGGAGTGTTCCAGCCCTTGAGCTGGCCAGTCCCGGCGTTCCAGCACTGCAGGCCGCCGCTGGGGATGTCCACCCAGTACAGGGCGTTTTCCTCGGGGACCCAGACCGGGCTTTCCCCGACGGCGTTGCGTGCATCGACAATCAATTCGGCTTGCATGGTGATTCCCTTGTGGCGTTCGTATCCCATGGAAAAACAGACGAATCAGTCATCGAACGGGCCGGCCGCCACGAAGGCGCCGCCCTGATAGATCCTGGCCGGATCGTCGGCGGCCGGCATGGGTTGCGCCTCGACCTTGGCCCGGAAGATTTCAGAGCTGTCCTTGGGTTGATAACCCAGGTGTGCGGCGTGGCTGTTGTCCCACCAGACATCACGGTTGGCGGACATGCCATACACCACGGTATGGCGTACGCTCGGGGTGTAGAGCGAGCATTCGATCAGTTGGGTCAGGTCGTCGTAGCTCAGCCAGGTGCTCAGCATCCGGCGATTCTGCGGCTCCGGGAACGACGAGCCGATGCGGATGCTCACGGTCTCGATGCCGTAGCGATCGAAGTAGAAACTGGCCATGTCTTCGCCGTAGGACTTGGACAGGCCGTAGTAGCCATCCGGGCGGCGAGGGGAGAGGGCGTCGAGGGGCTCGTCCTGCTTGTAGAAACCGATGACATGGTTGGAGCTGGCGAAGATGACTCGCTTGACGCCGTGCTTGCGGGCCGCTTCGTAGATATGGAACACGCCGCTGATGTTGGCGCCAAGGATTTCTTCAAAGGGGCGCTCGACCGATACGCCGCCGAAATGCAGGATGGCGTCGACGCCTTCCACCAGTCGGTGCACTGCCTGCTTATCGGACAGGTCGCAGAGCACCACTTCTTCGCTTTCGTCGATGGCCGGCGCCATGTTGGCGATATCCGACAGGCGAATATGCCGCGCGAAAGGCTTGAGGCGCTCGCGCAGCACTTTGCCCAGGCCGCCGGCGGCACCGGTGAGCAACAGGCGATTGAAGGGATGGCGAATGGTTGTCGTAGTCATGAAGTTACCTGAGCAAACAGTGAGAGGTATCAGTTGTTATAAGTTGTCGTACGACCGAGGGCGAATATCCTTATCCTTGCGCTACCTTGTCAACGTCTGATCGACGAATCGCTCTAAACCGGCCTCCTTGCCACGCGTTACGCCAGCGTCATGACCGCTATGTGACAGGTCATGACGCCAGCTCCTTTGCTCAGAGAAGCGAAATCGGGTAGCTGATGAAAATGCGGTTCTCATCGAACTCGTTGGTGCTGAAGTCCCGACGCAGCGACGAGTTGCGCCATTTCACGTTGAGGTTCTTCAGCGCGCCGCTCTGTACGGTATAGGCCAGCTCGCTTTCGCGACCCCATTCCTTGCCATCGTCCACCGTGGCGGTGTGCACGTTGTCGCCGCTGATGTAGCGGTTCATCAGGGTCAGGCCCGGCACGCCGACGGCGGCGAAGTTGAAGTCGTGGCGCACTTGCCAGGACTTTTCCTTGGCGTTGTCGTAGCTGGAGTTGTAGCTGTCGTTGGCCAGGGTACCGCCGCTGGTGCCGTTGACCCGCATCCAGGCATCGTCGCCGCCGACTTTCTGCAGGCCGACATAGAAGGTGTTGCCGCCATATTTGGCCGAGAGCATGGCGAAGGCGGTCTTGTTGTCCAGGTCACCGGCCAGGGCGCTGCCGTTTTCCTTGCCGATGAAATAGCCGAGGTTGGCGCCCAGGGTCCAGTCGCCCATGGGCTGGCTGTGGGTCAGGTTGAAATATTGCTGCTGGTAGATGTCGGACAGTTCCGCGTACCACACGCCCACCTGGGTGCGTTTTTCGTTGAAGGCGTATTCGCCGCCGCCGAAGTTGAAGCGGTCGGAGGTGGCGGCGGGGCGGCCGTTCATGAACATGTCTTCCATGCTCGCATCGTTGCGCGGGCTGTTGCCGCGGAACTGGCCGCCATAGAGGCTCAGGCCGGCGATCTCGGTGGAAGTGACCTGGCCGCCGCGGAAGGTCTGCGGCAGGGAGCGACCGTCGTCGGAACGCAGGATCGGCAGCACCGGCATCCATTCGCCGACCTTCAGCTCGGTCTTGGAGACCTTGGCCTTGAGCGCGACGCCCAGGCGGCCGAAGTCATCGGCGGGGCGACCGTCGTCGTGCACCGGCAGCAACTGCGTTCCTGCCGTGCCACGGCCACCATCGAGCTTGACCGAGTACAGGCCCAGCACGTCCACGCCGAACCCCACCGTGCCCTGGGTGAAACCGGACTTGGCGTCGAGGATGAAACTCTGGGTCCATTCCTCGGCCTTGCCCTGGGCATTGTTCGGGTTGGTGAAGTTGCGGTTGAAGTAAGCGTTGCGCAGGTTCAGCGTGGCCTTGGCATCCTCGACGAAGCCTTCGGCCTGGGCGACGGTGGGCAGCAAGGCTGCCAGACTGCTGCAGCCGAGCAGGGTCAGGGCATGGCTGGTGCTGGAAAGGGTATGGCGAGAAGGACGGCTGGGGGAAAAACGGACACGTGTGCTCACAGTAACGCTCCCTACTTTTTTGTTGTTTTTATTTTTGTCATACGTCGTCGTACAACATGACGAGATTATTTGTGGCCGCCGACTCCTTGTCAACTGGCCATTATTTGATTTCTACCAGTGGATGCACCTTGTGAATGGGGCTCTCGTCAAGGGCAGAGCGAGTGACAGCCGTGACGATAAGGACATCGTGCGTGGCGAAAGGGGCGATGGTTGCGTTTACGGTTGTGCGATGACTGGTCTAAGACATTAGTCGAAGGCCGGCATCTTGATGATTTGCCTGGCACCCGAACGAACATCATCGGCATCGTCCCTGTCGGGCACCTTTCTCCAGGGAACGCGTCACCCTCGGGAAGGGTCGTACCACCATGCCTTGTCGATCACATGGAGACCCAATGAACCAAGACGTCCCCAATGCCGATACCAACCGTCGCCAGTTGCTGCAGATCATCGCCGGGCTGTCGGACGGGGTGATGCTGATCGAAGTCGACCAGACGATCGCGTGGGCCAATGAGGCCGCATTGACCATGCACGGCGTCAGCGATCTGAATGACCTGGGTGGCAACGCCAAGGGGTACGCCCAGCGTTTCAACCTGCGCTATCGCAACAATCACGCGTTGCCCGAGGACAACTACCCCATCGCCCGGGTGGCCCGTGGCGATGAGTTCAGCGACGTGCTGGTGGAAGTCACCCCCAAGGCCGATCCCGATCGCACCTGGGTCCATCGGATCCGCAGCATGGTGCTGACCGACCGTGGCGGTGAACCGGAATACCTGGTGTTGATCCTCAGTGATGCCACCGAATGGGCCAGCGCCGAGCAGCGTTTCGAAAAAACCTTTGCCGCGAACCCGGCGCCGGCGGTGATCTGCCGTCTCAGTGACCTGCGCTATATCAAGGTCAATCCGGGTTTCCTGGAGATGACCGGCTACAGTCGCGACCAGGTGATCGGTCGTTCAGTCTATGAACTGGACGTGCTGGAAGCCGCGGAAAAACGTGACCTGGCCGTCGAGCGCCTGGGGCAGGGCGCGACCATTCCGCAGATGCAGGCCGAGCTGAGACTGCCCGATGGCGGCAGCAAACAGGTGATCGTCGCCGGCCAGCCACTGGACCTGCAGGACGAAGACTGCATGCTGTTTTCCTTCATGGACATGGAGCCGCGCCGCAAGGCCGAGACTGCGTTGCGCCAGAGCGAAGAGCGCTTCGCCAAGTCGTTCCGACTGTCTCCCGTGCCTACCCTGGTATGCAGCGCCGAGCAACAGTTGCTGGAAATCAACGAAGCGTTCCTGGAAGCCACCGGTTATGCCAGCGAAGAGCTGCTGGGCAAGACCGTTGAAGAAATCGGCTTTATCGACAGCGAAGCCAGCGCCGCCCTGTTCGCCAAGCTGGAGAAGGCCGCCACGGTTTCAAGGATCGACGTCAAGGTGCAGAAAAAAGGTGGTGAGCTCATCGATTGTGAAGTGGCCGCCGATACGGTGCTGATACAGGACAAACCTTGCTACCTGTTGGTGCTGATGAACATCACCGAACGCAAGCGCTCGGAGCTGGAGCTGGTGGCTGCCATCGAAGAGGTGATGAAGGATGCTTCCTGGTTCAGCCGGACCCTGATTGAAAAACTGGCCAATGTGAAAAGCATCAACGCACCGGTTCCCAGCGTGTCGTTCACCGAGCTGACCGCCCGGGAACGTGATGTGCTGGGGCTGATCTGCCAGGGACTGGCCGACAAGGAAATCGCCGCACGCTTGAAACTGGCCCCCAATACCGTGCGCAATCATGTGGCGACGCTGTATTCGAAGCTGGACGTCCATAGCCGTAGCGAGGCGATAGTGTGGGCGCGGGAACGGGGTCTGTTCGCCAATGAGTGGCGCATGAAGGCACCATGATAGCCAGTGCAAATGTACCTGGCCCGTTGGTGCAAATTCGGGTTTTGCCTGTAGCCAGGCTTCCTTACGCTGTCGGGGTGCGACGTCGTCGGTGATGTCGCGTCCCCCACGAAACAGTCAAGGAATACGCCACATGTGCAGCAAGCCAATCGAATGCGGGATTGACAGGACGTCTACGCGGGTCCGGAAGCCGCAGCTGTCCGCCATTCATTCGAACCCGTGGACCTGAGGTGCAGCGCATGACTCACCTGGCTCCCTTGCGTGCTCGTCTCGAAGAGAATTTTACGCCCCTGGCCTGCGAATGCAGCCTCAATGGCGACGGCACCCTGACCGTGCGCCTCTATCACCGTGAAAGCGGTGAAGTCGATCTGGTAGTAAGCGGCATGAGCATCGACAGCGTCCGGTCGGAAGAAAGCATTGCAAAGCTGATCGAAGAACTGCGTTATGAGCTGGGCAACACTCCGCTGTATCGCGGTGATCCCGCCTGAAACTCCCTTCACCACCCCCTTCATTGCAAAGCCACGTCCTGGTTGATCGCTACAGCAGCGTCGCTCGGCAATCGAGCGCCAGGCGGGCTCCGCCCTGTTCGCTGCTGTCCACCTCAAGTGTAAATCCGTGCAGATTGACAATCGCCGCCACGATGGACAGGCCCAGGCCGAATCCACCGTGCTGGCTGCTGCCCTCTGCGCGATAGAAACGCCGGAACACGGCCTTGCGTTCCGCCTCCGGGATGCCGGGGCCGGAGTCGAGTACTTCGATGCGCGTGCTGTCGCCCTGGTCCACGCCCCGCAGGACGACCTCGCCTCCCGGCGGTGTGAACTTGATGGAATTGCTCAGCAGGTTCGACACGGCTTCGAACAGCAGCGCCCGGTCGCCATTGAGCAGGGGCAAGGTCTCGGGCACGTCGAGGCGGAAGGTCAGTTCGCGTTCTTCGGCCAGGGGCAGGTAGAAGTCGTGCAGTTCCTGCAAGAGTTGCAACGGGTCCAGGCGCACGAAACCCGAACGGCGCTGCTGGTCTTCCAGTTCGGAGATCCGCAGCAGCCCGCGAAACCGAGCCATCAGGGTATCCGTCTCGGCAATCACCTGATCCATCTGCAAGGCTTCGGGCGAGCCCTCTGCCGCTTCCTGCTGGATCCGGTAAAGCTGGGCGCGCAAGCGGGTGAGGGGCGTGCGCAGGTCGTGGGCGATGTTGTCGCACACGCCCTTGACCTCGTTCATCAGGCGCTCGATGCGATCGAGCATGGCGTTGACGATCGCCGCCAGCATGTCCAGTTCGTCGCGGCGGCTCGACAGTGGCAGGCGATGGGTGAGGTCGCCGGCCACGATGGCCTCGGCGCTGGCCTGCAGTTTGCGGATGCGCTGCAGTGGTCGGCGGCGCAGCAGATGCCAACCGGCGAGGCCCGGCAGGATGGTCAGCGACACGCCCCAGAACAATGCCCGCAGGATGATGTGCGTGACGGCGAAGAGCGAACCGTTGTCCCGTGCCAACACCAGCCAGCGTCCGTCCTGGGTCCGGGTCGCCACCGCATCGCAACTGTCCGAGGGCACGCCGGGGGCGTCGGAGTCGACGCAGCCGCCCAGCATGTGGATCTTGCCGTCCAGCGGCAGGTCGGCCGGAATCCGCTGGATCGGCCCGCTCAGGTGCCGCAGTTGCGGATCGAACAGGCCATAGGCATCGACCCCGCGCTCGTCCAGGGTCAGGCTGGCCATGAGCGCGTCCTCCAGCTGGTCGGCATGGATGCGGGCAAACAGGTGCTGGCGCTGCATCAGGGAGTGTTTGGCCAGGCTGTCGAGGTAGCCGAATACTTCGTAATACATCACCCCCATCAACAGAGCGCTCCAGATCACGAACAGCGCGCTGTACAGCGCCAGCAGGCGGCTGCTGGAGGAGCGCCAGCCCTTAGCGGGGTTCAGCAATGACATAGCCGGAACCTCGCACGGTGCGAATCAGGGGTTCCAGGCCCGGCGGGTCGATCTTCTTGCGCAGACGACCAATGTGCACGTCGATCAGGTTGGTGCCGGGGTCGAAGTGATAGCCCCAGACTTCCTCGAAAATCATCATGCGCGAAAGGATCTGTCCGCTGTTGCGCATCAGGAATTCCAGCAACTTGTACTCGGTGGGCAACAGGCTGAGCAGTTGCCCGTTGCGGCTGGCCTCGCGGCTGATCAGGTTCAGTTCCAGGTCGGCGACCCGAAGGGCGGTTTGCGTTTCCTGGGCGCCGTTGTTGCGGCGCAGCAACACTTCGACACGAGCCGCCATCTCGTCGGTAGCGAAGGGCTTGGTCAGGTAGTCGTCGCCGCCGGCCCGGAGACCGCGTACCCGTTCATCCACATCGGACAGGGCGCTGATCATCAGGATCGGCGTCGCCACGCCCATGTTGCGCAGTGTGGTGACGATCACCAGGCCGTCGAGCTCGGGCAGCATGCGGTCGAGGGTAATCAAGTCGTAATCGCCGCTCACCGCGCGTTCCAGACCTTCGCGGCCATTGTCGACCCAGTCGACGCTCAGGCCGTTGCGGGTCAGCTCGGCGACGATCTCACGGGCGGTCACGGCGTCGTCTTCGATGGTCAGGATGCGGTTCATGGGCGGTACCGGGTTGAGAAATTGATGCCATTGCGCGGCATTCTGCCAAAGATTACCTGTCGGCTTTCTGAAAAAAAGTTCATCGAAGCCGCCAGCGATTTCCCTGGCCTGGATCAACACTTGGTCACAAATTATCCCTAACATGCGTTTCGCCCGCACTATCATGTGGCATCGATTGCCCCGCCTTGGCGCGCTCGCGCTGACGCAGGCACCGACGCAACCGGTGATGGTGTGCTGCAAGGAGCCGAGACCTCACTGGTCCTTCAATAAAAGCATCAAGGAAGAGCAGCATCATGCAGTCTCAAGACCTTCTACGCCGAAAATTCGACATCCAGCCCCTGGCCAGGGCCGACATGACGGTGTGCCTGGACGGGCGGATCGTCGACGCCGCCCACGGCGAAACCGTTCTTACCGTCATCCAGTCCCTGGGCCAGCGCCAGGTGGCCCGCAACGATCACCAGCAGATCAGCGGCGCGTATTGCGGCATGGGCGTGTGCCATTGCTGCCTCGTCAAGATCGATGGGCGTCACAAGCGCCGCGCCTGCCAGACCCGGGTGCGTCCCGGCATGCAGATCGAGACCCGGGCCAACCGCATCGCCGAAACGGAGGCGCCATGAGCCTCGATCCGGTGATTGTCGGCGGTGGGCCGGCGGGCATGGCCGCAGCCATCGAGCTGGCGGCCCATGGGGTGCGCAGCACTTTGCTCGAAGAGGCGCCGCGCCTGGGTGGCGTGGTCTATCGTGGGCCGTTGCGCGACGGTGTGAGCCTGGACTACCTGGGTTCCCGCTATAGCCAGGCCCTGAACAGGCTTCACGGTGAGTTTCGCCAGTACGCCGGGCTGATCGACGTTCGGCTCGACAGCCGCGTCGTCGGAGCCGAAGGGTTCCGGGCGCTGATGCTGCTGGATGCCGACGAGCGTTTGCGGGAAGTCGCCTATTCCCATCTGGTATTGGCGGCCGGTTGCCATGAGCGCAGCGTGCCGTTTCCCGGCTGGACGCTTGCCGGGGTGATGATGCTGGGTGGGTTGCAGCTACAGATCAAGAGCGGGGTGGTCAAGCCGCCCAGTCCGGTGGTGATCGCGGGCACCGGCCCGCTGCTGCCCCTGGTGGCCTGCCAGCTGCATGCTTCAGGCGTGGCCGTGGCCGGCGTGTACGAGGCGTGCGCATTGGGCAGGATCGCCAAGGAAAGCCTGGCCTTGCTGAACAAGCCACAGCTGTTTCTCGACGGCCTGAGCATGCTGGGCTATCTCAAGCTGCACGGCATTGCGGTGCGTTATGGCTGGGGCGTGGTGCGGGCCGATGGCGACGGTGAGCTGAGCTGTGTCACCGTCGCGCCTTATTCCAGCGACTGGGAGCCGGACCTGGCCCGTGCCGAACAAGTGCCGGCCCAGACCCTGGCGGTCGGCTACGGCTTCATTCCACGCACCCAGTTGAGCCAGCAGATGGGCCTGGAGCATGGCTTCAGCGACGACGGCTACCTCAGGGCGGTGTCCGATGCCTGGCAGCAAAGCAGCGAGGCCCATATCCACCTGGCTGGCGACATGGGCGGGATCCGTGGCGGTGAAGCGGCCATGCTGAGCGGGCGCATCGCCGCGCTATCGATCCTGATGCAAGGCAATGTGCTCGACCCTCGTACCGCCCTTGAGCGCCGCGAGCGCTACCAGGCGCAACTGGACCGCATCGTGAGCTTCCGCGCCGCCGTGGACCGATACACTCGCCGCGGTGCCGGGCAAATCGCGCTGCCCGCCGCCGATACGGTGATCTGCCGCTGCGAGCACGCCACCCGCGCTGATATCGACCGGGCCCTGGAGCAGGGCGTGCAGGACATGGCCAGCCTGAAAATGCGCACCCGGGTGAGCATGGGCGACTGCCAGGGGCGGATGTGCGTCGGCTATTGCAGCGACCGGCTGCGCGAAGCCACCGGACGTGGGGATGTGGGCTGGTTGCGACCGCGCTTCCCCATCGACCCGGTGCCCTTTTCAGCGTTCCAGAACGTAGGCCAGGAGGGCGTACGGCATGACTGAGTATCAGAGCCTGAAGGATTACGACGTGGTCATCGCCGGTGGCGGTGTGATCGGGGCTTCGTGTGCCTATCAGTTGTCCAAGCGCAAGCATTTGAAGATCGCGCTGATCGATGCCAAGCGCCCGGGCAATGCCACCCGGGCTTCCGCGGGAGGCCTGTGGGCCATCGGCGAGTCCGTGGGGCTGGGGTGCGGGGTGATTTTCTTTCGCATGATGTCGGCCAACCGCAAGCGCCAGGCCCAGGGCGCCGCCGTGGCGGTGGACGCCAGTACGCCGCACATCCTGCCGCAATCGTTCTTCGACTTCGCCTTGCAGTCCAACGCCTTGTATCCGCAATTGCACCGGGAGTTGATGGACAACCACGGCATGGATTTCAAGTTCGAGGAGACCGGGCTCAAATTCGTGATCTATGACGATGAGGACCGCTTGTACGCCGAGCATATCGTCGCCTGCATCCCGCACCTGGCGGACCAGGTCCGCTGGCTCGACCAGGCCGCCCTGCGCGAGGCCGAGCCGAATGTCAGCCACGAGGCCCGGGGAGCGCTGGAGTTCCTGTGCGATCATCAGGTCAGTCCGTTCCGCCTGGCGGACGCCTATACCGAAGGCGCTCGACAGAACGGCGTCGACCTGTTCTTCAACACCAACGTCACCGAGGTCCTGCGCAAGGGCACGCGGGTCACCGGGGTGAAGACCGCCGAGGCGGGCACCTTCAATTGCCGGACCCTGATTAACGCCGCCGGTGCCTGGGCGGCGGACCTGAGTGAGCAGGCCACCGGCGTGCGGATTCCGGTCAAGCCGGTCAAGGGCCAGATCCTGTTGACCGAACGCATGCCGAAGATCCTCAAGGGCTGCCTGACCACCAGCGATTGTTATGTGGCCCAGAAGGACAACGGCGAAATCCTGATTGGCAGCACCACCGAAGACAAAGGCTTTGACGTGACCACCACGTACCCGGAAATCGAGGGGTTGGTCCAGGGTGCAGTGCGGTGCATCCCGCAATTGGCCGACATCAACCTGAAGCGGACCTGGGCCGGCCTGCGCCCTGGATCTCCCGACGAGTTGCCGATCCTGGGGCCGATGCGGGGCGTGGAAGGCTACCTCAATGCCTGCGGGCATTTCCGCACCGGCATCCTGACCTCGGCCATCACCGGGGTATTGCTGGACAAATTGGTGAACGACGAGCCGTTGCCACTGGACATCACGCCGTTCCTGGCGGATCGGTTCGAGGTGGCACCAGCGTTCGTGGAGCCGAAGGAAGTGGAACCGGCCTGAGCAAATCCTGTTTGGGATCTGTGGCGAATACCTATCCCGCCGTCACCCGAAAACAAACTGTGGGAGCGAGCTTGCTCGCGATAGCGTAAGGTCAGTCAGCATCCATGTTGGCTGGTACCCCGCCATCGCGAGCAAGCTCGTTCCCACAGGGATCCGGGGTGAATCAGAATCCTGCGCTCGACCGCCATCGCCGGTTATTCCATCGGCGTGCTGACAAACGCCTCCAACCCTTCGGCATAGGCGGTGAACGCGCTGATCGAAGGAAAGGACTTGCCCTGCACCTGATCCGGTACCACCAGGTTGGTGAAGCTCCAGGCCACTGCCAGGGTGATGCCTGCCTGATCGAGTGAGCCGTCGGTGACCAGGGGCTGTTTCACCAGTTCCTGTTCGAGCATGCCATAGGCCGCCGCCAGTTGGCCTTCAACGCGTTCGACCCAGGGGGCGTGTTGGATTTCTGTCGGCCGCAGGTTGCGTTCGTAGTAGATCTGCACCGACTTCTCGCACGCCGCCAGGGCCAGGCCGATAAGGCGCAGGGTGCGCAGCCGTTGCCCGCTGTCGACCGGCATCAGGCTTTTGCCCGGGGTGGCCAAGACCTCGAGGTGGTCGATGATCAACGTGGAGTCCATCAGCACCGCGCCATCGTCGAGCACCAGGGTCGGCGCCTTGACCACCGGGTTGATGCGCTGGAACTGTTCGAACTGCCTGAACACCGAAATCGATTCATGTTCCAGGGCAATGTCCAGGCATTTGGCGGAAATGGCGACGCGTCGTACGTATGGCGAGTCCAGCATGCCGATCAGTTTCATGGTGCTTCCTTCTGTGGTTGGACGGTCCGGGTTTCTAGTCCTCGAATCCTGCCTGTTCGTGGATTTCATCGACCTTGAGCTCCAGCCGGTAGGCCACGGCAATGAACAATGCCTGGCACAGGCAAAGGGTAGCGCTCAGGGAGCGAAACGCGAACGAGCTGCCTTCGTTTACCAGCAACACCGTATTGGCCCGTTTGGCCAGGGGCGACAGGTTGCTGTCGGTGATGATCAGGGTCTTGGCCTGGTGATGCTGGGCGATGCGCAGGCAATGCTGGGTTTCCTTGCCGTACGGGGTGAAGCTGATGGCGATCACCAGGTCGTTGGCCCGGACGCTGCGCATCTGCTCGCGATAGCTGCCACCGAGCCCGGACACCAGGTGAATGCGCTTGTTGGTGTGTTGCAGGTTGTACACCAGGTAATCGGCTACCGCGAAGGAACGCCGGACGCCCACCACATAGATATTGTCGGCATTGACCACCAGGTCCACGGCCTTGTCGAACGCCTGGTCGTCCAGTTCCAGCCCCAATCGCTCGATGCCCGAGAGTGTGGCGTTGATGCATTCGCGCGCCAGGTCGCCGCCGCAGGCCTTCTGGGATTTGTTGGCGATCATGCTGCGAATGCGCTGCTGGTAGTTCTGTACCGGCGTGGTCTTGTGGGTGTAGGCCTCCCGGAACAGCGCCTGCATTTCACTGAACCCGCTGAAACCGAAGCGTTGGGAAAAACGCACGATGGCCGACGGATGCACTTCGCATTCGCGAGCGATATCACTGATACGGTCGACCATGATGCGGTCGCTTTGCTGGCTCATGTAGCTGGCGATGCGTTTGAGCTGGCGCGGCAGGCTTTCATATTCCTCGGTGATCAGTTGCAACAGGCGTTCGGCATTGATCGGTGGGGTTGCGAGGGCGGACGCGCGCTCGGACGGCTCCGGCAGATCGGGGCGGGTCATAGAAAATCCTTCTGGCTTGTTCTTATAGGGCGGTCCGATAACGTCCCGGCCCTCGACAACAGGTTGGCTGGTCGCAGTCTACAGCGTAGGCGCAAGGAAAATAATGAGCGCGGCAGGCGACGTGACCTGCTGAAACGATGCACTGCGCCTGTCGCGGTTCCGAGCACAGGGTATTGGAAAAAATATTCCACGTAAAAAATTTATAGAATAATTATTGATATTTGCCCGTGGCTCGTTTTAGTCTGCATCCACCAACGCGTTGGCACCGCTCCGGCGGCGAACGCAGGCTGATAAAAATAACAGGAGCCAGCATGGGCCAGACTCGTTTTGCCAGTGGGCGTCAATTGGATGTGATCTGCCTGGGACGCCTGGGTGTCGACCTGTATGCGCAACAAGTCGGGGCGCGGCTGGAAGATGTCACAAGCTTCGCCAAATACCTGGGTGGCTCATCGGCCAACATCGCTTTCGGCACCGCTCGGCTCGGGCTCAGGTCCGCCATGCTGAGCCGGGTAGGGGACGACCACATGGGACGCTTCCTGGTGGAGTCCCTGGCCCGTGAGGGCTGCGATGTCAGCGGCATCAAGGTCGATCCGCAACGCCTGACCGCCCTGGTGCTGCTGGGTATCAAGGACCGGGAAACCTTCCCCCTGGTGTTCTACCGGGAAAACTGCGCCGACATGGCGTTGCGCGCCGAAGACATAAACGAGGCCTTTATCGCCTCCAGCAAGGCCCTGTTGATCACCGGCACTCATTTCTCCACCGACAGCGTCTACAAGGCCAGTATCCAGGCGCTGGACCATGCCCAGAAGCACAACGTCAGGCGGATCCTGGACATCGATTATCGCCCGGTGCTCTGGGGCTTGGCCGGCAAGGCCGATGGCGAGACCCGTTTCGTGGCCGACCAGACCGTCAGCCGGCATGTGCAAGGCATCCTTCCGCGTTTTGACCTGATCGTCGGCACCGAGGAGGAATTCCTGATCGCCGGTGGCAGCACGGATCTGCTGGCCGCGCTGCGCACCGTGCGTTCGCTGACGGCGGCGACCCTGGTGGTCAAGCTCGGCCCGCAGGGTTGCACGGTGATCCACGGCGCCATCCCCGACCGGCTTGAAGACGGTGCGATCTATCCGGGCGTCAAGGTGGAGGTCCTGAATGTCCTGGGGGCCGGCGATGCCTTCATGTCGGGCTTTCTCGCCGGCTGGCTGGAGGAAGCCGACGATGCGCGCTGCTGCCAGTTGGCCAATGCCTGTGGCGGCCTGGTGGTGTCGCGCCATGCCTGTGCCCCGGCGATGCCGACCCGGGCCGAACTCGATTACCTGTTCGACAGCCCGGTGCCCATCACCCGGCCGGACCAGGATGTCGTATTGCAACGGCTTCATCAGGTCAGTGTGCCTCGCAGGGCCTGGAAACAACTGTTCATCTTTGCCTTCGATCACCGTTGGCAACTGGTGGAACTGGCTCAAAAAGGCGACCGGGACCTGAGCAGCATCGGCGCGCTCAAGCAACTGTTCATCCAGGCGGTGGAGCGAGTCGAAGTCGATCTGCGTCGCCAGGGCATCGAGGCGGACGTCGGGTTGCTGGCCGATCAACGTTTCGGCCAGGATTCCCTCAATGCCGCCACCGGACGCGGCTGGTGGGTGGCGCGCCCGGTGGAGGTGCAAGGCTCGCGGCCGCTGGCTTTCGAGCATGGCCGCTCCATCGGCAGCAACCTGATCGCCTGGCCTGGCGAGCAGATCATCAAGTGTCTGGTGCAATTTCATCCCGATGACGAGCCGCTGCTGCGCCTGGAGCAGGAGGCGCAGTTGATGGGGTTGTACAAGGCATCCCAGGTCAGTGGCCATGAACTGCTGCTGGAAGTCATCCCGCCCAAGGATCATCCATCGCCGCATCCGGACGTGCTCTATCGCGCCTTGAAGCGCCTCTACAACCTGGGGATCTTTCCGGCCTGGTGGAAGATCGAAGCCCAGACCGCAGAGCAGTGGAAGCAACTCGATGAGTTGATCCAGCAGCGCGATCCGTACTGCCGTGGTGTGGTGCTGCTGGGCCTCAATGCTCCGGCCTCGGCCCTGGCCGAAGGTTTTCGCCAGGCCAGCCAGAGCACTACCTGCCGGGGTTTTGCCGTGGGGCGCACGATCTTCCAGGAACCGAGCCGAGCCTGGCTGGCGGGGGAGATCGATGACGAAACGCTGATCAGGCAGGTACAGGGCACGTTCGTGGAACTGATCGACGCGTGGCGAGCGGCCCGGGCGTGACCGATGGAACAAGCATCCGTGGCGAGGGGATAACCCCCCTTGCCACAGTAGTGTTGCGTTCACCCATGCATTCAGTTTGAAAACAATAAAAGGTGCAGCCATGCCCGCGATTCGAATTGGCATCAACCCGATTTCCTGGAGCAACGACGACTTGCCCTCGTTGGGCGGCGAGACACCGTTGAGCACCGCGCTGAGCGAGGGCAAGGCCATCGGCTATGAAGGTTTCGAGCTCAACGGCAAGTTTCCCAAGGACGCCAAGGGTGTGGGCGATGTGCTGCGCCCCTATGACCTGGCACTGGTCTCGGGTTGGTATTCCAGTCGTCTGGCCCGACGCTCGGCAGCCGAGGAAATCGACGCCATTGCCAGCCATGTCGAGTTGCTGGCGCAGAATGGCGCCACGGTGCTGGTCTACGGGGAAGTCGCCGACTCCATCCAAGGCCAGCGGATTCCCCTGATCGAGCGGCCGCGCTTTCACACCGACGAGGCCTGGCAGGCCTATGCCGACAAGCTGACCGAACTGGCCCGCTTCACGTTGTCCCAGGGGGTGCGTCTGGCCTATCACCATCACATGGGCGCTTATGTCGAGTCGCCTTCGGACATCGACAAGTTGATGGCTCTGACCGGTAGCGAAGTCGGCCTGCTGTTCGACTCGGGACACTGCTACATGGGCGGCGGCGAACCGCTGCAAGTCTTGCGCAAGCACATCGAGCGGATCTGCCACGTGCATTTCAAGGATGTGCGCAAGCCGGTGGTGCAGCTGGCGCGCAACAACCTGTGGAGCTTTCCCGACTGCATCATCAACGGCACCTTCACCGTGCCGGGGGATGGCGACATCGACTTCGCCGCGTTGCTCGACGTCCTGTTGGCCGCCGACTACCAGGGATGGCTGGTGGTGGAGGCCGAGCAGGATCCCGCCGTGGCGCCGAGCTATGTGTATGCCAAGAAGGGCTACGACACCCTGCGCGCCTTGCTGCAAGAGAGGATCCCGGCATGAGCCTGTTGATCAAGAGTCAAGCCAGCGGCCGGACCGTGGTGGCGTTGCCCCCGGGCGAGCTGGAATACGTCGGCTTCACGGCCTGTCGCCTGAGCCTCGGCGAAACCCTGCCGGTGGCCGCGGCCGACAAGGAGCTGTGCCTGGTGCTGCTCAGCGGGCGTATCGGTCTGAAGGGCGAGGCGCCGGGGCAGGGCGTTTTCGATTGGGACAACCTGGGTGATCGCCAGTCGGTGTTCGAGGACAAGTCGCCCTATGCCGCCTACCTGCCCCCCGGCAGCCAGGCGCTGGTGACCGCCTTGAGCGACGTGCAACTGGCGGTATGTGCCGCCCCGGGTTCGGCCGGAAACGAGTACGGCCCGCGCCTGATCCTGCCCGACAGCATGAAGCGCAGCGTTCGCGGCAAGGGTGCCAACACCCGGTATGTCTGCGACATCCTGCCGGACAGCGAGCCAGCCCATTCGCTGCTGGTGGTGGAGGTGCGCACGCCTTCGGGCCATTCGTCCAGCTACCCGCCCCACAAGCACGACACCGACGACCTGCCGCACCAGAGCTTCCTGGAAGAAACCTATTACCACCAGATCAGTCCGCCCCAGGGCTTCGTGTTCCAACGGGTCTATACCGACGATCGCAGCATCGACCAGGCCATGGCCGTGGAAAACAGCGACCTGGTCGTGGTGCCCAAGGGGTACCACCCGGTCAGCGTGCCCTACGGGTACGAGTCGTACTACCTGAATGTCATGGCCGGCCCGAAGCGGGTCTGGCAGTTCCATAACGACCCGCAGCACAGTTGGCTGCTGGACCTCTGAACGTCCCATCGCCCGTTTTGCACGAATGCCGGAGGAATAACAATGAACAAGCCCCTGCGTTTTGCCTTGAACCGAATGGTTGCGCCACGCCTGTCACTGCCTGAGTTCATCGACCTGGCCCTGGCCTTGAAAACCGATGCCATTGAAATCCGCAACGATCTGCAGGGCGTCGAGATCGAGAACGGCATGGCACCGGCCAGCGTGCGCCAGTTATGCGAGGCGCGGGGCATCAAGGTGCTGTCGATCAATGCCCTTTACCCTTTCGATGTGTGGAACGAAGAGCGCCGTGTCCAGGCCGTGAGGCTGGCCGACTACGCCCGCGAATGTGGTGCCCAGGGGCTGGTGATGTGTCCATTGAACGATCGCGCCGACCCGCGCAGCGAGGCCGAACGTTCGGCGGGGCTGCGTACCGCCCTCGGTGAGCTGGCGCCGATCCTGCGGGCCTTCGGTGTCTACGGCTATATCGAGCCCCTGGGGTTCGAGGAGTGCTCGCTGCGCCTCAAGCGCACGGCGGTGGAAGCGATCGCGGACACCGATACCCAGGATGTGTTTCGCCTGGTGCATGACACCTTTCACCATCATCTGGCGGGGGAGCGGGAGTGCTTTGCCGAGTTGACCGGCCTGGTGCACATCTCCGGCGTCGAAGATGCCCTGGCGCCCCTGGCGACGATCCGGGACGGTCACCGGGTGCTGGTGGGCGAGGGCGATATCCTCGGCAATGCCGCGCAGATCGAAGCGTTGGGGGCCGGCGGGTATGACGGCTACCTGTCCTTCGAACCGTTCGCCGAAAGCGTCCATCAGTTGGCCGACCTGCGCCAGGCGCTGGGAGCGAGCATGAATCACCTGCAGAACTCCCAGGCCTGACTGCCGTGTCGGGAAACTTTTCATGTGGGAGCGGGCTCGCCCGTCCAGGCGTCGGCATCGCATCGATGTCGCTGGCACGGCGCCTGCCCGGGGCAGGCCGGCTTCCACGCTCGATCGAGTTGCGTTTGAAAAAGGTGCAAGCATGTCCACAACACGACTGACCATGGCCCAGGCCCTGGTGAAATTCCTCGATAACCAGTATGTCGAGGTCGACGGCGTCCAGAGCAAGTTCATCGCCGGCGTCTTTACCATATTCGGTCACGGCAACGTGCTGGGCCTGGGCCAGGCGCTGGAGCAGGACAGCGGCGACCTGGTGGTGCACCAGGGGCGTAACGAGCAGGGCATGGCCCACGCCGCCATCGGCTTCGCCAAGCAGCACCTGCGTCGGAAAATCTATGCCTGCACCTCATCGGTCGGCCCCGGCGCGGCGAACATGCTGACCGCTGCCGCCACGGCCACCGCCAACCGTATCCCGTTGCTGCTGTTGCCCGGCGATGTCTATGCCAGCCGCCAGCCGGACCCGGTCCTGCAACAGATCGAGCAGTTCCACGACCTGAGCATCAGCACCAACGATGCGTTCAAGGCCGTGAGCAAATACTGGGACCGGATCAATCGCCCCGAACAATTGATGACCGCCGCGATCCACGCCATGCGCGTGCTCACCGACCCTGCCGAGACCGGCGCGGTGACCCTGGCGCTGCCCCAGGACGTACAAGCCGAGGCCTACGACTACCCTGACTATTTCCTGCAAAAGCGCGTGCATCGGATCGACCGCCGGCCGGCCACCGAGGCGATGCTGGGGGATGCCCTGGCATTGCTCAAGGGCAAGCGCAAGCCGCTGATCATCGCGGGCGGGGGCGTGAAGTATGCCGGCGCCAACGCCGCCCTCCAGGGGTTCGCCGAACGCTTCGAGATCCCCTTCGCCGAGACCCAGGCCGGCAAGAGCGCGGTGGTGTCCAGCCATCGTCTGAACGTGGGCGGTATCGGCGAAACCGGCTGCCTGGCGGCGAACCTGCTGGCCAAGGAAGCGGACCTGATCATCGGTATCGGTACTCGCTACAGCGATTTCACCACCGCCTCGAAATGGCTGTTCCAGCACCCGGAGGTGCAGTTCCTAAATCTCAACATCAGCCCATGCGACGCGTTGAAGCTCGATGGCGTGCAACTGGTGGCCGATGCCCGTTCGGGACTCGAGGCCTTGTCGTGCACCCTGGGCGACTATCGCGCCGAATGGGGCGGGCGCATCGCCGAAGCCAGGGCTCGACTGGATGCCGAGGTGGACCGGGTCTACCAGGCCGACTATCGAACCGAGGATTTCGTCCCGGAAATCAACGACCGCACGGACCCGGCGGTGTTGCGCGAATTCATCGAACTCACCGGCTCCTGCCTGACCCAGAGTCGTGTACTGGGTACCCTCAACGAAACCCTGGACGACGACGCCATCATCGTGGCCGCCGCTGGCAGCCTGCCTGGCGACTTGCAGCGCAGCTGGCGCAGCAAGGGCGTGAACACCTACCACGTCGAGTACGCGTATTCCTGCATGGGGTATGAGGTGAATGCGGCGTTGGGCGTGAAGCTCGCCGAGCCTGGAAAAGAGGTATATGCCCTGGTGGGCGATGGCTCCTACATGATGTTGCATTCGGAGCTGGCGACCTCGATCCAGGAACGGCGCAAGATCAATGTGGTGCTGCTGGACAACATGACCTTCGGCTGCATCAACAACCTGCAGATGGAACATGGCATGGACAGCTTCGGCACTGAATTCCGCTTCCGCAACCCGGACACCGGCAAGCTCGACGGCGGCTTCGTACCGGTGGATTTCGCCATGAGCGCGGCGGCCTATGGCTGCAAGACCTACAGGGTCAAGACCCTCGAGGAACTGCACGCGGCCCTGGCCGATGCGCGACGGCAGACCGTCTCGACCCTGATCGACATCAAGGTCCTGCCCAAGACCATGATCCACAAGTACTTGTCATGGTGGCGTGTCGGCGTGGCGCAGGTCTCCACCAGCACCCGTACCGATGAGGTCGCCCGCACCCTCAATGAACGACTGGCCCAGGCCCGTCAGTACTGATTGCCCCACCCAAACAACACAAGGAGTTGCAAATGTCTTTGAAGCTGGGCGTCATCGGCACCGGGGCCATCGGCCAGGATCATATCCGTCGTTGCAGCCAGACCTTGCTCAACAGCCAGGTGGTGGCGGTGACTGACATCAACCTCTCCCAAGCGGCAAAGGTCGTGGCCGACCTGAACCTCGCCGCCGAGGTGTGCCCCGATGGACATGCATTGATCAAGGCCCCGGAAGTGGAGGCGATCCTGGTCACCTCCTGGGGACCGAGCCACGAGGAATTCGTGCTGGCGGCCATCGCGGCCGGCAAGCCGGTGTTCTGCGAAAAACCCCTGGCGGTGACGGCCGAAGGCTGCCGCAGGATCGTCGACGCCGAGGTGGCCCATGGCAAGCGCCTGGTGCAGGTGGGTTTCATGCGGCCTTACGACCAGGGGTACCGGGCGCTCAAGGCGGTGATCGACAGCGGACAGATCGGCGAGCCGCTGATGCTGCACTGCGCTCACCGCAACCCGAGGGTGGGGGAGAACTACAAGACCGACATGGCCATCACCGACACCCTGATCCATGAGCTGGATGTGCTGCGCTGGTTGCTGGCCGACGACTACGTCTCGGTGCAGGTGGTGTTTCCACGCAAGACCAGCAAGGCCCTGGCTCACTTGCGTGACCCGCAGGTGGTGCTGCTGGAGACCGCCAGGGGCACTCGCATCGACGTGGAGGTGTTCGTCAATTGCCAGTACGGCTACGACATCCAGTGCGAAGTGGTGGGGGAGACCGGCATCGCCCGGCTTGCGGAACCGTCCCAGGTCCAGCTGCGCAGTGAGGCCAAACTGTCCAATGCCATCCTGATGGATTGGAAGGACCGTTTCATCGCCGCCTATGACGTCGAGCTGCAGGCATTCATCGATGGCGTGCGCGCCGGCCAGGTGGGTGGACCGTCGGCCTGGGATGGGTTTGCGGCGGCGGTGGCGGCGGATGCCTGTATTGAGGCGCAGCAGAGTGGGCAGATCGTCAAGGTCAGCTTGCCCGAGCGTCCGCCCTTCTACGGTTAACCCCAATCCCCTGTGGGAACGGGCTTGCTCGCGATAGCGGTGGGTCAGGCAACATTAATACTGGCTGATCCGACGCCATGGCGAGCAAGCTCGCTCCCACAGAGGACAGTGTCATATCCAGACAAGGAGCTTTCATGCGAATCGGACTAGTCGGCTACGGCAAGGGTGGGCGGTTTTTTCACGCGCCGCTGATCAGCAGCCTGCCGGGGGCTACGTTCGTCGGCGTGGTGACCCGGTCCGTCGAGCGACGCCAGCAGTTGGCGAGTGATTACCCACACGTCCAGGCTTTTGACACCCTCGCCGAACTGGTGGCGGCGGGCATCGACGCGGTGGTGGTGTCCACGCCTTTGGACGGCCGCCCGGCGGTGGTGATGGAGGCGATTGAACTCGGTGTGGCGGTGGTCAGCGACAAACCTTTTGCCCGGGACGCCGCGCAGGCCGAGGCAATGGTGGTGGCGGCCGAGCGGTGCAATGTGCCGCTCTGTGTTTACCAGAACCGTCGCTGGGATTCGGATTACCTGACCCTGCGCAAACTGCTGGCGTCCGGAGCCTTGGGGCAGGTCATTCGTTTCGAGTCCAGTGTCGAGCGCTATTCACCGACATCGGTTGGCAAAGGCAGCGGTGGTGGTTTCCTGCGCGATCTGGGCAGCCATCTGGTGGACCAGGCGCTGCAATTGTTCGGGCCGGTGACCAGGGTCTACGCCGAGCTGGACTACCGCCAGCCAGGCCAGGTATTCGACAACGGCTTCTTTGTGTCCCTGACCCATGCCAACGGCGTGGTTTCCCACCTGAGCGGCAACTGCCTGCAAAACGCACCGCGGCCGCGCTTTCGGGTCAGCGGCAGCGAGGGCAGTTATACCGTCGAAGGCCTCGATGGCCAGGAAGCCCTGGCGCTTGCCGGGTTGAGCCCGGCGACGGAGGGGGAACGCTGGGGTACCGAGGAACATCGACGCTGGGGGTGGTTCGAACAGGGTGGCGAGCGCGAGCGCGTGGCATCGGAGCGGGGTTGCTGGATCGAGTTCTACCAACGCCTGCAGCTCGCCTTGCAGGGCGCTGGCCCGCTGCCGGTCCAGGCCCGTGACGCCTGGGCGACGACCTCTATCCTGGACGCCGCCCGGCAGAGCGCCGAGGGGGGCGAAGTGCAGGTATTGCCCACGCCTGTCGGCCATGGAATAAAAGACGAATAAAATTCTAAAATAAGTTGATGTGGAAAATATTTTCCAATAAAGTCGTTTCCAGGTTACCGACACCCTGTTCCCATCCGTTGCCTGTCCTGAACGGATGACGAACTCAACAAAAACAAGAAACACAGCCAGGTACCGTCGATGAAAACCTTCAACCGTTCTGCGTTTCACCTGCCCCGTCCGTTGCGCCTGTCCGCAATTCTTCCTCTGTTCGAATCCCTGTGCATCCAGCGCCAAGGCGCCGTGGTGTGTTGCGTGCCGGGGGCGCCCATCGTGCGCCTGCCCCGTTCCTGAGAGCCGTCTCGCCTTATCCATAAAATCAACAAGAATGTGGAGAAAGACCGTTCATGAAGATCAAGACCCGTATCGCCTCGCTGGCCCTGTCGTTGATGTTCGCCAGCGGTGCTGCCCTGGCGGACCTGAAGATCGGCGTCAGCATGTCGCAGTTCGATGACACCTGGCTGACCTACCTGCGCGAATCCATGGACAAGAAAGCCAAGTCCATGCCGGACGGCGTCACGTTGCAATTCGAGGACGCCCGCAGCGATGTGGTCAAGCAACTGAGCCAGGTGGAAAGCTTCATCAGCCAGAAGGTCGACGCCATCATCGTCAACCCGGTGGACACCGCCGCGACCCAGCGCATCACCAAGGCCGCCGTGGCCGCGGGCATTCCCCTGGTCTACGTCAATCGTCGGCCCGATGACCTGAAATTGCCGGCGGGCGTGGTGACCGTCGCCTCCGACGACCTGGAAGCCGGGCGGATGCAGATGCAGTACCTGGCGCAAAAGATGGGCGGCAAGGGCAATATCGTGATCCTGCTGGGAGACCTGGCCAACAACTCCACCACCAACCGTACCAAGGGCGTCAAGGAAGTACTGGCCAAATACCCCGATATCAAGATCGAGCAGGAACAGACCGGGACCTGGTTGCGCGACAAGGGCATGACCCTGGTCAACGACTGGCTGACCCAGGGGCGCGAGTTCCAGGCGGTGGTGGCCAACAACGATGAGATGGCCATTGGCGCCTCGATGGCCCTGAAACAGGCCGGCCAGAAAAAAGGCAGCGTTTTGATCGCCGGGGTCGATGGCACGCCGGACGGCTTGAACGCCATCAAGAAGGGCGACATGGCGGTCTCGGTGTTCCAGGACGCCAAGGGCCAGGCGGATGGCTCCATCGATACAGCCGTGAAAATGGTCAAGAAACAAGCGGTGGAGCCGGCGGTGTGGGTGCCGTATCGCCTGATCACCCCGGAAAACGTCGCCCAGTTCAAGTGACGTCCAGCGCAGCCTCGGTCCGACCACACTAATCAGCAGGCAAGGTCGCCACGCCGATCTTGCCGAGGGAGTACCTGATCATGTTCGCCTCAGCGACTGCTTCGAGCGCCCCGGCAATGACTGTCCAGCCGGGCACACTACCTGACGAACCCTACCTGTTGGAGGTCGTCAATGTCAGCAAGGGGTTCCCTGGCGTGGTGGCCCTGTCCGACGTGCAATTGCGGGTACGTCCCGGTTCCGTGCTGGCCCTGATGGGGGAAAACGGCGCGGGCAAGTCCACCCTGATGAAGATCATCGCCGGCATCTACCAGCCGGATGCCGGTGAATTGCGCCTGCGAGGCAAGCCGGTGGCGTTCGACACGCCCCTGGCCGCGTTGCAGGCCGGCATCGCGATGATCCACCAGGAGTTGAACCTGATGCCCCACATGAGCATCGCCGAAAACATCTGGATCGGCCGCGAACAGCTCAACGGCCTGCACATGATCGATCACGGGGAAATGCACCGCTGCACCGCCAGGTTGCTGGAGCGCCTGCGCATCAACCTCGATCCCGAGGAACAGGTAGGCAACCTCAGCATTGCCGAGCGGCAGATGGTGGAAATCGCCAAGGCCGTGTCCTACGACTCCGACATTCTCATCATGGATGAACCGACCTCGGCCATCACCGAAACGGAAGTTGCCCATCTGTTTTCCATCATTGCCGACCTCAAGTCCCAGGGCAAAGGCATCATCTACATCACCCACAAGATGAACGAAGTGTTTGCCATCGCCGACGAGGTGGCGGTGTTCCGCGATGGTGCCTACATCGGCCTGCAACGGGCCGACAGCATGGATGGCGACAGCCTGATTTCGATGATGGTCGGGCGTGAGTTGAGCCAGCTTTTCCCGGAGCGGGAAACGCCCATCGGCGAACAGGTCCTGGCGGTACGCGACCTGAGCCTGGACGGTGTCTTCAAGGGGGTGTCCTTCGACCTGCATGCCGGGGAGATCCTGGGGATCGCCGGGTTGATGGGGTCGGGGCGGACCAATGTGGCCGAGGCGATCTTTGGCGTGACCCCGGCGACCGGCGGCCAGATTCTGCTCGACGGCCAACCGGTGCGCATCAGTGACCCGCACATGGCCATCGAGAAAGGTTTTGCGCTGTTGACCGAGGACCGCAAACTCAGTGGGCTGTTCCCGTGCCTGTCGGTACTGGAAAACATGGAAATGGCGGTGTTGCCCCATTACGTCGGCAACGGCTTCATCCAGCAGAAGGCCCTGCGAGCCCTGTGCGAAGACATGTGCAAGAAACTCAGGGTCAAGACCCCTTCCCTGGAGCAGTGCATCGACACCCTGTCCGGCGGCAACCAGCAGAAAGCGCTGCTGGCCCGCTGGCTGATGACCAACCCACGCATCCTGATCCTCGATGAGCCGACCCGGGGCATCGACGTCGGCGCCAAGGCCGAGATCTACCGGCTGATTGCCTTCCTCGCCAGCGAGGGCATGGCGGTGATCATGATTTCTTCGGAGCTGCCTGAGGTGCTGGGCATGAGCGACCGGGTGCTGGTCATGCACGAGGGCGACCAGATGGGCATCCTCGACCGCAGCGAAGCGACCCAGGAACGGGTCATGCAACTGGCCTCGGGTTTGTCCGCGGTCCACTAGGTTTTGTACAAAAAGTGCCTGCGCAACGATCAGGCTGCATTGAAAACAGGCTCGTGCGAGTCCGCTCGAAAGATCATAGACAGCTCGCCAAGTCGAGCGCGTTCCTCGCCTGTTTTCGCCTTGCCTGATCGCCACTCGGCGACTTTTCGTACAAACCCTTGCGATCAAACGGTTCGACAGCGATCCCCATGCCGTCGACATGTCATGAAAAAGGTGAATGGCTATGAACGCGATACTGGAAAACAAACCCGCGGCGGCGCCGGCCAGGACGCGTCGGCGGTTGCCAACGGAGCTGAGTATCTTCCTGGTGCTGATCGGCATCGGCCTGGTGTTCGAACTGTTTGGCTGGATCATGCGCGACCAGAGTTTCCTGATGAACTCCCAGCGCCTGGTGTTGATGATCCTGCAAGTGTCGATCATTGGCCTCTTGGCCATCGGGGTGACCCAGGTCATCATCACCACCGGTATCGACCTATCGTCCGGCTCAGTGCTGGCGCTGTCGGCGATGATCGCCGCGAGCCTGGCCCAGACCTCGGATTTCGCCCGGGCGGTGTTTCCTTCCCTGACTGACCTGCCGGCCTGGATCCCCGTAGTGGCGGGGTTGGGGGTAGGCCTGCTGGCCGGTGCGATCAACGGCAGCATCATCGCCATCACCGGCATCCCGCCTTTTATCGCCACCCTCGGCATGATGGTGTCGGCCCGTGGGCTGGCGCGTTACTACACGGAAGGCCAGCCGGTGAGCATGCTGTCGGATTCCTACACCGCCATCGGCCACGGGGCCATGCCGGTGATCATTTTCCTGGTGGTGGCGGTGATCTTTCATATTGCCCTGCGCTACACCAAGTACGGCAAATACACCTACGCCATCGGTGGCAACATGCAGGCGGCACGGACCTCGGGGATCAACGTCAAGCGTCACCTGGTGATCGTCTACAGCATCGCCGGGTTGCTGGCGGGGCTGGCCGGCGTGGTCGCCTCGGCACGGGCCGCAACCGGCCAGGCGGGCATGGGCATGTCCTACGAGCTGGATGCGATTGCCGCAGCGGTCATTGGCGGCACGAGCCTGGCGGGTGGGGTGGGGCGCATCACCGGGACGGTGATCGGAGCGCTGATCCTCGGTGTCATGGCCAGCGGCTTCACCTTCGTGGGGGTCGATGCCTACATCCAGGACATCATCAAGGGCGTGATCATCGTGGTGGCGGTGGTCATCGACCAGTACCGCAACAAGCGCAAGCTCAAGCGCTGAGGCCAGGGAACGGGCCCGCCTCCGTCCCGGTCCCTGCGACAAAGCGCCACGCCTGACCGCGTGGCGTTGCCATCTGTCTTCTCAATACAGCCACGGCACCGAATTTCTTGTTATAAACGCATTCCGATAACCGCCTGGCGCCTGTCAGACGGCTTTTAAAGGGGGTGTCGGATATTTTCCCTATGTTTTCAGTTGCTGAGGCTTCGACTCGGCCTTAGACTGCCGCCCCTCGTAAATTGAGTGCCGGGTGGCGCTTGGAATAAACGGCGCCTTCCCGATGAGCGTGGCAGCTTAGTGCGGGACGCTCCATAATTCGCCTTAATGCACGTTTTTTTATAGAGAAATCAATGACAAAGGAAAAGTTGCTGGCCATGCCGGCGGATGACTACATGAATGCCGAGCAGCTGGCTTTCTTCACCAAGCTGTTGCAGAACATGAAAGTCGAAACCCACGAGCGCATCGAACAGAACCGAATCGCCATTGAAAGTCTGGATTCCCCGGCTGACCCCGCAGACGCTGCTTCCGTAGAAGAAGAGCGTACCTGGCTGGTCAACGCCATCGACCGTGACCAGCGCATGCTGCCCCAGCTGGAGCAAGCCCTGGACCGTATCAACGACGACAGCTTCGGCTGGTGTGATGACAGCGGCGAGCCGATCGGCCTCAAGCGCCTGCTGATCAGCCCGACCACCAAATACTGCATCGAAGCCCAGGAACGTCACGAGCAGATCGACAAGCACCAGCGTCAGGCCTGATTTTTCTTCCGAGAGATCGCCGTCCACGGCCGTAGAGGCCCCCGGGCGGCGATCTTTTGCTTTTTCTCATCCTCCTTTCCGTTGACCTGCTGCAAGAACCCTACTAATGGACCATGGATAATGGCTCTGTAGTGGCGTTTAATGCAGGCATAACAATGAGAAGTGGTGGTGACGAACATGGCGACAGACGGATCTCTGGCGGGTGCTGTGCCTGCCTCGGTATCGGATACCAAGGGCCCGGCGCGCTGGCTGATGCCGACCCTGCAGAGCCTCGCCCTGAGTGCACTGCTGTGTGGCATGGCGCTGGGCGGGTGGTCCTTGTACCTGGTCCTGCCCCTGGCAATGGTGATTGTCTGGTTGCCGCGCCTGCGTTCGCGGCTGGCCACCACACCTGCGGCCGACACCGATGCCGACGCCCTGGCCGGGCTGACCCGCGACCTGTCCTATACCACCAGCCATAACGCCTTGTCGGCGGCGGGCGTAGCCTATTCGGTCAAGCAACTGGCCGGTAGAGTCCAGTCGCAACTCGATGCCGCGGCACAGATCGTCAGCAATGCCGAAGCGATGATCGCCACCGAACAAGCCACCTCGCAACTCAGCCAGCAGGCCCTGGGAGCCGCCAGCGAGGCCCATCGCAGCAGCGTGGCCGGGCGCAGCGAACTGGTGGAATCCATCAGCCGCATGCACCAGCTCAGCCAGCGCGCGAACGACAGTCGCGAGCTGATCGAGGCCTTGAGCGTACGCAGCGATGAAATCCAACGGGTCACCCTGGTGATCCAGTCCATCGCCAGCCAGACCAACCTGCTGGCACTGAACGCGGCCATCGAGGCGGCACGGGCCGGTGAGCATGGCCGTGGCTTCGCGGTGGTCGCCGACGAAGTCCGTGGCCTGGCTGGCCGCACTGCCGCCGCGACCGGCGAGGTCGGGGTCATGGTGGCGGATATCCAGCAACGCACCGCCCAGGTGGTCGAGCAGATCCGCCAGTTGGCCGGTGACCTGGACAGCGGCGTCCAGCAGGTCGAGCACACCGGACAGCACTTGGAGAACATCGCCCGGCTGGCCGCCGGTGTCGAGAATCAGGTCAGTGCCATCGCCCAAGGCACCGACACCAACCGCGAGCAGCTCGACAGCCTGTTCCATGCCATCGAGCAGATGCGCAGCGACCTGTCCGTCAGCGACCAGCAGACCCAGCGTCTGGCCGAGGCGGCCGTGCAGATGGAAGGCCAGGCCGAGACCATCAGCGAGCGTCTGGCCGAGGTTGGCCTGGACGATTATCACCAGCGCATCTACGACCTGGCCCGGGAAGGGGCGCGCCAGATCGCCGCGCAGTTCGAGGAGGATGTCGACCAGGGGCGGATCAGCCTGGACGACCTGTTCGACCGTAGCTACCAGCCCATCCCCAATACCCAACCGGCCAAGTACCAGACCCGTTTCGACCGTTACACCGACCAGGTCCTGCCGGCCATCCAGGAACCCTTGCTGGCCCGGCACGAGGGCCTGGTCTTCGCAATCGCCTGCACCCAACAGGGTTATGTGCCGACCCATAACAAGGTCTTCAGCCAGCCGCTGACCGGCGATCCCCAGGTGGACACGCTGAACAACCGCACCAAACGCAAGTTTTCCGATCGTACCGGGATCCGCTGCGGCAGCCACCAGCAGCCGGTACTGTTGCAGACCTACACCCGTGATACCGGCGAACTGATGCACGACTTGTCCGTGCCGATCATGATCAAGGGGCGTCACTGGGGTGGACTGCGACTGGGGTATAAACCCGAGAAGCCGCGCTAGGCGCTGTACGAAAGCCTTGATACTCGTTCATGCTGCGTTGAAAGCAGCCGCGCCTGGCCTTCGTTTCAGGACGCTGGTACAGAGCCCGGGCGGAGTAAGGAAGTGGGAGCACGTTCGCTCCCACGGAGCGCTTCATTCAGTTGGCGTCGTGACTATTTGCCGTCATGCAGGCGCACGTTCAGTTGGTCCACCAGCACGGCCTCTTCGCCATCGGCCAGCAACCACTCCCTGAGCAGGTCTTTCTGTTGATCCGACCAGAAGTCGGCTTCCACCAGCTTGGTCTCCGGCGCCAGCGGATGCGCCATGATGAAATCGTCTATGGCTTTGCCGTCCGAGGGCAGGCCCAGTTGATCGAACAGGGTCGAAAGTTCGTGAGAGGGCTGTTCCATGGGATTCTCCTTTGGGCGTGCGCCGGGATGGCGCTGGGTTGCACTCCTTTATCTGAGGCAAGCGGGCGCCAGGAGTTCTATCGCTTGTGTCCCGATGTTCAAGCGCTCTGTTCGAGGTACCTGGCCAGGTAGCAGGCTTCGTTATGATCAGCGCGGAAACCTCTTACACGTCCGGTTGATGTTTCTTCAATATGGAAAAAACACTTGCCGGCCAGGACGACCCGATAACGCGGTTGAAACAGGCCAACCTTGAGGTCATCGGCCCCGCCTAGGGGCTCATGGGGGGCGAGGTTGCGAGGCGTGGCGGGTTGGATCGGGGTTGTGAAGGCGTCCATGTGAATTCCTTTTCTATGGCTTACCGACGAATTGCCGGGTATTTCAAGTAGTCTCCGTGCCCACGGCTGCTCTAGAATCGGCAGCACCGTATGGACGGTGGTGCCTATCTAAAGCAATTTTTTTCAGGCTCGATGTCAGAAAAATGCTTTTTTAAGTCTGAAATTTCCCTAAAGTTAGTAGTCCGACCTTTTCCGATGTGCAGAGTGGAGATTTCCTTCAGCCCCTGACGCTCCTTGGGAAAGGCGGCGAGAGTGGCAATCCTTTAGTCTTCTCTCGCCCTGGGACAGGGTACGCCGTTCACTTCGAATTTCAGTGACAGGTCCATTGCGACGATACAGTCGGCACGGGTTCTTGTGGTCCGTCCGTTGTGTGGAACGGACCATTTTCAAAGATGGGGATGTTTCCTTGGCAGTAAGTAATCTCGACATGCATGCGTTATTTGTACTGGGTGACCTTCGGGCAAAACTGGTCAAACTCTTTCAGTCGCGTTTCGTCTACATCACCGAGCAGACCGCCGAAGGTATCTATGTCGCCGAAATCGATACCGAATCGGCCCTGGTGGTCGATGACAAGCAAAGGCTCGAGCTCAAGGTCGGTGATCATTTTCGCGCGGCGGTGTTGCCAAGCCGTGAAGGCGGCAAGTTTGAAATCAGGTTTCGCGAGATCAAGCTCACGGTCTATGGACTTGGCGACTATGCGTTTGTAACGACGCCGGGGGGCGAGGCGATCCTGTTCAAGGAAGGCCATAGCGTGGTCACCGTGTTCGCGGCGCACGAACAACTGCAGGAAGGCTTGACCAAGACCCTGAAGGCCGTCACCGCCAAAGCCGCGAAGTGGCGCAAGGGTGAACTCGTGACATTCAAGGCCAGTGAATGACAGATGCAAGGCCGGTGAAAAAATGTAGGAAGCGGGGCTGCGCAAGTTCCCAACTTCCACGCCGGTAACAGTTTTCACAAGATCTCGCTGGAACCTCGGCTACAGTCAGTTGACTGAACTATTCACACGCTTGCGTTCGGTTACGCAGGATCGTTCAGCTATCGCTGTGTCTGGCATGAGGTGCAATGCATGAAACGAGTTCGACAGTGGCTGGCTGCCTGGGCCACCTTCGCTGTGTTGGTTTCACCACTCCCGGCATCGGCCGCATCCGCGCCGATCCACTTCGCCGACTTGAACTGGGAAAGTGGCAGCCTGATCACCGATATCCTGCGGATCATCGTGGAGAAGGGCTACGGCCTGAAAACCGATACATTGCCGGGCACCACCATTACCCTGGAAACCGCCCTGGCCAACAACGACATCCAGGTGATCGGGGAAGAATGGGCCGGACGCAGTCCTGTGTGGGTCAAGGCCGAGGCCGAAGGCAAGGTGGTCGCCTTGGGCGATACGGTCAAAGGCGCGACCGAAGGCTGGTGGGTACCCGAGTACGTCATCAAGGGCGACCCGGCCAAGGGTATCAAGCCCCTGGCGCCGGACCTGCGCAGCGTCAGCGACCTGGCGCGATACAAACATGTGTTCAAGGATCCGGAGAGTCCGGACAAGGGGCGTTTCCTCAACAGCCCCATCGGCTGGACTTCCGAGGTGGTCAACAAACAGAAGCTCAAGGCCTATGGCCTGGCCGACAGTTTCGTCAACTTCCGCAGCGGTTCCGGTGCGGCGCTGGATGCGGAGATCACGTCCTCGATTCGCCGAGGCAAGCCGATCCTGTTCTATTACTGGTCGCCCACGCCCCTGCTTGGAAAGTTCAAGCTGGTGCAGCTGGAGGAGCCGCCATTCGATGCCGAGGCCTGGAAAACCCTGACCGATGCCGACAACCCCAATCCCAGGCCGACCCGCTCCCTGGCCTCGAAACTGTCCATCGGCGTATCGACCCCGTTCCAGAAACAGTATCCGGACATCGCCGAGTTCTTCAGCAAGGTCGACCTGCCCATCGATCCGTTGAACAAGGCCCTGGCGGACATGAGCGAAAAACGCATGCCCCCGCGCGAAGCCGCCGAGGCTTTCCTCAAGGCCCATCCACAGGTCTGGCAGGCCTGGCTGCCCAAGGATGTGGCGGACAAGGTGGCGGCGGGGCTGTAGGCATTCGCCTGGCGGCGGGTTGAACTCTTGATCCTGAGCAATGAGGGTTTCGCGCGAAGCTGGCAATCTGCGCCGGTCCAGCGAAATATCAAATTCGAGCTAGGATGAATGTTCAACCTTTTCCAGGAGACTGGCGAATGACGCTGTTATTGGCTCGGTCGCTGGTCGCGGTTTTCGCGGCCATCAGCTTGATCCATATGTATTGGGCCCTGGGCGGACGCTGGGCCGCCCTGGCGGTGGTGCCCCAGGTGCCGGTGCAGCACGGACAGGCGCTGCGCCCGGCGTTCGATCCATCGGGCTGGTTGACGCTGCTGGTCGCCCTGGGGCTGCTGTTGATCGCGCTGCTGGTAAGCCTGCGGGTCGGTCTGCTGGCGCCGCCGGTCACTCATCGGGCGCTCCAGTGGCTGATCAGCGCGATCGCCTTGCTGATGTTCGCCCGGGCCATTGGCGAGTCGAACCTGGTGGGCTTCTTCAAGGAGGTCAAGGATTCGACGTTCGCCAGGCTCGACACCTGGATCTACTCGCCCTTGTGCGTCGTGCTCGGGGCCGGGTTGTTGACGGTGGCCTGGGCCTGAGTCGGGTCACCGGCTAACTGTCGGATCCTGTCCGCCTGCTGCTCACTTCCGCCGGCACATCATCCCCGGCCATGCGCTTGCGGAACAACGCCGCCCGGGCCAGCAGCAGGGTGGTCACCGGTACGGTGATCGACAGCAGGATCGGGATCAGCCAGGCATGCAGCACCGGCCCGGACTTGAGCGCCGAGAAATACAGGATCGAGGCCAGTGCCACGCACCAGGCGCCCAGGGTCGAAGCCAGCGCCGGAGGATGCATGCGCTGGAAATAATCCTTGAGCCGCACCAGGCCAACGGCTCCGACCAGGGCGAACAGGCTGCTGAGCACCAGCAGGATCGCCACTGCGGCTTCGACCCACATCGACAATTGGCCATTCATTCGATCACCTCCCCACGCAGCAGGAACTTGGCCAGGGCGAACGAACCGACAAAGCCGAACAGGGCGATCAGCAACGCCGCTTCGAAGTAGGTGTCGCTGGCATAACGAATGCCCAGCACCAGCATCATCAGCATCGCAATGATGTAGAGATAATCCAGGGCCAGTACCCGATCCTGTGCCGATGGGCCCTTGAACAGTCGCACCAGGGTCAGCACCATCGCCAGGGAGAACAGGAAAAGACTCAACAGGATCGAGTTGGACAGGAACGGGCTCATTGGAAAATCTCCATCAAGGGGCGCTCATAGGTGGCCTTGAAGTGGGCGATGAACGACGCTTCGTCTTGCAGATCGAACACGTGCATCAGCAGGATGCTGCGGTCCAGTGCCAGTTCCGACCAGACTGTCCCGGGGATGACCGTGGTGATCATCGACAGCGCGGCCAGGCCATTGGCGTCATGCAGATCCAGCGGCACCTTGACGAAGCACGAGCGAGGTGGGCGCCGTCCGGCGTTCAGCACGCTCCAGGCCACTGCCAGGTTGGACAGCAGCACGTCGCGGCCCACCAGCAGGAACAGCCGAAGCACCGTGCCGGGGCGTCGGATACGAATGGGCCGCGGGCGCAGCGGACGCATCATCAGCGGCGCGAGAAAGCCCAGCGCCGCCCCCAGCAGCAGATGGCCGGGGCTGACCGTCAGGTTCAACGCCAGCCACAGTCCCCAGAGTGCCAGGGACAGCCAGGGTGCGGGAAACAGGCGTTTCATGGCTGCACCTCCCGTGACGCCGTGCTGGCGTCGGGGCTGGGAATGGCGCGGGTGGAAAGCACCGACATCACATAATGTTCCGGATTGTTCAGTGCCTGGGCAGCCTCCTGGGTGTAGCGCAACAGCGCCTCGGCCTTGAAGGTCAGTCCGATTCCCAGGCCCAGCAGAACGATGATCGGCAGGCATTCGAACGGCCTCAGCAACGGCGATGGCCGCTCCTTGGGCGTCCAGAAGCGCTGGATCCCCAGGCGCGAGAAGGCGACCAGCGAGGCCAGGCCGGACAGGATCAGCAAGGCCAGCAGCCCCCATGCCTGATACGAGATGGGGCCGCCACTGGTTCCAAGACCCTGGGGATTGAGCAGTGCGTTCAACAGGCCCAGCTTGCCGATGAAGCCCGACAGCGGCGGCATGCCCACCACCAGCAAGGTACACGCGATGAAACTCAAACCGAGGAACGCCAGGGTCCAGGGTATCACTTGCCCGACCACGGCCTTCTGTTCGTCATCGAGGTTGGTGCCCTTGGGCGGTTGCAGGGATTCCAGCGGCCGAGGCAACGTATCGAACTCGTCTTCCAGGGGCAGTTCGTTGGCCGAACGCGAGCGTTCGATCAGTTCGGCCAGCAGGAACAGCGCACAAAGCGCCAGGGTCGAGCTCACCAGGTAGAACAGCGCCGCGCCCACCAGGTTGGGCTGGGCGAACCCGATGGCCGACAGCAGGATGCCGGCCGATACCAGGATGCTCAGGCTGGCCATGCGCTCCAGCCGCTGGGCCGCGAGGATGGCGATGGCCGCGCAAACGATGGTGGCCATGCCTGCGTAGATCAGCCAGTCGCCGCCGAAATAGGCCGAGGCACCGGCCTGGCCGGAGAACAGCAGTGTCCACAGGCGAAGCAGGGTGTAGATGCCCACCTTGGTCATGATCGCGAACAGTGCCGCCACCGGAGCGCTGGCGGCACTGTAGGCCGGCACCAGCCAGAAGTTCAGCGGCCACATGCCGGCCTTGGCCAGGAACGCCACGGCCAGGATCGCCGCGCCGGCATGCAGCAGGCCTCGATCGGCTTCCGGTACCAGCGGTACTTTCAGGGCCAGGTCGGCCATGTTCAGGGTGCCGGTGACGCCATAGATCAGCGCCGCACCGATCAGGAACAGCGAGGAGGCCAGCAGGTTGATGGAAATGTAATGCAGCCCCGACGACACCCGTGCCCGTCCCGAGCCGTGCAGGAGCAAACCGTAGGACGCGGCCAGCAGCACTTCGAAGAACACGAACAGGTTGAACAGGTCCGCCGTGAGGAAGGCGCCGTAGAGGCCCATCAGCTGGATCTGGAACAGCGCGTGGAAGCTTGCGCCAGCGCCGTGCCAGCGGGCCGTGGCGAACAGCAGGGTGCATACGCCGATGATGCCGGTCAGCACCAGCATCAGGGCCGACAGCCGATCGACCACCAACACGATACCGAAGGGCGCCTGCCAGTTGCCCGGCAGGTACACGCCGATGGAGGCGGGCAGGGCCTGGTCCTGGGTCCAGCCCAGCAACAGCACGGCGATACCCAGGCCCAGGAGGCTGGAGAACAGGTTGATCCGGGCCTTGAGCGGGCGATGCTTCTCGCCCAGCATCAGCATCAATGCGGCGGTCAGCAGCGGCAGCAGGATGGGGGCGGCGATCAGGTGAGGCGTCAACATCATTCCCTGGGCTCCCGGCCGTCCACATGGTCGGTGCCGGTCAGGCCCCGGGAAGCCAGCAACACCACCAGGAACAGCGCAGTCATGGCGAAACTGATCACGATGGCGGTCAGCACCAGGGCCTGGGGCAACGGGTCGGTGTAGTGCAACAGGTTCTGGGGCACGCCGTCCTTGATGATCGGCTCCTTGCCGATGAACAGGCTGCCCATGCTGAAGATGAACAGGTTGACGCCATAGGAGAGCAGGCACAGCCCCATGACCACCTGGAAGGTCCGGGGCCGCAATACCAGCCAGACTCCGGAGGCGGCCAATACGCCGATTGCGATTGCGATGACTTCTTCCATCAGGCGGCTCCTGTTCCGGTGTGTGCCACGGGCTTGGGCTGCAGGCCCGGTTTATGGGCCCGCACCGACTGGTGGGCCAGGGCAGTGAGAATCAACAGGGTCGAACCGACCACCACGGCATACACGCCGATGTCGAAGAACAGGGCACTGGCCAGGTGGATATCCCCCAGCAGCGGCAGTTCGAAGTGCCAGGTGTGGGTGGTCAGGAAGGGGTAGCCGACCAGCATCGCCCCAAGGCCGGTGGTCGTGGCGAACAGCAGCCCGGTGCCCATCCAGCGCAATGGCCGCAGGCTCATCTGGGCCTCGACCCACTGGGTGCCGGCCACCATGTACTGCAGGATGAACGCCACCGACATCACCAACCCGGCGACGAAGCCACCTCCCGGCTGGTTGTGGCCGCGCATGAACAGGTAGAACGACACCACCAGGGCAATCGGCAGCAGCAGGCGCACCAGCACCGACGGCACCATCATGAAGCCCAGCGCGGTGTCGCTGGCATGCCGTGGGTTGACCAGGTCGGTGACCACGTCCGGCGCCAGCAGGCGCTGTTGCGCCGGCAACTGCATGCTTTCCTTCGGTGGTCGGAACCGCCGTAGCAGCGCGAATACGGCCAGGGCGACCGCCACCAGTACGGTGATTTCGCCCAGGGTATCGAAGCCGCGGAAATCCACCAGCATCACGTTCACCACATTGCTGCCGCCACCTTCAGGCAAGGCCCGGCTGAGGTAGAACGAGGAAATGTCGTTGGGGGTCTGGCGCGTCAGCATCGCATAGGACAGCAAGGCCATGCCGCCGCCTACCGCGATGGACAGCAACAGGTCGCGCAAACGGCGCACCCGCGCGCGTCGTTCGCTGTTGGGCAGGGGCGATGCGTCCTCGATCCGCCGGGGCAGCCAACGCAGGCCGAGCAGGATCAGCACCGTGGTCACCACCTCGACCACCAGTTGAGTCAAGGCCAGGTCGGGCGCCGAGAACCAGACAAAGGTAACGCAGGTCATCAGGCCGCAGACGCTGACCATGGTCAGGGCCGCGAGCCGGTGGTACTTGGCTTGCCAGGCCGCGCCCAAGGCGCAGGCGATTGCCAGCAACCACAGGGTGACGAAGACGATGGAGCCGGGAATCTTCGGCCGGTCGCCCCAGACCAGCGTGCCGTGCGACATCGGAATCAGTCCGGCCAACACCGCGACCAGCACCAGCAGGAACAGTTGCGCCTGCAGCCTCCGGGTACTGATTTTCCGTTCCAGCCGACGGCTCTGGCGCATCATCAGCACCAGGCTGCGTTCGAACAAGCGCTTGCCGCTGAGCCGGCCGATGAGGGGCGGTCGCTTGATCTGCCCGCGCTTGAGTTGCTGGCGCAGCAGCAGGTACAGCACGATGCCGCCGGACATTGCCACCAGGCTCATGATCATCGGCGCGTTCAGGCCATGCCAGATCGCCAGGCTGTACGAGGGCAGCGGGCCACCGAGCACCGGCAACGCGGCCGCGGCAAGCAGCGAACCGACCACCTGGGCCGGGAAGATTCCCACCAGCAGGCAGGTGAATACCAACAGCTCCACTGGCGCCCGCATCCAGCGCGGCGGTTCGTGGGGGGTATGGGGCAGGTCGGTGGCGGTGGGCCCGAAGAACACGTCCACGGTAAAGCGCAAGGAATAGGCGACGCTGAAGGTACCGGCAATGGTGGCGATGATTGGCAGCGACAGTTCGATCCAGGCCGTGGCGGAAATGAACACCGTCTCGGCGAAGAACATCTCCTTGGACAGGAAGCCGTTGAGCAATGGCACCCCGGCCATTGCCGCGCTGGCCACCATGGCCAGGGTGGCGGTGAACGGAATCAGCCGGACCAGGCCGCTGAGCTTACGGATATCCCGGGTGCCGCTTTCGTGGTCGATGATCCCGGCGGCCATGAACAACGAGGCCTTGAAGGTGGCGTGGTTGAGGATATGGAAGACCGCCGCCACGGCGGCCAGCGGACTGTTCAGGCCCAGCAGCAGGGTGATCAGCCCCAGGTGGCTGATGGTGGAATAGGCCAGCAGTCCCTTGAGGTCGTTCTGGAACATCGCGCAATAGGCGCCCAGCAGCAAGGTGCAGGCCCCCGCGCCGCCGACGATGTAGAACCACTCTTCGCTGCCCGACAACGACGGCCACAACCGTGCCAGCAGGAAAACCCCGGCCTTGACCATGGTCGCCGAGTGCAGGTAGGCCGATACCGGCGTGGGCGCGGCCATGGCGTGGGGCAGCCAGAAATGGAAGGGAAACTGAGCGCTTTTGCTCAGGGCGCCGATCAGGATCAGCGGCAAGAGAATGGGGTAGAGAGCGTGGTCACGGATGATATTGCCGGCGGCCAGGACCTTGTCCAGGTCGTAGCTGCCGACCACATGGCCGAGCAGCATCACTCCCGCCAGCAGGCACAGCCCGCCGGCCCCTGTCACCATCAAGGCCATGTAGGCGCCGCGCCGGGCATCGGCGCGGTGGTGCCAGTAGCCGATCAGCAGGAACGAGAACAGGCTGGTCAACTCCCAGAAAAACACGATCTGGATCAGGTTGCCGGAGATCACCAGTCCGAGCATGGCGCCCATGAACGCCAACAGGAATGCGAAGAAGCGCGGCACCGGATCATCCGGCGACATGTAATAGCGGGCATACAGCGAAACCAGCGTGCCGATACCCAGTACCAGCAGGGAAAACAGCCAGGCGAAACCGTCCAGGCGCAGCACGAAGTCCAGGCCCAGGCTGGGCAGCCATGAATAATGCTCACGGATCACGCCACCGTCGACGATCTGCGGATACAGCAGCGCCACCTGGACAGTACCGACCAGGGCCACCAGGCCAGCCAGCACCGATTCGGCGTTACGGGCGTTGTGCGGCAGCAGCGCCGCGACACAGCTGCCGATGAAGGGCAAAAGTAATAGAACTATCAGAGACATAGGCTTCTATTCGGCGGGTTCAGGTTGGGATCATACGTGGCGCATCCCGGATCACCAACCGCGAGGGTGTCGCAGAATCCTACAAGGTAGACGGAGTTTTCCTGTTTTGTGGTGTTTCAGCCTGGAAGCGGTGAGCGTTGCCAGGGCAGGCGCCTTGAAAAGAATCCGCACTCCGGCCCCGGAGTGCCTCATCCCCGTTCAATGATCGCCGGGGATGGTCCGAGCCTGGCGTAGAAGACGCTTGCGCCTTGGACAGGTCTTTCCGACGTTCGGGCGATGCCTCAACTCTCGCCCTCGGGCACCTCATCCACCACGACGGCATCCTTGTTCCGGGTCTTCAGTTCGCTGACGATCACCGCCGCCACGATCAGCCCGGCACCCACCAGCGCAATCGCCGGCAACCGCTCGCCCGCCAGGCGCCCGGCGATGCCGGCCCACACCGGTTCACCGGCGTAGATCAATGTGGCACGGGTAGGCGAGACGCTTCTCTGCGCCCAGTTCATCGCCACCTGGATCGCCGCGCTGGCCGCGCCCAACCCTACTGCACTGAACAGCAGGAACCAGGAAAAGTCCGGGATCGTTTCCTGGGTCGGTACTACCATCGAAAATGCCAGCACCGCCGTGCTCGCCAGTTGCACCACGGTAACGCGACGCACATCGACCTGGCCGGCGTAAGTGCTGATCAGGATGATTTCGGCGGCAATCGCGATGGCGCTGATGAGCGTGGCGATCTCTCCGGGGCTGAAGTTCAGCGAGGCACCGGCGGGGCCCGATACCAGCAAAAGCCCCGTGAACGCCAGCATGATGCCGATGCTGGGCATCAAGCCCGGCCTGCGGCCCAGCACCAGCCACTGCAACAGCGGCACGAAGGGAACATAGAGCGCGGTGATGAACGCCGACTGGCTGCTGGGAATGCTTTGCAGGCCCACGGTCTGCAAGCCGTAGCCGAGCATGATCGCCACGCCGATGAAAGCGCCGGCCTTGAGTTCGAACAGGGTCAGGTCGCGCAGGTGACGCCAGGAGAACAAGGCGACGAATGCCGCCGCGGCGGCGAATCGCAGGCCGACGAAGAACATCGGGCCGCTGACCGTCATGGCGTGCTGGACCAGCAGGAAGGTCCCACCCCAGATCATGGTGATCAGCACCAGCACGCACTCAGCCTTGCTGAGCTGCAGGAAACGGGAGGGAGCCTGTGGGGAATTCACCGATGTCATGACCTTGCGCGCCAATGGAGGCGGACGCACAATGCGTCCGAAAGTTGAGCAGTATAGTGCGCAACCCCATGGAACGAGCAATCCCAGTGCATAAAGATCACGGCCAGCGGGCATCCGTCCTGCAACACGTCAGCCAGAATGTCCGGCGCTTGCGCCATGCCGCGCAACTCAGCCAGACCGCGCTGGCGCAACTGTCCGGGGTGAGCCGGCGGATGCTGGTCGCCATCGAGGCCGGGGAAAAGAACGTCAGCCTGACCACCCTGGACCGGGTCGCCGAAGCCCTGGACGTCGCCTTCAGCGATCTGATCCAGGCCCCCGATGCCCGGGATCCCAGCCGGATCGATGAGTTGGCCTGGGCCGGCGCGATCCCCGGCAGCAAGGCCGTGCTCCTGGCCAAGGCCACGGCCACCCGTGAGGTGGAACTGTGGGAGTGGCGCCTGGAGCCCGGCGAGTCTTATCAGTCCGAGCCCGACAACGATGGCTGGAGCGAGCAACTCTACGTATTCGAGGGATGCCTGACGCTGCTGTTGGGCAGTGATGAACGCCGGATCGGTGCCGGTGAGTTTTTCATGTTCGCCAGCAACCAGCCCCATGCCTATCGAAACGATGGCCCGGTGGCGGCGAGATTCGTACGCAACGTGGTGATTTGACCCTGGAGATCGGTATGGACACAACGTTGGAGCGACAGGGGCGCGACCTCATCCGCGAAGCCGAGATCCTGATCATTGGCGGCGGCCTGAGCGGTGCCATGCTGGCCGCGCAGTTACTGCGCCTGCCGGGCCGGCGCGAGGTGCTGATCGTCGAGCCGCGCAGTGAACTGGGCCGGGGCGAAGCCTACAGTGCCGTGGAACCGGGCCATACCTTGAACGGTAACGCGGCGCGCATGAGTGTCGACCCGGACAACGCCGATGACCTGACCCAATGGCTCACCGCGTTCATCGAAGCCGGCGGCTGGCCCGAGTCGGGCCTACAGCATGTGCCGATCAGCGAATTGTTCCCACCCCGGGGGATATTCGGCCTCTATGTGCAGCAGCGCCTGGCCGAGGCTCGCCAGTTGGGCGCACAAAACGGTTCGACTGCCGAGCACGTGCGCGGGGAGGCCGTGGACCTGCGGCTTGCCGACGATACCGTGATGGTGACGCTGGACGACGGCCAACTCTTGCGTGGCCGTTTCGCCGTGCTCGCCACTGGCATGTTTCCGGCGGCGCGCACTCCGCAGACCGAATCCAGCGGCTTGAATGCCGCGGCCCTGGATCCCTGGGATGTGGCCGCGATGCGCCAGCTCGACCCGCAGTCCACGGTGTTGATCATCGGCTCGGGACTGACCATGGTCGACGCCGTGGTCTCCCTGGAGCAGGCCGGGCACCGGGGGCCGATCGAAGTGTTTTCCCGGCATGGCCTGCTGCCCCACGTGCGCCGCCAGCCACCGGCCTGGGTGGATTTCCTCGCTGAAGATCACAGCCTGCGTTCGCCCCGCCAACTGATGCGGGCCCTGCGCGAGCAATGCCGTCAGGCCCAGGCCCTGGGGATCGATTGGCAAGCGCCGCTGGACACGGTGCGTGCGCATATCGGGCGTTTGTGGAACCAGGCCAGTGACGTGCAGCGCCGGCAGTTCGTGCGGCATGTCCGGCCATGGTGGGAGAGTCATCACCATCGTTCGCCGCCGTTGAGCGCGGAGCTGGTGGCGCGTTTGCATGGGGAAGGGCGATTGCGGATCCAGGCGGCGTCGTTCAAGGGGCTGGCGTCGTCTCCCGAGGGCACAGTGGGTATTCACATCCGCCACCGGGGACAAGCCGGCCTGACAGTGGTGCAGGGCGCGGCATTGATCAACTCCAGCGGTATTGAATATGACTGGCGCCGCGTGGCGCGACCGTTGCCGCAGCAGCTGCTGGCTCGCGGACTGATCCAGCCGGGGCCGTTGGCCCTGGGCATTGCCGCCCGGCCTGACGGTGCGGTGCTGGACGCCCAAGGAGCGCCCGCCCGGCGGCTGTTCGCCATGGGGCCGCCGTTGCGGGGGATGTGGTGGGAAAGCACTGCCGTGACCGACGTGGCGAGCCAGGCCAAGGCGCTGGCGGCGCGGTTGGTTGAGTTGCAAACCCAGGTTTGAGTTGAACACGGTCCCTTGTGGCGAGGGGATTTATTCCCGTTGGGTCGCGCAGCGGCCCCAAATTTAGCCTGACACACCAAGGACGCATTTTTAGGAGCGCTTTGCACCCCAACGGGGATAAATCCCCTCGCCACACGGTTAACCATATCTCCGGACCAAACAGGGGGGACTGAAGTCAGGGGTTATAGCTCGCTGACCTTCACCCAACGCTGCTCCCGCGCCGCCACCCGAATCGCCGCCGCCAGCCGCTCCACTTCCCAGGCCTCGTCGAAGTCCGTGCCGCTGCCGCCTTCGCCGGCCAGCGTCATGATCAGTTCCTGCACTTCCAGCGTCTTCAATTCGTTGTAGCCCAACTGGTGTCCGGCGGCCGGGCTGAATGCGGCATAGCCGGGCAAGTCCGGGCCGGCCAGCAGGCGCTGGAAGCCTGGCTGGCCGACGCGACACAGGCGCAGCTCATTGAGTCGCTCCTGATCGAATGCCAGCGTGCCGAGGGTGCCGCTGATCTCGAAGCTCAGGTGGTTCTTGTAGCCATGTTTGAGCCAACTGCTGCTCACCGTGCCTCGGGCGCCATTGGCGAAGCGCAGCAGTGCGTGGACGTGGTCGTCCACCGCGATGGCCCGTTGTTCGGCATTGCCGGCGCTGGCAGGGCGCTGGTGGTGCACGGTCTGGCTGTCGGCGCACACGGCCTCGACATCGCCCAACAAGTGCCGGGCCATGGCCAGCAAGTGGCTGCCCAGGTCTGCCAGTGCGCCACCGGCGTGGGCCGCTTCGCAACGCCATGACCACGGCGAGGTCGGGTCGGCCATGAAGTCTTCGCTGAACTCACCCTGGAAGCTGATGATCTGTCCCAGCTCGCCGCGCTGGATCATGTCTCGGGCCAGCCCGATGATCGGATTGTGCTGGTAGTTGTAGCCGACCCGCGTCACCACCCCTGCGGCCTTGGCCGCCTGGCGCATCTGCTCGGCCTGTTCCAGGGACACCGCCAGGGGCTTTTCACAATAGACCGGCTTGCCCGCCGCCAACGCCGCCATGGCCATCGGGAAGTGCAGGTGGTTGGGTGTGGTAATGGCGATCAGGTGAACCTTCGGGTCGTCGATCAGCCGCTGCCAGTGGCTGTGGGCCGTCTCGAACCCCCAACTCTGGGCGCACTGCCGGGCACGCTGTGGATCGGCGTCGGCCAGGGCCGCGAGTGTCAGGTTCAGGGGGAGGTCGAACACTGCCTTGGCATTGTGGAACGCCAAGGCATGGGCACGGCCCATGAAGCCGGTGCCAATCAGACCGATGCCGAGTTCGCGCATGAGAAAGAGCCCTTTGAATTGTTATTTTCAGAAGGGTTCTTTATGGAATAAATATTCTCAAATTGCAAATTCTGGAATAAATATTCATTTGTGCGATTGCAGAGGACTCCTTGTGGGAGCGAGCTTGCTCGCGATAGCGGTGGGTCAGCAGTACTGGTGTGACTGATGCGACGCCATCGCGAGCATGCTCGCTCCCACAGGGTTTCTCACAGGTCTTGCATGGCGCTCGCTATCAGGACAGGAACCCACCATCCACATTCAACGCCACACCTGTGGTGTAGCTCGACGCATCGCTGGCCAGGTACAGCACCGCGCCGGCCATTTCGCTCGGGTCGGCCACGCGCTTGAGGGGGATCTGCGCCAGGGCGGTTTTCAGGATGGCGTCGTTCTTGACCAGTGCCGAGGCGAACTTGGTGTCGGTCAGGCCCGGCAGCAGGGCGTTGCAACGGATGCCGAATTGCGCGCATTCCTTGGCGAAGACCTTGGTCATGTTGATCACCGCCGCCTTGGTCACCGAATAGATGCCCTGGAAGATGCCCGGGGAAATGCCATTGATCGACGCGACGTTGATGATGCTGCCGCCACCGTTCTCGCGCATCAGCTTGCCGGCTTCCACCGACATGAAGAAATAGCCGCGGATATTCACATCGACGGTTTTCTGGAACGCACCCAGGTCGGTGTCCAGCACGTTGCAGAACTGCGGGTTGGTGGCCGCGTTGTTCACCAGGATGTCCAGGCGCCCGAACTGTTCGCGGATGCCGGCGAACACCTGGCTGATCTGTTCCATTTCACCGATGTGGCAGGCGATGGCGGTGGCCTTGCCGCCAGCGGCGATGATCGCATCGGCGACGTGCTGGCAACCGTCGAGCTTGCGGCTGGAAACGATCACATGGGCGCCTTGCTGGGCCAGCAGTTTGGCGATGGCTTCGCCGATGCCACGGCTGGCGCCGGAAACGAAGGCGATTTTACCGTCGAGGTCGAACAACTGGGTCTTGGACATGCTGTTTCCTTGTTATAGGTGCGCTCAGAGCGTGGATTTTTTGATGACTTGCAGGCTCATCTGCTCCAGCAGCGCGTTCATCTGAACGAACTGCGCGAAGCGTTTGTCCTGGGTCTGGCCGTGGAAATAGCGGTAGTAGATCTGCTGGACGATGCCGGCTAGGCGGAACAGGCCGTAGGTGTAGTAGAAGTCGAAGTTGTCGATGCGCATCCCGGCGCGCTCGGCGTAGTAATCGACGAATGCCCGGCGGGTCAGCATGCCTGGGGCGTGGCTGGGCTGGCGGCGCATCAGTTGCACGGGCGCCGGGTCGCCGGCTTCGATCCAGTAGGCCAGGCTGTTGCCCAGGTCCATCAACGGGTCGCCGATGGTAGTCAGCTCCCAATCCAGTACACCGATGATCTGCATCGGGTTGTCCGGATCGAGGATGACGTTGTCGAAGCGGTAATCGTTGTGGACGATGCTCGACGTCGGATGGTCGGCAGGCATCTTGTCGTTGAGCCAGGCCTTGACCGCCTCCCATTTCGGCGCGTCGGGCGTCAGGGCTTTTTCATAACGATCGCTCCAGCCCCGGATCTGCCGCGCCACGTAGCCTTCGGGCTTGCCCAGGTCCGCCAGGCCGCAGGCCTGATAGTCGACCCGATGCAGTTCCACCAGCCGATCGATGAAGCTTTTGCACAGCGCCTCGGTCCGGGCGGCGTCGAAACCCAGTTCCGGCGGCAGGTCGGAACGCAGGATGATGCCCTTGACCCGTTCCATCACATAGAACTCGGCGCCTATTACCGATTCGTCGGTGCAATGCACGTAGGCTTTCGGGCAATACGGGAAGCCGTCGCGCAATTGATTGAGGATACGGAACTCACGGCCCATGTCATGGGCGGATTTGGCCTTGTGGCCGAACGGCGGGCGACGCAGGACGAATTCCTGTTCGGGGTATTCCAGCAGGTAGGTCAGGTTCGATGCGCCACCGGGAAACTGGCTGATCCGTGGCAGGCCGGTGAGGCCGGGAATGTGGGCCTTGAGGTACGGGTCGATCAGATTGGCATCGAGTTCTTCACCGTCGCGCACGCGGGTGGACTGATCTGTAAACGCCATGCTTATCCCTTCTGCTTATTTTGGAGGCCATCGATCATTGGCTAATCTAATGGCGCGTGGGAGGCGTCACAAGCACGCCAGGGTCTTATAGGTTAGCGTGTTGCCGGATAATCAGCGGGCTTGATGCATGGCGGCGTGCGCCTCGGAAGCTGGCGAGCTATGGTTTCGGGACAGTCGCTGTCAAAGGAGCCACCGCGATGGGATGTCCGCAAGTCTGTGCGACCGCAACCCTGCAATGCAGCTTCGGCGCAGCCCCGGCGGTGCTCAATGTGCTGCCGGTCAATCGCCTGCTGACCGGCGGGATGCCGGCGGCCAATATCATGGACCACATCCCGCTGGTGAATATCACCACGTTTGGCATGTGCATGAGCCTGGCGAACCCGACCGTGGCCGCCGCCACCGCGGCGGCACTCGGCGTACTGACCCCCATGCCGTGCATTCCCGCCACTGCCACCCCGTGGATCCCTGGCGGCGCCCCGACCCTGTTGCTGGGCAACATGCCGGCCATCGATGCCAATAGCACCTTGATGTGCACCTGGGCCGGGGTGATCAAGATCGTTGTACCAGGGCAGGTGCAGATGTTGATTCCCTGATGGGCAATCCGGCGGGCATTGCACCGCCCCTGTGGAAGCGAGCTTGCTCGCGATAGCGGTGGGTCAGTGGGTGGTGAGGTTGATTGTGAGGCCGTCATCGCGAGCAAGCTCGCGCTCACTGGGGGTAAGACAATCGTCACGCCTGGGCCGGATCGTTCCAGCGCCTGAACCACCAGCGCAGCCGGGAGATCGGCTTGCCGTCGGCATCCAGCGGCCGGCCATCCTCGGCATAGGCTTGCGCCGGCTCCAACAGTTGGCCATTAAGGTAGCGGGCCTCGACTGCCGGATTGCCATTGGGGTGCATTCGCCGATAATGACCGTCACGCACCCCGTCGCGATAGAACTCGGCTTCGGCCAGTTGCCCATCGGGAAAGTAATTGTTCGCTTCGCCGTGCAGCAACCCGCGACGGTAGCTGGCCTGGCGCTGCAACCCGCCTTCGGCGGCGTAGAAGCTCGCCACGCCTTGCAACCTGCCATTCACGAAGGGCAGCACCGCCGACACCTTGCCATTGGGGTGATACAGCGTGCTGCTGCCTTGCAGTTCACCCTGGCTGTAGTTGAGCCTGGCCTGCGGACGTTGGGCTTCTTCGATCTTGAGCATGCCGTCGAGGCGGCCATCGACCAGTTGCCCCTGCAGTTGGCTGTCGTCTCGCTCCAGGTCCAGTTTTTTCGAAGCCATCGACACTCCTGTCAGTTGACCTTCACCAGGCCACCCTTGATCGTCAGCATGCCACCGCCATCCACGGTCTGTTCGGCCGCCGCCTTGTTCACCAGGCTGATGCCGGCATCGTTGGTCAGGGTGGTGCCGGCCTTGTTTTCCAGCGACGTACCAGCCTGATTGCTCAAGGCCGTGCCGGCCTTCTGGCTGATGGAGGTGCTGGCCTGGGCGGCCAGGTCGGCGCCGCTCTTGATGGCGAAACTGCCGCCGCTTTGCAGGGTCAGGGTGCCGCTGACCTTGATGGTCAGGTTACCGTCCACCGTCAGGTCGTAGTTGCCGCTGACCTTGTGCGCGTAGTTGCCCCCGGTGCTGTGGTTCTGGTCCGAGCCCACGGTCACGGTGCGGGTGTCCTTCACATCCAGGCTGTCGCTGCCGGTCTGGATGGTCACGCTGCGCTTGCCTTTCTCCAGGGTGACGGTCTCGTCGCCATCCTTGACAGTGCGGGTACGGGCGTTCTGTACCGTGAGGGTTTCGTCATGGCCGACGGTGGCGGTGGTGTCGTTGAGCACGTTGATGTTGAAGTCTTTCTGGGCCTGGAGAAATACCTCTTCGGCGTCCTTCTTGTCTTCGAAACGCAGCTCGTTGAAACCGCCGCCGCCCTTGGAGGAATTGGTCTTGATTCCGGACTGGGTCTGGTTCGCCGGCAATGCGTAGGGCAGGGCGTTGTCGCCGTTGTAGACGCAGCCGGTCACCAGCGGACGGTCCGGGTCGCCGTCGATGAAGGTCACGATCACTTCCTGGCCGATGCGCGGCACGAACTGCATGCCGAACCCCTTGCCGCTCCAGGGCAGCACGACGCGCACCCAGCAGGACGAGGTTTCGTCGTTCTTGCCGGTGCGGTCCCAGGGGAATTGCAACTTGATCCGCCCGTATTCGTCGGTCCAGATTTCCTCGCCGGCCTTGCCCACCACCAGCGCCGTCTGGGTATGCATGCGCGGTTTTGGCGTGATGCGGGCCGGCCGATACGCCGTGGCCTTGGGAATCGCTTCGAAGCGGTTGCGATAGCTGTCGTGGCTGCCTTCGTGGCTGACCGAGGTCACGACCCAGTCGATGTTCAATGTCGAGTCATCATGGCCGGCGAGGGTGAACCAATACCCCGGTACCAGCCAACGGCAATCGCTTTCACCGACAAAACGCTTCTCCTGGCTGCGCAGGCCGTCCACCCGCTGCTTGGTCAGGGCATCGCCCTGGGCCTTGGCGGTATAGCCGCCCGGATGTTCATACATCGAGTTCGGCCCAGCCACGGCTTCGGCCTGGCTGAAGAGCGACGTTGTCGGCGTGGTGAACTCGTAATCGGTCGCCTGGTAAACCCCGGCCACTGCCTGCAGGCACACTTGCCCCGAGCGAATGCCATGCAGTTCCCGAGCGCCCATTTTCTGCCCGAGATAGTTCACCGTTGGTCCATTGGGAATCGGCGCGAAGGCGTCGTTGCTGTCGGCCAGTACCAGGGTGTGCTTGCTGTCCTCGTGGCTGAAGAACCAGAAGATCCCGTCTTCCTCCATCAAGCGTGAAACGAAGGCCAGATCGGTTTCGCCGTATTGCACGCAGTACTCACGCGGGGTGTAGTTGCCGGTGAGCTTGAGCTGGAAGTCGGTGAAACCATGGGCCTTGAAAATCGTGGTGACGATGTCCGAGGTAGCCAGGTTCTGGAACACGCGGTTGTTGCTGGCCAGGCCCAGCCACCAGAGCCATGGGCGCAGCAGGAGTTGATAACGCTCTGCGGTGGCGTCGGCAGGGAGCTGGCGGATCTCGGCGACCAGCCAATCCATCGGGCGCAACAGCGCGTCCTTGTGCAGGGTGGTGGTGACGTGGCTGGCGACCGCGCTGGCGAGTGTCAGCGGGGCGCCATCGACGACGCCATTGAGGATATGCAAGCCCAGGGCATTGAGGCTTTCTTCGCCGGACAGTGATTCAGGGTACAGCGCCGAGAGCGAGGCGGCGGTGAGGGATAGGGTCGTGTTGCTGTCGGTGGAGCGGGCCATTGGACATCCTCAGGTAAAAGTCGAGGTCACACTTACCATTTGAATGTTCCACCTTTTGAATGGATCGCTGCCTGATTGTCACTGACCCATCCTCCCATCTCGTTATCGTTTCCATAGGTGTAGCTGTACATCAATACCGAGTTTTCAACATAGGGCGACAATTGCGGACCACAGAGTGGGCAGGGACTGAGTTCGATATAAATGCGGGTAACGAAATTACTGTAATCACCGTCGGGAAGCGTGACGCTATTTATTGCTTGGACCAACGCGCTGATCTCCGCGTGTCCTCGTAATGTCGTGACAACTTTTTTGGTTGTTGTAGTGTAGTTTCCAAGCAAATCCAGTTTTAACGCGCTGTCGCCGAACTTGTACATCAACAGGCCTCGAGCGGCATCGAAATGTTCGATTAGCGCGAAGCAGGTTCCATGAGATGCTCCCGAACCAGCCAAAGCCCGGCGATTGGAGGAGGATTCGTGACAGATACTGGCCAAGTCGGGAATGGTGCCGCCATTAGTAGCCTGATTGGCTGCCAGCCATGAGGCATATAAAGGGTTTGCCCCAGTCATCGCAATATTGCCGCCAGAGTAGCGACCCACTTTATGCACTTCCGTCATGTAAATCTCCTTTTCGAACAGCCCATTCAGAGATGCGAGGCCAAGCGCGCCCCATGCCAACGACGCATGACTCAAAGATTCTTCGTGTTGTACATGACACTTGAATGCCAACCGGTGACGCCGAAGGATAGGCTGTACGCCCACGGCGTAAGCCAGCTCCAGGGTCGTCCGCTCCAGCCTGACAGACCTCCCGCATTCAAGATGTCGTCGACGATGGTGTGGCAGTTGTAGGCGTCGTTATAACGATTTCCATCAAATTCTTTATACGTCAGTGTCTTTGACGAAAGAGCCGTGATCCTATTGGTCATTTTTTCGATATTGCTTTTGCTGACTTTTTTTGTGAAGAACCACAAATCCAGCGTTTTTGATTCGCTTAAATCTGTCGTCAATACACCTTCAGGGTCCAGTTCGCCCTCCATCACAATTCCGACTGAGTAAAATTGCGTTTTAGGCCCAGAGGTATGCCAAAGTATCAAGCCCGCATGGCCCGGATAGTACTTTCCACCGGATATCGGATTGAGGCGCGAAACCAGATCAATCATCACTGTTGTCCTCCAGCCATCGTCGGAAGCCAAAGTGATGAGTTTTTCCGTCGTGACTGACTTCCCGCTGGTCACCAGTTTTTTTACTTCGTTATGAACGGTATTGTCTGTCCAGCGCGGCTCCAGCTTTTTTGCCTGACCCGATGAACCACCAGAAAGGAATTTACCCACGATCTGCTCCAATCGCTTCTGTTTAATATTTTTTGGTGTACAGCATCACTCCAGCACCCACTCCGCCAGCTTCCCCGTCACCTGTGTCATCAATACATTCTCGACATCCCGTGCCCCGGCCGCGCTGCACTTGGCGAGTACGGCCTTGACGATCCCCGCGTCGAACTCGAACTGCTTGCCGGTCGCGGCCTTGTAGCGCCCGCGCAATTTCTCCAGCTTCGCCAGCACAATCCCCTCCAGCGTCGCCTCATCCAGCGGCCGGTACGCCACCACCGTCATGCGCGCCAGGAATGCCGGGCGAAACGCTTGCAGCAGGACTTTGTGCAGGGCTTCGTTGAAGGCATCGGTGCCCAGTTGCGCGGCGGGCGTATCCAGCAGCAGTTCGGCGCCGACGTTGCTGGTGGCGAGCATCACGGTGTTCTTGAAATCCACCACCAGCCCGGTGCCGTCTTCCATCAAGCCTTTGTCGAAGACGTTGTAGAAGGCTTCGAGCACATCGGGGTGGGCTTTTTCGATTTCATCCAGCAACACCACGGAATAGGGTTTGCGTCGCACCGCTTCGGTGAGCACGCCGCCGCTGCCGTATCCGACATAGCCGGGCGGGGCGCCCTTGAGCTGGCTGACGGTGTGGGCTTCCTGGTATTCCGAGAGGTTGATGCTGATCAGGTTGCGTTCGCCGCCATACAAGGCATCGGCCAGGGCGTAGGCGGTTTCGGTCTTGCCCACGCCGGTGGGGCCGACGAGCAGGAACACGCCGACTGGTTTTTGCGGGTCGGTGAGGCCGGCGCGGTAGGCTTGCAGGCGTTGGGCGATGGTATCGAGCGCGGCGCCCTGGCCCATCACCCGCAGCCCCATGCGCTGGCCGAGGGTGCGCACGGCATGGGCTTCGTCGGCGAGCATCTTGCCCACCGGGATGCCGGTCCAGCCGGCGATCACGGCGGCGACGGTCTTGCTGTCCACTTGCTCCGGCACCAGGGGATCGTCCTGGCGGATAGCATCGAGACCGGCCTCCAGGCGCAGCAGTTCGGCGGCCAGGTGGTCGATGCGATTGTCGACTTCGATGTCGGGCTTTTCGCTGTCGGCGCGTTCGCTCAAGGCCAGCAGTTCGCGGCGGGTGTCGAGCAGTTCACGCACCGCTTCGCGCTCTTCGCCCCAACGGGTCTCCAGCTCGCGGATGGCCTGCACGTTGCTGGCGGATTCATCTTCCAGCAGGGTGATGCGTTCGCGGTGATCCAGGCCGGTGGCCTGTTCCCGGCGCAGGCGTTCGAGCTCGTCCTTGAGGCTGTTTTGGCGGTGGCGCAGGCTTTCCAGGGGCGGCGGCACGTCGTGTTGGCCGAGGGCGACCCGGGCGCAGGCGGTGTCGAGCACGCTGATGGCCTTGTCCGGTAGTTGACGGCCGGAGATGTAGCGGTGCGACAGCTTCACCGCTTCATGAATGGCGGCATCGAGCACTTGCACGCCATGGTGCTGTTCCAGCTTGGCGGCCACGCCACGGAGCATTTCCACGGCGGTCACTTCGTCCGGCTCCTCGACTTGCACCAGCTGGAAGCGACGGGCCAGGGCCGGGTCTTTCTCGAAATATTTCTTGTATTCCAGCCAGGTGGTGGCGGCCAGGGTGCGCAGTTCGCCCCGGGCCAGGGCTGGTTTGAGCAGGTTGGCGGCGTCGCTGCCGCCCTCTGCGCCGCCAGCGCCGATCAGGGTGTGGGCTTCGTCGATGAACAGGATGATGGGTTTTTCCGCGCTGCGGACCGCGTCGATCACCCCCTTGAGGCGCTGCTCGAACTCACCCTTGACGCCGGCGCCGGCCTGCAGCAGACCGAGGTCGAGGACCCGCAGCGTGACCTCCTGCAAGGATGGCGGCACATCCCCCGCAGCGATGCGCAAGGCCAGGCCCTCCACCACGGCGGTCTTGCCCACGCCCGGCGCGCCCACCAGGATCGGGTTGTTCTGCCGACGTCGCAGCAGAATGTCGATGCACTGGCGAATCTCGCCGTCGCGCCCGACGATGGGGTCGATGCGTCCATCGCGGGCGTCGGCAGTCAGGTCCTGGGTGTACTGGTCCAGTACAGGGTCCTGTTTGCGGGACGCCTCACCGGGTTTGGCCGGGCGTGCGCCGCCGGTATGCTCCCGGGAGTTCTCGGTCCATTCCAGCCAGTGCGTACGCAAGGCTTCCTTGGGAATGCGCAGCAACGACGAGGCGCTGTTGAGCAGCAGGCTGCGGCGCTCGTCGCGGTCCAGCAGGGCCAGCAGCAACAGCCCGGAGCGGATGCCGTCCAGGCCCAACACGCTGGCCTGGACCACGGCGTCCTCCAGCAGCCCGATGGTTTGCGCCGACAGGGCAGGAGTGCGGGTGCTGCCGGATTTGAACAGGTCCAGGGCCTTGTTGATTTCCGCCGCCACCGCATCGCGCTCCAGGCCGAAGCGCGGCAACAGGCAAGCGAAATCGCCCCCTTCGATGTCGAGCAGTTCCAGAAGCAGGTGTTCGATTTCCACGTAATGATGGCTGCGCTGCAGACAGCGTTGCGCGGCCCGTTCCAGGGCGCGACGGTTGTCCGGGTTGAGGCGTCCGATCAGGCTGGCCAGTTCCATTTCAGGCGATCTCCGGCTGGCGAAGGCGGGTTTCGATCCGTTGTACGGTCAGGCTGGGCCTGCGTTGCAGGCCGCCATTCCAGCTCAGGCGTGGCGGTACCTGATGGCCCAGTTGCAGTGGGCTGGCGCCACGGACCAGCAACACCAGCGTGCAGTCCAGGTCGGGACCGAAATACAGGGCATAGAGGCTGGCGAGCAGCGGATGGGTTTCGCCGTCGGGCAGCAAGCCGTTGGCCTGGGTCGTGCTCAGCGGTCCGAGGGTCAGGCGCACGCCGGCATGTTCATCCCAGACCCGCGTACCGGCCACTGCGCTGCGTCCCAGGCACAGGTTGCGGCCACCTGCTTGCAGGCGGCTGCGACTGGCGGCCGGGATTAGCCGCCAGCCACCTTCATACGCGCTCAGTTCCACCGGCAACCCCAACTGCTCGCGGACGATCGCCGCGAAGCCGGCCAGGGAGCGTCGGCCATCGGCGTACAGGGCTGTGCAGGCCAGCACGGCAGAGTCGGGCGCAGCCTGGCGTTCCTGCAGGGCCTTGGGCAGCAGGCCGGTCAGTGCCCGCAGTTGTGCCTGGACGGCGGACGCCCCCGGGGCGGTGAAGCCCAGGGCGATGCGGTGCTTGCGCATGACCTTGTAGAGCAGGCTGAGCAAGCGATGCTGGAACAGGTCGAGAAATTGCGCTGGTGCGTGATCCCGGGCACGCGCCCGTTGTTGCAGCCATTCCTGATAGGCATAGGGTAATGGACCGTCGGGACCGCCGAGACCGAAGATCGGCGTGCTCAGCACTGGCGCCTGGCCGGATTCCTGGCTCAGGCTTTCGACCTCACTGGCGGCGAACAGTGGCGTCAATGGGCCGCGCAGGCGCAGGGCTTCGGCGTGGGGCGCGGTGCCGCTGCCCAGGGATTCGGCCTGGGGGTGCTCGCGCTCGAGCAACAGCAATGCCTGGAGCCATTCGAAGCGCTGCGGATCGCGCCGCAGTCGCTGGCTGAGGTTCAGAGACTCAGGGGTTTGCCGGCCTGGGGTTGCCATGTCTTCACCTCCCTGTCGGACTGGACCAAGACCGTGCGCACGAAGCGGTTGGCGGTGGCATAGAGTGAGAAGAACTGCGCCAGTACGCCGGAAAACAGTACGGCGCTGCTGCCGACGAAATGCTGCGGATCCAGTTGCAGGCGTACCTCCAGGCCGTTGCGCCAGCCACGCCAGGCATCTTCGCCCACATGGGCGATCACCCGCTCGCAGGCCAGCCCCAGCACGCCTTCGATCTGGCGCCGGGCGCTGGCTTCGTCCCGCAGGTTGTGCAGTTCGAGAATCTCGCGCAGCGCATCCAGCGCCTGGGGACCTTCCACCAGTGAAAGATGATTGAGGGTCAGTTGGGACACCAGCCGCCAGCGCGACTCACCGTCCAGGCGCGGCAGGCTCTGGGGGCTGGGCGGGTTGCGCAGGCGGGCCCAGGCCACCGGGCCGGGACGCTCGAAACCCAGCGGCGTGCCGGCCGGCAGGCTCTGGGCCAGGTGCCGGTTGGTGCACAGCAATTCGGCAGTCAGGCTGTAGTCCCGGGGATCGCTCAGGGGATCGAGCTGGGTGTCCACCAGGCTGACCATCAGGTCGGTGCCCAGCCGGTTCGGGCTCATGCCACTGACCCGACGCGCATGCCAGTAACAGGTCTGGTCGTTGCCGTGCTGGCTGCCGTAATAGGCCGGCACCCTGCGCACGCCCTGGCTGGAACTGGCCCGCATGGCGCGGATGCTGTGGATCTCGACGCTGTTTTCGCGATGACTGTCGGCCACCAGCCGGTATTCGCTGCGGGTGCCGTCCGGGCGCAATGGTTCGCTGGTCCTGGGAAACAGGTTGATCACCGGCGCGCAGCCCAGGGCGATGTCGCTGGCCTGGAGCGGCAGGCGACTGACGGGGGCGCGGTCGAAAACGATATAGAGATACAGGGACGGTTGGTCGCTGGTGGCGCCCGCCAATGGCAGGTCGAAGAAGCCGAACTTGTCGGGGAAGGCGAAATATTCGGCCAGCAATCGCATGCCCGGGTGCACACCGTCCTCGTCCGGCAGCAGGGCTTCGTCGCTGGCGAAACCGACGATCCGGGGCAAGCCCGCCAGCGGTTCCGGCACGCTGCCCGGAGCGCCGGCCAGGACCTTGACCGCATGGGCGCCGAGCAGGTCGTACAGCCAGGCGTTGATCATCGGTGAAGCCGCCAGGTGCACCCGCAGTTCATCGATCCCCAGCGTCGCCCATGAGCGTTCCCCCAGGCACCGCAGCTCCAGGCGCAAGGCCGAGCGTGCCTGTACCACACCGGTCAGCGCCTGGGCCTCATCGCTGCCCAGCAGCACGGCTTCGCAGATTTGCAGCGGCCACAGGTGCACTGCGGCGGTGGTACGCAAGTGAATGCTCTGGCCTTTGTCCGTGGTCACGAACAGGGGCGTATCCCGGGGCAGGGGATAGCCATCGTCGAGGTTGCCTTTGCTCGGGTCGGGCTCGAACTGCACGATCGCGCAGGACGGCAGCGGGCGCATGGCCAGGGGGTACAACTGTTCGAGCAAGGCATCGCTGAACTCGGCATAGTCGTCATCCAGCCTGCGTTGCAACCGTGCAGCGAGCAATGCGAAACCTTCCAGCAGCCGTTCGACGTGGGGGTCCGGGCATTCACCGGGAGACAGCTCCAGGCGCCGGGCAACCTTGGGGTAGCGTTCGGCGAACAGGCTGCCGGCATGTCGCAGCCAGGTCAGTTCACGCTGGTAATAGTCCAGCAGTTGCGGGTCAATCGAGTCGCTCATGTCGTACCTCAAGGCCGTCGCCGGCGTGCTCGATGACAAAGGCTACGGGCCAGGAGCGCGAGTCGCCGCGCAGTTCCCCCAGCAGCCGGATGCTCAATTGCTGCGGATGGCCGGGTACGGGGATGACCTGGACCTCGCCCAGTTGCAGGCGAGGCTCGAAGCAGGTGATGGCCTGGCGGATTTCCCGGGTCAACAGGCGACGGTCATCGCTGCGCTGCTGCTGCAACGCGGTCCAGTCGGCGATGCCGTAGTCCAGGATGCTCGGCGGTTCGGTCAGGGCCCGGGGGCCGCGGCGGGTGTTGAACAGACGGTGCAGTTCGGCGTGGACCGAGTCTTGCAACGCCTGGCGGTCGAACACCCGGCCATGTTCCTCCGGCAGGTCGGCCAGGCGTTCGAACAACGGCGGGCGAAATCCCTGGCCAGCCATGGCGCGGCTCCGTCACTTGCTCATCTTGTTGGCGGCCAGGTCCCAGGTGGTGCCCGCCGTGCCTTCCTTGGTGCCGTCGTCTTTCTGGGCGGTGAGCTCCCATTTGATCTTGGTGAAGTTCAGCGACAGGGTCTCCACTGGCTTGCCGCCCGTGCCGCCGCTGACACTGACGTTGGACAGTACGACGTTGGACAGGGTGTAGACGATGAAGGGCATGAGCTGGCCGCTGCCTTCGGCGGCGTTGCGGCCAATGGTGATGACGGCTTGCGGGATCGGTTTGCCGGCGCAGCAATACTCGTTGAGCGAGGGGGTGGAGCTGTCGATGAACTTGGTCAGGGTGAATTCCCCGACATGGGGTCTGCCGGAGGTCCGCTCCGAGTTGCTGACGTCGTTGGTGACTTGCATCGCCACGTTGTGGCTGTAGGACATGACTTCGATCTTGTCCGTGAAACCCTCCAGCAGGCTGTCGCCCTTGATGTCGCCGCCGAGGTCGAGAATGATCGCATCCATTGTGTTGAACTCCTGAAAAAGACAAAGGGGTGGTGGTGCCCGATACCGTTAGAACGACCGCCGAAGCTGTGGCGAGGGGATAAATCCCCTCGCCACAAAAGCTCGCTCGCCACAGGATTCCCGGGTCAGGCAGCGACCGGCGGCGGCAGGGTCGCGACCAGGCGGATCGAGGCGGTCAGCTCCTCGAGCTGGAAGTGCGGCCGCAGGAACACCGTGGCCTTGTAGGCCCCGGGCTTGCCGGCCACCTCGGTCACGTCCACCCGTGCTTCGCGCAGGGGGTACTGCGCCTTGATCTCTTGCGGCGCGTTGTCGTTGATCAGCACATAGTCGGCGATCCAGTTGTTGAGGTAGGTCTGCACGTTGTCGCGGGTCATGAAGCTGCCGACCTTGTCGCGCATGATGACCTTCAGGTAATGGGCAAAACGCGAGGCCGCGAGGACGTACGGCAACATCGCCGAGATCCGTGCGTTGGCGTTGGCTTCGTTGGTGTTGTAGACCTTGGCCTTGTTGGTGGTCTGGCCACCGAAGAACACCGCGATGTCGCTGTTTTTCTTGTGGCACAGGGCAATGAAACCGAGGTCGTTGAGCTCTTTCTCGCGGCGGTCGGTAATCGCCACTTCGGTCGGGCACTTGAGGGAAAGGTCCCCGGAACTGGTGCGGAAGGTATGGGCCGGCAGGCCTTCGACCGCGCCACCGCCCTCGGCGCCGCGAATCGCCGCGCACCAGCCGTACTTGGCGAAGGCTTCGGTGATGCGTTGCGACAGCGCCCAGGCGGCATTGCCCCACAGGTATTTGCTGTGGTCGGTGCCGTTGACGTCCTCGACGTAGTTGATGCCTTCCACCGGCAGGGTGTCCGGGCCGTAGGGCAGGCGCAGCAGGAAGTGCGGCAGCACCAGGGACACGTAGCGCGAGTCTTCGCTTTCACGGAAGGCGCGCCATTTGATCAGTTCCTGGCTCTCGAAGATCTTCGACAGGTCCCTGGGTACCGCCAGTTCGGTGAAGCTGCTCATGTCGAACAGGCGCGGGCTGGCCGCGGCAATGAACGGTGCGTGCGCCGCGGCGGCGACGTTCGACAGTTTTTCCAGCAGGCCGATGTCCTGCGGGTGCCGGCCAAAGGTGTAGTCGCCCACCAGCAGGCTGAACGGGTGCCCGCCGAAGGTACCGTATTCTTCCTCGTAGATTTTCTTGAACAGGGCGCTCTGGTCGAATTCGACGGCTTTTTCCAGGTCGTTCTGCAGCTCTTTCTGGGTCACGTTGAGCAGGCGCAACTTGAGGCGGGTGCTGGTCTCGGTGTTCTGCACCAGCATGTGCAGGCCACGCCAGGATGCCTCGAGTTTCTGAAGTTCCGGGTGGTGCAGCACTTCGTTGAGCTGGGCGCTGATCAGCTGGTCGATCTGGCTGATGCGGTCGTTGATCATGGCCACGGTGTCCTTGTCGATGGCCATGCCTTCGTCGAGGACCTGGGTGGCGAATTCGGCCAGCATGTCGCGGGCGTAGTCCTGCTGGCTGTCATCGTGGGCCATGCGGCCTTCGGCGATGATCTTGTCCAGCAGCGACAGGGTCTGGGTCGTGCTCTCGCTGGTTTGAGCGCTGGATGAAGCGGGCATGGCGTTATCTCCCTTGAGTGATGGGCACGATCAGGCCTTGGGTTCGTCGGCCGGGGCCGGGTCATCGTTGGCGGCCACGGTGGGCAGCTCCTGCGGTGCTGCGTCCTGGGGCCGGGCCGACTTGATCTCTTGCAGGCCCTCGGTGTTGGCGATGACGTCGCGCAGCAGCTTGTCCAGGTCATCGTTGCCATCGAGCTTGGTCAGCAGGTCGCGCAGGCGCTGGCGGGCTTCGAACAGCCGGCGCAGAGGCGTGATCTGCTCCACGACCTTGACCGGGTCGAAATCGTCGATGTGGCGGAACTTGAGTTCGATGTTCAGCTTGCTGTCGTCGCCGCTCAGGGTGTTGTTCACCTGGAGCGTGGCGCGGGGGCCGATGGAGGCGAGCACCTCGTTGAAGTTGTCGCGATCGATTTCGGTGAAGCGCCGTTCGTTGAGCTTGGGCAGCGGCTCCAGCGGCTTGCCCGAAAGGTCGGCCAGGATGCCGACGACCAGTGGCAACTCTTTCTTTTCGATGGCATTGCCGATTTCCACGTCATAGGTGATCTGGACGCGGGGAGGGCGGACTCTGTCGAGCTTGTGCTGGGTACTTTCTGCCATGGCGGCCGACTCCGATGCATGAGTGGAAGCAATGCATCGGGAGGCCCGCTCATCGCATTCCCTTGCTGATCCACAGGTTGCAAATGGAGGGCAGTAGACCTGTCATTCCCTTGACGAACCTGGCGCATTCGACCGTGCTGGCCGAACTATCCAAGACGCTAGAACAGGTCTATAAAAATGCAAGCAAAAACAATTTTTGACCGCTGTGAGAAGGAAGATTCATTTTGCGTGAGTTTTTTTTCGGATTTTTCTTGAGCCTGGCCCTCACCGGTTGCTCGCTCTTTGCCCCCAGCGTCGACCTGGACAGCCTCACCCTGGACGTCGCGCCCCGGGCCAATGACGACACGCCGATCGCCGTGGATTTCATTGCCGTGAACGACCCGGACCTGCTCAAGCAGCTATCGGGGATCACCGCCAGGCAGTGGTTCGCCGAGCGCGAGCAGTTCCAGCGCGACTATCGTCAGCTGATGTCGGTGTGGGGGCTGGAGCTGGTCCCCGGCCAGTTCATCGACCGCCAGCCGTTCCCGCTGGAGGGCCGGCGGGCCGCTGGACTTTTGGTCTTCGCCAGCTATAACACTCCCGGAGCCCACCGGCTCCGGCTGGACGATCAGCGCGAGGCCTGGCTCAGGTTCGACAGCCGGGAGATGACCCTCGTGAACGATGGGAAGGTCGATGCCAGTCAGCCTTGAATGACCGCGGGCCGCCTGGCGCGGCGACACTGGGATGTCGAAGGGAGTCGTATGAGTCTGTTACCTGACGCGGTGTGCTGGCACGAGGGCATGCAGTTGCTGCCCCAGCATTTCCAATTGCAAGGGTTGCGCGCCGAGGCCCTGGCCGCGCATGTCGCCACTGCCTGCAACCCCTGGTTCTGGGGTGTCAGCCAACTGGAAGTCGACCCTTCGGCCCTCGCCGCCGGCCAGGTGCGGCTGCTGCAGTTGCAAGGCACCTTGCCGGACGGGTTGCCCGTCAACCTGCAGGCCGGTGTCGGCCCGACCCTGGAGCTGGATATCACCGAGGCGGTCAACAAGACCGACGACGCCACGGTGACCGTGTACCTGGCCATCAGTCCGCTCTGGCGCGCCGGGCAATTGCTGCCCCTCAAGGGACGCCTGCAATCGGTGGTCGGCGATGCGCTGCCGGACCTCACCAGTGGCGAGTTCCCGGAGTCCATCACCGTCTGGCGGCCGAACCCGCGGTTGTGCACGCAGCTGAGCAAGGCCGATTCGATCTGCCTGCCGTTGTTGCGTATCCGCAAGGAAGGCGGCGGGTTCCTGCGCGTGCCCTACACCCCACCCACGCCCGTGCTGTTGCCCGAGTCGATGCTGGGGCGGCGGGTCGCCGGGCTGTGCGCCCGGGCGCGGGAGAAATGCATGTTTCTCGCCGGCCGGTTGCGTCAGGCCCAGGCTGCCGGTAACCAGGACGACGCGGCGGAAATCCGCCGGCAGATGACGGCGTTGTGGGCGCGCTTGCCGGAAGTGGAAGGCGCGTTGAACACCCGCGTGACGACGCCCCAGGCGATGCACGGCTTGTTGCTGGGATTGGCCGGTGCCTGGTCGGCCCTCGATCCGCTGGCCGGTGTCCCGGCTTTCGCCCCGCTGGATTTCGTCGAACTGCAACGCGGCTACGAACCCTTGCTCGACTGGCTGGAAGACACCCTGGAACGGGTCCGTGCCGGCTATCGCAGCCTGGCTTTCGAACGCAACGACCAGGTCTTTTCCATTCAGTTGCCCGACGACCAGCCGAGCCAGCGCCTGGTCATCGGCCTGCGCATGCCCAACGGTGCCAGCGAGCAGGCCGCGGCCGACTGGTTGCGCGGGGCGATCATCGCATCCGCACCGCATATTCCATTGCTGAGCCGCCAGCGCATGAGCGGTCTGCCTCACCAGGCCATGAGTCGCAACGAACAGGTGGCCTACAGCGTGGGAGACGATACCCGGTTGTTTGTGGTGAACGCCGGCGGCCAATGGTTCGACGGGCAGTTGCCGTTGCACATCGTCGCCCCGGCATCGGCCCAGGTCAGCAGCCCGTGGCAAGTGGTGCTGTTCGTGGCGCAAGTCGGTGAAAGTGCCTGATCGCAGAAGGGGAGTGGTATGCCTGACGGAAGTGGCGGGGCGGTTCGGAGTCTGCATGAGGCGCCGCTGAGCAGCGCTTTCCGGCAGGCCTGGCTGAAATGGTCCCAGCAATGGCAGGACCTGCCCAAGGACAGCGACTCCGCGGCCCTGGTCAGTCGTGTGGTGGAGTTTTCCGGACGCAGTGCCCAGCGCCTGTGGCGGACGGCCTTCGCCAGCGTCGGTGACTCCGCCACCGAGCAGGTCAAGGCGCTGGTCTATGCCTTCGTCGCACTGGTGGACGAAACCCTGCTGTTCAGCCCCTGGCCGGGGCAGCTCGCCTGGCAACAGCATCCGTTGGAATCGCGCATGTATTCCAGCCGCCAGGCCGGCGAGCGTTTGCCTTCGGCCATCAAGAAGCTGCTGGACGAGCAGATGCCCGGTACCCGGGACCTGGCGAATGTCTACCTGCAATGCCTGATCCTCGGTTTCCAGGGGCGCCTGCGTGGCGAACCCGGTCAGGTCCAGCATGAAAAATGGCGCCTGGCACTCTTCGCGTTTGCCTGGCAGTACGATGCGGACTACGAGGAGGTCAGCGAACGCCTGGCGATGTCCGCGGCGGCGCCACCGATGCGCATGCCGGCGCAGACATCGTTGCCGGACGGCTTTCGCCTGGGGCTGGCGATCCTGGCGATGGTCCTGCTGCTGACCGGGCTGGGGCAGGTGTTCTGGCGTGACATCCGTTCGGAGCTCGAACCGGTGCTGCAACTGAACGAGTCGGTGGTCCAGGAGCAGGATTCATGAGCCCCCTGAGCATCGTCGCGCTGGTGTTGCTGACCATTGTCCTGGTGGTGCTGGTCGCGGCGCTGGTCTGGTGGCTGCGGACCCAGGGCGGAGCCGCCATCCGCAGCTTCTATGGCTCGGTGCGCCACATGGAGCAGGAGCAAGGCACCCGCGACCGCTACCAGATGCCCTGGCTGATGATGCTGGGCAACGAAACCGATGCAGCCCGGTTGTGCAGCCAGTGGCGCTTGCAACCGACGGACAGGGTGGCGTGGTTCGGGCGTTGGTGGTCGGATGCCGAAGGCGCGGTGCTGGTGGTGCCCCAGGCGCTGTTCCTGCCCGACGAAGGCATGAACCGGCAACGGGGCAACTGGTGGCGTTTGCTGGGACTGATCCTGCGCTTGCGCAGTCGGCGCCCGCTGGACGCGGTGATCTGGACGGTGCCGTTCGACAAGCTCGACGATATCGAGCACACCACCGAGCTGAGCCTCAAGGTCCGGCGAGGTTTCATCGACCTGTTGCAGCGCTTCGGCCTGAGCCTTCCGGTGTATGTGGTGATCACCGGCATGGAAGAAATGCCCAGCTTCCAGGAATTGGTCAGCGCGCTGCCGGGCGACGCCCGTGAATCGATAGTGGGCTGGTCCTCGCCGTACTCGCCGGAGGCGGCGTGGCAGTCGCACTGGAGCGACCAGGCCCTGGATCAGGTCCATGCCGCGTTGTCGCAGTCGATCATTGAAATCGGCGCCCTGTCGGGGCAGTTGAGTGGCGACCTGTATGCTCTGCCGGAGCGCTTCGAAGGCTTGCGCCGGGCCTTGCAGGTGCTGTTGGAGCCGGTGTTCCAGGGCAATGTCCAGGGTGAAGCCCCACGCTTTCGCGGCGTGTATTTCACCGCCAGCCAGGCACCGGCTGCCATCGGGGACGGCTTTCCTGCCGACGACAAGGTCTTGCGGCAAACGGTGTTCGCCCGGCAGCTGTGGACCCGCCGGCTGGTGGCTGAGCGCGGCCTGGCCCAGCCGGTGCCGCGGCTGCTGCGCTTGCGCCAGCGCTGGCATCGGCTGGCCGGCGCGGTCGCGCTGGTGGTCGGGCTGGTCTGGTTGGGGGGCATGCTCTGGGTCTGGCACGATTCGGTGGAGCAAGCCGAGGGCTTGTCGCAGTTGGTGTTGCGCGCCCACAAGAACCACATGGTGGTCGATCCTGACGAACCGCAACTGGAGCCGACCCGGTTCAATGTACTGAACTACTGGAACGTGCTGGAAACAGCCCCGCGCTGGCGCTTCGTCTCGGTGGTCTTTCCCACCTCGTGGTTTTCCTCCGTGGACACGCAACTGGAACAGGGTCTGCGCCAGACCGCGCGGCACCACTGGATCCTGCCGTTGCGTGACCTGCTGGTATCGGACCTGGAGAAACTCAAGTCCATCCGCAACACCGAGCGTCGCGGCAACGTGCAGAGCGATGACCCGGCCCAGTGGCAGAGCTATGTGAAGGCCAGGGACCTGGTGGAGCGCGCGGTCCGCCTCGAACAGCACAACCAGTTGTTCAACCAGGTCATCAGTAACCCCAAGGCGCCGCTGGACGAGTTGGTGCAACTGAGCAACAACGCCCTGTCGTTGAACCTCAACCCTGGCACCCTGGGCCGGGCGCGGTTCTACAACCGGGTGCTGTTCGATGCACAGAACTCCGATCTCAAGGGCCTGGACCTGAACGCCGCGCGCCCGGTGGTCTCCGACAATTTCACCGGCCTGATGCAACGCTGGCTCGATCATTATTTTCTCGCCGACAACTTCGTGCGCCAGGCCGGTTACCTCAAGCTGCACCTGCAACGGCTGGAGGCGGGCGGTGGCAACTCGTTGAGCGAGCTGGAAGACCTGATGGCGCTGATCGATGACCTGCAGACCCTGGTCAGCCTGACCAATGCGGCCTGGAGCCGGGGCAAGGGCCAGGACCTGGTGCCCGGCTACAGCCAGTTGATGGACAAGGTCAGCCACAGCGCGCTGCTTGGGCCGCAGTTGGAACAGGATCTGCAAAGCCAGGCGGCGAAGTTGCAGCAGAGCTTTCGCGACCAGTGGATCGTGCAGAGCGGGTCCCGGGACAACCTGCTGGTCCAGCAGGGCAGCGGCCTGCTGGTGCTGCAAGAACATGTCACGGCCCTGGACGACGCGGTGCAGGCCCTGTTCAAGCGTGACTTCGTCGCCCTGGCCTTGCAGAAGGCCCCGTCCGTCGGCACCGCCGATGGTATGGGCAGCGGCAGCGACGACTTCAGCGTGGCCCTGAACTACTTCGCCAGCTACAAGAGCTACGCCAATGACGAGCTGCCACGCATTCCGCCGGCGTACCGCGACGCGCTGATCCAGGCCGCCGAAGGCGCGGCGGCGCGGGCCATGTGGCTGAGCCTGGATGAGAGCGACGAGCAATGGCCGGGCATGGGCTTCAACGTGCAGGCTTCCCAGGCCGTCGCACTGCAGAAAGCCTTCATGGACGTCAATCGTGGCGACCTGGCGGTGCGTTTCCAGCGCCTGCTCAATCGCCGTGCATTGGCCCAGATCAACAGCGGCCTGCAGGAAATCGATGCCCAGCCGCTGTTCAGCCAGCGGGCCGATATCCAGCGCTGGGACGGCTCGAAGAACTTCGGCCTGCAGCTGTATGGTGCCAGCGATCCGCAAGGGCTGAAGCTGAGCCTGAACCAGCAGTTCGACGCCATGCTGCAGATTGCCGAGCAACGCATGCCGGCCCTGGAATGGCTGATTGTCCAGCAGGACAACCTGTCGGCCTCGGAGCATGACCAGGTGTCGCGCTTCATGGCGATGAACGACGAGTTGCTCAAATACAAGAACCAGAATCCGGCCAGTTCGGCGGCGCAACTGACGCAATTGGTGAGCCGGGATTTCATCGAAATGGATACGGCGTCCTGCGGGCAGATCCTGCAGACCACCCAACTGTCCGGCGGGCGCGGCGACCTGGCCCGGCGTGCCGTGGCGTTGCAGCAGAGCGCCCTGCAGCGCTGCCTGTATCTGCAGCAAAGCCAGGCGGCGGCCGCCTGGAACGATGTGGCCGATTACTTCAACCAGTACCTGGCCGGGCGTTTTCCGTTTTCCCAGGACGCGCGGGCCAGTGACGCCGATCCGGCGCGGGTGCAGCGTTTGCTGGAGCTGATCGACACGCGCCTGCCCCTGGCCCAGGCCGGGTTGGCGCTGAGCCAGACGCCGGAGCGGCTGGCCGCGGAGGATTTCCTCAACCGGCTGAAACAGGCCGGGACCTGGTTGGGACCGCTGTTCGTGCGGGACAAGAGCGGGATCCTCGGTGTGGAGATGGATGTACGCTGGCGCACCGATCGCGACGAAGAGCGCGGTGCCGACCAGGTGATCGCCTGGGGGCTGAACACTGGCAACCAGCAGATCGGCTACCCCGGCGAACCCCAGCAGAACCTGCGCTGGATGGTCGGGCAACCCGTGCGGCTGACCCTGCGCTGGGCCCGCAACGGTTACCAGCGGCCGGCCAATGACCCGTTGCAGCCCAACCTGGTGGTACGCGACCTGGAAGCCGGTTGGGAATACCAGGGGCCGTGGTCGTTGCTGCGCCTGATGCGTGCGCAGGTGTCGGCCCAGCGCCAGCCGAACGTCGATTACACCGATTTCCCGCTGACCCTGCAGTTGCCGGTGACCGCCCAGCTCCAGACCCAGGCCCGCACCACACAGCAGACCCTGATGTTCCTGCGCCTGTCGTTGATGAGCCAGGGGTCGAAGCTGCCCCTGTCGATTGTGCCACCGCCGACCCGGGCACCCCGTTCACCTTTCATGGCGACCTCGTCGAGCCCCGCCGTCGCCACCCGTGAGGAGGGCCTGTGAGCGTACCGATATCCCCTCTGCCTGATCTGATCGCTCGCTTGCTCGAGCCCATTGGCGCCGAATCGCCTTGCGGCCAGGACCTGCGCTACGAAGCGGAATACGACCAACTGCGGGAGTTGCGCCGTGAGGACGACACCAGCCTGCCCACTGGCGTCTGGCAAGCCTCGGTCAAGCGCGCCCACTGGCCGGAGCTGGAAAGACTCGCCACGGCGCTGCTGCTCGAGCGCAGCAAGGACTTGATGATCAGCGCCTGGCTGGGGGAGGCCTGGCTGCACCTGAGCGGGCTGGACGGCCTGCCGGGCAGCCTGGCCCTGGTGGCGGGCCTGTGCGAGCGGTATCCCGAGCAACTGCACCCCATGGCCGATGAGGGCGACCAGTCATGGCGGGTGATTCCGCTGGAGTGGTTGGCTCGTCGTTATGGCGAGGTGCTGTTGACCCGGGTGGCCTTGTTCGATGGCCGGGACCCGTCCTTCGACCGCTTCTGCCTGGATGACTGGCAACGCCTGCAGCGCCAGCAAGTGCAGGTCAACGACAGCAAGAACGCCACGGCATCGGCGGAAGCCGCCCGCAGCGACCAGAAGAAACTCAGTGAGTTGATTCGCAGCACGCCGTTGTCGTTCTGGTTGCATCGCCAGGGCACCCTGATGTTGAGCCTGCAACACCTGCAGCGGCTCGAAGCCTGGAGCGATACTTACCTGGGCTCACTGGCGCCGGGCTACAAATCCTTGCAGGACGTGATCCAGGCCCTGCTGGCACTGGTAGAGGAGTTCATTGCGATGCATCCACAACAACCCTCCACGGTACCGGTGCAGGCGCCGCCGACGCTTGCGCCGTCGACGTCCGATGCGCAAAGCCCTGTGCTCCAGGCTTTCCAGGAACCGGCCAGCCGCGAGGAAGCCTATCGACAATTGCTGGTCATCGCTGCCTACCTGGCGCGTACCGAGCCCCACAGCCCGGTGCCATACCTGATCCGGCGCGGCGTGGAATGGGGCAACAAGCCGCTGAGCGAGCTGTTGGGGGAATTGATCAGCGCCGATGCCGAGTCCCGGCGGGTGTGGACCCTGCTGGGAGTACTCTAAGGTAGCGGCTCGGGCAACGGCACCGGCGTCAGTACCGGCTTGCCGGCGAAGAATGCGTTCAGGTTCTGGCCCACCAGTTCCACGGTGCCCCGGGTCGCCTCCGGTGAAAGGCCGGCGACATGGGGCGTCAGGACGACGTTGGGCAGGTGCTTCAAGGCGTCAGGCACTTCAGGCTCGTGGTCGAACACGTCCAGGGCCGCTCCGGCGATGCGTCGATATTCCAGGGCGCTGATCAGGTCGGCGGTCGAGACCACGCTGGCCCGGGCGATGTTCACCAGGAAACCGTTGGGCCCCAGGGCATCGAGGGCCTGTTTGTTGATCAACTGCCGGGTGTCGAGGCCACCGGGTGTGGCGACCACCAGGAAATCCGAAACCCTGGCCAGTTCCGTAGGCGTGGCGCAGTAGGCGTAGGGCACGTCGTTGCGCACCCGGCGGCTGTGGTAGCTGACGCTCATGTCGAAACCGAGGGCGCCCCGCTTGGCGATCGCCATCCCTACCGCGCCGAGGCCCAGCACCCCCAGCCGTTTGCCGGCCAGGGAGGGGCGCATGACCTTCGCCCATTCGCCCCGGCGCACGCAGGCGTCGGCGCGAGGAATATCGCGCACCAGCGCCAGCAGCAGCGCCATGGCATGGTCGGCCACCGATGAAGCGTTGACCCCGGCACCATTGGTTACCACGATGCCGCGCTCCCGGGCGGCCTGCAGGTCCACCTGCTCGTAGCCGGCGCCGATCACGCAAATGATCTGCAGGTTGGGCAGTGCGGCAATCTCCTGCGCCGTCAGGCCCAGGGGACCGCGCGTCAGCACCGCGTTGAACCGCTCGCCATGCTCGAAGATCGCCGCCCTGCGTTCGGCAGGCGTCGGCGCCAGTTCCAGGTGATAGCCCTGGCGCTCGAGAATCGGCAGGTATTCATTGACGGTTTCAACCAGTACCAGGACGGTTGCGGGCATGCTGTGCTCCTGTGGGCAATCGGGCTGAGAAAAAAGTGTGGGCGAGCCTGCGGCGACGGGGTTTTGTGCAGTATGGCTCATGGTGCTCTGGAATCGTTTCAATCTGTCCTGAGTGTAGGAGCTGGCGCAATGTGGCGATAGGGCCGCCAGCCTGCTCACGGGCATTACCCACAACCCATGTGCTGATCCGCACCACCGCTCCTCAGCTAAGTCTTTGCTTCTGCTCGCTAATCCCGGACAATCGCGCCCCTGTTTCGGCCAGGGCGCTGCCTGTCGGGCTTTTCCGACTCGTCCTGGCCGGGTGCACGTGACCGGACAGCGGAGATCCGACCGGATGAATGATCAGGCCAATAGCGTCGAAGAGCGCTTTGAAGCGACAGCCCCAGCCACCCTCAGTCAATGGAGTCGCCACGACACCACCTGGATGCTGGGCCTGTTTGGCACCGCCATCGGAGCAGGCACTCTGTTCCTTCCCATCAATGCCGGACTGGGCGGTTTCTGGCCACTGCTGATCCTGGCATTGCTGGCGTTCCCCATGACGTTCTATGCGCACCGGGGCCTGACCCGTTTCGTGTTGTCCGGTCGAGACGGCGCGGATATCACCGAGGTGGTGGAAGAGCACTTCGGGATCAAGGCGGGCGCGCTGATCACCTTGCTGTACTTCTTTGCGATCTTCCCGATCCTGCTGATCTACAGTGTGGCGCTGACCAATACGGTGGGCAGTTTCCTGGAGCACCAGCTGCACATCCAGCCGCCGCCGCGGGCGGTGTTGTCCCTGGTGTTGATCCTGGGCCTGCTGGCGGTGGTGCGGTGTGGCGAGCAGGCCATCGTCAAGGCCATGAGCCTGATGGTCTATCCCTTCATCGTTGCGTTGCTGTTTTTGGCAGTGTTCCTGATCCCCCACTGGAACGGTGGCATCCTGACCACGGCGTCCACGTTGCCCGAGCCGTCGGCTTTGCTGCACACGCTGTGGCTGGCGATCCCGGTGATGGTGTTCTCGTTCAACCACTCGCCGATCATCTCGGCGTTTGCGGTGGACCAGAAGCGTCGCTACGGTGTGAACGCCCAGGCGCGCAGCTCGCAGATCCTGTCTCGCGCCCATGTGCTGATGGTGGTGATGGTGCTGTTCTTTGTATTCAGTTGCGTGCTGACCCTGTCGCCGGCGCAACTGGCCGAAGCCAAGGCGCAGAATCTGTCGATCCTGTCGTACCTGGCCAATCACTTCAGCAATCGGACCATTGCCTTCGCCGCGCCGTTGATCGCGTTCGTGGCGATTTCCAAATCGTTCCTGGGGCATTACATCGGTGCCAGCGAGGGGCTCAAGGGCCTGATCGTCAAGAGCGGCCGCCGTCCGGCGCCCAAGACCCTGGATCGCCTGACGGCGATGTTCATGCTGGTGGTGTGCTGGATCGTCGCCACGCTCAACCCGAGCATCCTGGGCATGATCGAAACCCTGGGCGGCCCGGTAATTGCGGCGATCCTGTTCCTGATGCCGATGTACGCCATCCAAAAGGTCCCGGCCATGGCCCGTTACCGCGGCCAGGCGTCCAATGTGTTCGTGACGCTGGTAGGGGTTGTGGCAATTACCGCGCTGGTCTATTCCCTGACATCCTGACTGGATTCCTTGTGGGAGCGAGCCTGCTCGCGATGGCGTCAGTTCAGGTTGCATCGAAATTACAGGCATAAAAAAACGCCGCCCCTCGCAAGAAGGGCGGCGTTTTAGTCGAGCGTTGAAGCCTTAGGCTTGAACGACCGGGATGTTGGCGTTTGCAGCCGCTTCACGGAACTCGGCGATCTGGTCGAAGCTCAGGTAGCGGTATACGTCCGCCGCCATGCTGTCGATCTTGCCGGCGTATTCCATGTACTCCTCGACGGTCGGCAGCCGACCCAGGATGGATGCCACGGATGCCAGCTCGGCCGAAGCCAGGTAGACATTCGCGCCGTCACCCAGACGGTTCGGGAAGTTACGGGTCGAGGTGGATACCACGGTGGAGTTCGGCTCGACGCGTGCCTGGTTACCCATGCACAGCGAGCAGCCTGGCATTTCCATGCGTGCACCGGCCTTGCCGTAGATGCCGTAGTAGCCTTCCTCGGTGAGCTGGTGAGCGTCCATCTTGGTCGGCGGCGACAGCCACAGACGGGTCGGCAGCTGGCCCTTGACCTGATCCAGCAGCTTGCCGGCCGCGCGGAAGTGGCCGATGTTGGTCATGCACGAACCGATGAAGACTTCGTCGATCTTCTCGCCAGCGACGCTGGAGAGCAGGCGGGCGTCGTCCGGGTCGTTCGGCGCGCAGAGCACAGGCTCCTTGATCTCGGCCAGGTCGATCTCGATGACTTCGGCGTACTCGGCGTCCTTGTCGGCTTCCAGCAGTTCCGGGTTGGCCAGCCAGGCTTCCATCGCCTGGGCACGACGCTCCAGGGTGCGGGCATCGCCGTAGCCTTCGCCGATCATCCAGCGCAGCAGGGTGATGTTCGACTTCAGGTATTCGGCGATGGATTCCTTGGACAGCTTGATGGTGCAACCGGCTGCCGAACGTTCTGCCGAAGCGTCGGACAGTTCGAAGGCTTGCTCGACGGTCAGGGTTTCCAGGCCTTCGATCTCCAGGATACGGCCGGAGAAGGCGTTCTTCTTGCCTTTCTTCTCGACGGTCAGCAGGCCTTTCTGGATCGCGTAGTAAGGGATGGCATGAACCAGGTCACGCAGGGTGACGCCTGGCTGCAGCTTGCCCTTGAAGCGAACCAGGATCGACTCCGGCATGTCCAGCGGCATGACGCCGGTGGCGGCAGCGAAGGCTACCAGGCCGGAACCGGCCGGGAAGGAGATGCCGATCGGGAAGCGGGTGTGGGAGTCGCCACCGGTGCCGACGGTGTCCGGCAGCAGCATGCGGTTCAGCCAGCTGTGGATGATGCCGTCGCCTGGACGCAGGGACACGCCGCCACGGGTCATGATGAAGTCAGGCAGGGTGTGGTGGGTGGTGACGTCGATCGGCTTTGGATAGGCCGCGGTGTGGCAGAACGACTGCATGACCAGGTCGGCGGAGAAGCCCAGGCAAGCCAGGTCTTTGAGCTCGTCACGGGTCATCGGGCCAGTGGTGTCCTGGGAACCGACGGTGGTCATCTTCGGCTCGCAGTAGGTGCCAGGGCGAACGCCCTTCACGCCGCAGGCCTTGCCGACCATTTTCTGCGCCAGGGTGTAGCCCTTGCTGCTTTCGGCCGGTGCTTCAGGCTTCTTGAACAGGTCCGAAGGTGGCAGGCCGAGTTCGGCGCGGGCCTTCTCGGTCAGGCCGCGGCCGATGATCAGGGGGATGCGGCCACCGGCGCGGACTTCGTCCAGCAGGACCGGAGTCTTCATTTCGAAGGTGGTCAGGACTTCATCGGTGCCGTGCTTGCAGACCTTGCCAGCATGAGGGTACAGGTCGATCACGTCGCCCATGTTCATGTTGGACACGTCGAATTCGATCGGCAGGGCGCCGGCGTCTTCCATGGTGTTGTAGAAGATCGGGGCGATCTTGCTGCCGAAGCAGAAACCGCCGGCACGCTTGTTCGGCACGTACGGGATGTCGTCGCCGAAGAACCACAGGACCGAGTTGGTCGCCGACTTACGCGACGAACCGGTACCGACCACGTCGCCAACGTAGGCGATCGGGAAGCCGCCGTTGCGCATTTCCTCGATCTGCTTCATCGGGCCGGTCTTGCCTTGCTCGTCGGGCACGATGCCGTCGCGGGCCATTTTCAGCATGGCCAGGGCGTGCAGCGGGATGTCCGGGCGGGACCAGGCATCAGGGGCAGGGGACAGGTCGTCGGTGTTGGTCTCGCCGGTGACCTTGAAGACCCGCAGGCTGATCTTGTCGGCCAGTACGGGACGCTTCTTGAACCACTCGCCGTCGGCCCAGGATTGCAGGACGGCCTTGGCGTGGACGTTGCCATTGCGGGCTTTTTCAGCCACGTCGTGGAAGGCGTCGAACATCAGCAGGGTGTGCTTGAGCTCTTCGGCGGCTACCGGGGCCAGTTCGGCGTCGTCCAGCAGCTCTACCAGGGTCACGATGTTGTAGCCACCCTGCATGGTGCCGAGCAGTTCGACGGCACGCTTCTTGTCCAGCAGGGGGGATTGGGCCTGGCCCTTGGCCAGGGCGGACAGGAAGCCGGCCTTGACGTAGGCGGCTTCGTCGACTCCTGGTGGAACGCGATTGGTGATCAGGTCAACGAGGAAAGCTTCTTCGCCAGCCGGGGGATTCTTCAGCAGCTCGACCAGGCCTGCGGTTTGTTCGGCGTTAAGCGGCTGGGGAACGATACCCAGTGCTGCGCGCTCTTCGATATGTTTGCGGTAGGCTTCAAGCACAGTATTACCCTCATCAGTGGTCCCAAATGGGTGTCCGGGACGCTCATCCAGGAGCCCGCGGTACGCATGCGCGTCGGAGGCTTTTTGAGCCACCATGCCAGCGTTGCCGGGGTTCCTCACAGAAGCTGCTTTCAAAGTTTTACGCCTGCAGAACGGGGAGCTGATGAGGGTTGGCGTCGGGCTTTCCCCGCTGGAAAGACCCTTCGCCAACACCGTTCTGAAGGAACGACTGTGCTCGTGACGCTTTGAAAACAGCTTCTAACGGACATTTGGCGCCTTAAAAGGCTGGCTGATTCTACGGGAAAAAAAGATTAAAGGTAAGTTGGGCCAGCAAGTTTGAAGGGGTGATCAATCTTAGACAAAGGGCTAACATGCCGGCCTGTCCTGCTTTTGCGTGTGCGTGTCCTATGCCCAACCAGCTCATCAAGACCCCCTGCGTCGGCCTCTGCTCCACTGTCTACGGTGACCTGGTGTGCCGTGGCTGCAAGCGGTTCCACCATGAAGTGATCCACTGGAACGGCTATAACGAGGATGAGAAACGGGCGGTGTGGCTGCGGTTGGAAAAGCTGCTGGTGCAAGTGATGGTGGCCAAGCTGGAGGTCTTCGAGCCGGAGCTGCTGCGCCAGCAACTGGTGACACGGCAGATCCGCTTCGTGCCGCAGCAGTCGGAGTACTGCTGGGCTTATCAACTGATCGCCCGGGGCGCGCGGGTGATCAACAACCTGGAAGCCTACGGCATGGTGCTGTTGCCGGAGTTTCGCGACTGGGAACTGCCCGACTTGCGCGATGCCATCGATCGGGAATTCTTCCTGCTGTCCGAAGCCCACTACCAGCGCTACATCGCGCCGGGTTTCCTCAAGGATGCGATGGGCGGTTGATCCCCCCTCCTGGAGCTTGAGCACCGGCGCATCGCTTTCCAGCGTGTCGAGCACCGCTTCGGCGGTCGCTGGGTGGCTGAGGCCGTCCAGCAGGGGAGGAGCCGCGTCGCTTCTTCTCATGCTCCTGCGGCGTCGGCTCCGTTTATCGGATAGAGCCGTCCACCTGTTGGTTCTGACAGTAGCCAGCCTCTCGTTTGCACCGCTCAATAGACTCCAACATCTTCCCCGACAGGAGTTGCGCCACCATGTTCGAGAAAACCGATTCATCGCACGTACAAGCCAACCGTCAGATCCAGGTCTTCGACGGCGAAGAGCTCAAGGGAACCGCCAACGTCAGTGACGCGGGTGACTGGAGCCTGACGGTGACCGGGCTCAGGAGGGGATGGCACAGCTTCAAGGCGCGTGGGCTGTATGGCGAAAATCCTGAGTCGGCGGTGCGCACGCTGGAGGTCGGGTCACGGTCGGATCTGCGGCGGCCCGTGGTGGTCGAGGCCGACGCGAACGCTCAGGTGGACCCGAGCCTGTTGCCCGGCGGCATTACCGTTCGCATAGAGTATGACGGCATGCAGCCTGGCGACCAGGTGAAAATGGTGTTCGAAGGGACCGCCGATGGCAGCGCCACGCAGACCAAGAGCGTCGCGACACCGCCCGCCCCGCTTGAATACGCCATCTCCCAGGCCACCTTGTTCCCCAACAGCGCGCGCACGGTCCAGGTGTTCTACGAAGTCACCCGCGGCGGACTGCCTTACGGCGAGTCCCTGAGGTTTCCATTGAGCGTGCTGGGCCTTGCCTGGAACAGTTTCACCATCAATGGCTGGAATACGGAGTCCTTCCAGCCGGTGACCGCTTTTGACGGGGTGTTTTTCGGGCGGACCGTCAGCCGCGCCGTCGCGCCCGTGGTGTATTCCTCCTCCAAGGCGGAGGTAACCGTTGACGGTTCAGGGAAAGTCACCTTTGCCCGCGCCTGGACAGGCAGCGTCACCCTTACTGCCCGCGATGCTGGCGGGCGCTCCATTGCCTATACCCTCAACGCCCCCAGTAAATGGTTCCTGATGGAGACGCTGGCAATACGCACTGTGGCCGAGCATTATCAGTTCGTGCAGGCCAATACCGCCAAGGGTTATCGAGCGGCCAGGATCCCAGATTACACCTTCCACCTTACGAGAAAAGTGGGGCGGCTTTGGAGTGAGTGGGGCAATTTGACAGCGTATGGTTGGTCAAATACTCCAGGTTCTATTTGGCTAGCAGACGACCCGGGTGGTACTACCATGTGGCGGGATCTCAGTAGTGTCACAAATGGACCTCACGCATCCATAGAGAGTCCAGGCACATCCCGCTGGTGGACAATCTGCTACCGCAACAACCCATAGACCCTGGGCCGCCAGTCGCAGGCAAGTGAGCGACTGGCGGCATCCCCCCGATAGGCCCCCCCACATACGCCCATCAGTTCGGTCGCCATGGCGATTCTCGAATGTCCAGGATCATTCCTTGACCGCCAGCTCCACCAGGTGATCCTCCACCTCCTGGGGCTTGAGCACCAGCACATCGCTTTCCAGCGTGTCGAGCACCGCTTCGGCGGTGTTGCCGATCAGGACCCCTGACAATCCCGAGCGCGCCACGGTGCCGATCACCGTCACGGCCGCTTCGAGCCGGCGTGCCATGTAAGGGATCAGGACGTCCGCCGGGCCCTCTTCGATGTGCAGGTGCTGATCGTCGATATCGAATTCGGCCTGGAATGCCCGGCATTGTTCGCGATAACGGGCTTCGATGGTTTCCTTGAGCTGGAACGTCGGGTCGGCGGACGACAGCATCGGGGTGGGATGGGCGCTGATCACGTGAAGGTGCGCCTTGGCCAGGAGTGCAATGTCATAGCCATGATCGATGATGGTGTTGTGCAGGTGCCGATGTTCCTCGTCGGCATTGCCCACGTCGACGGCGGCCAGGATCACTCTGTCCTTCCAGGAACCTGCGGTTTTCACCAGCAGCACCGGGGTCGGGCAGTGGCGCAGCAGTTTCCAGTCCGCCGGGGTGAGCAGGGCTTTTTTCAGCGGGCTGTCGGCAAAGTGCTGCTTGATGACCAGGCCGCAACCTTCGGCCTGTTGCACATCGATGATGGTCTCGTGAAGGCTCTCGTTCCAGGCCTGTTCCGTGGTGACGCTGTAGCCATCGGCTGCCAGGCCGGCCTTGAGCACGCTGAGCATGCCGCCGTGGTCATGCTTTTTATCGCAGACCAGCAGATGCAGGTGGGCCTGGGTCACTCCGGCGATCAGCTTGGCGCGCTTGAGCGCCAGGCTTTCCGAGTGTTCGGGGTCGATGACCACCAGAATGCTGCGAATGGCTTGCATGATCGGCGTCTCCAGCAATGAAAAGGCAGGGTGTTGCTCAACTATAGTTGTTGCCGGTCAGTCGTGGACTTGATGCATATCAACGGCAATGGCTGGTGGTCTGGGAGCAGGCCGGTATAATCGGCGCCCTTTGCTGGTCTACCTTTTTTCCGTGAGCCCCATGACCCTTCCCGACATTCATGAATTCCTCGGCTGCCGCACGCCCGATGCCTGGGTCCAGGCCGCGCTGGCGGATCAGGAAACCTTGCTGATCGATCACAAGAATTGTGAGTTCAAGGCCGCCAGTACCGCCCTGAGCCTGATCGCCAAGTACCATTCCCATGTCGACCTGATCAACATGATGTCGCGCCTGGCCCGGGAAGAGTTGGTGCACCACGAGCAGGTCATGCGCCTGATGAAGAAGCGCAAGGTCGGCCTGCGCCAGCTCTCCGCCGGGCGCTATGCCTCGGGGCTGCGCAAGGTGGTGCGCAGCCACGAGCCGGTCAAGCTGGTGGACACCCTGGTGGTCGGTGCCTTCATCGAAGCCCGCAGCTGCGAGCGTTTCGAGGCCCTGGTTCCGCATCTGGACGAGGAACTGGGCAAGTTCTATTTCGGCCTGCTGAAAAGCGAGGCCCGGCATTTCCAGGGCTACCTGAAGCTGGCCTACCAGTACGGTGATGCCGATGACGTTGCCCGGGTGATCGACAGGGTGCGTGAGGCGGAGCGGGAACTGATCGAATCGCCGGACGTGGAATTGCGCTTCCACAGTGGTGTGCCGACGCTATAGACGCAGCCCCTGCACACCATCAGCCATCGGTCAGGCCCAGGCGTTCATGCCACTGGGCAATCGATTCCTCGGGGTAGACATCGAACCGCTGGTCGCCCGGATGCGCTTCGACTTCCACCCAAGGCGCCCTGGACCCCAGCATCAGATGAGTGTGCTCCGGCGGGACCGGCAGCGGGGTGTCGATGGCCGAGGCGAAGGGATGGATCAGTTCCGGCCATTCGGGGCTGAACAACCACAGCCCCGAGCCGCACAGGGAGCAGAAATGCCGTTCGGCACTGCTGCGGTGGGCGCGCTTGTCGCCTTCTTCCTTGAGTCGTGCATGGTAGATCGTGATGTGCTGGCGGCCACGCACCTTGAGACTTTGCGCGTCGCCGCCCAGGTTGATGGCAAAGCCACCGCCGCCCTGGGTCTTGCGGCAGATCGAGCAGTAGCAGCGCTGGTAAGGGTAGGGGTGGGCGCAGGTCAGGCTGAATGACACCGCGCCGCAGTGGCAGGAACCTTCGAGCTGCATGGGGACCTCCGTCGGCTGGCTTGAGACGTCGGGGTTTTTGACAGCCGATCGAGGCTGGACGTTCGAACGCTTTCGCCAGCAGGCCTCCCTTTGCAGTGGCCGGCAGTCCCGGGCGTGAGCAAACGGGGTGGGAAAAAAGCATCAGGCGCTCCCGCGGCCGGGCACTCGCCACAAGTACCATGCCGCCACGGTCCGATACGGGCTCCAGGCCAGGCCGATGTCGATCATCTGCCGACGACCGGGTTGTCGCTCCAGTCCTTTCATCCGCCGATACCCCTCGCGAACGCCAAAGTCGTCGGCTGGCAGGATGTCCGGCCGCTCCAGGCTGTAGATCAGCAGCATCTCCACGGTCCAGCGGCCGACGCCGCGCAGCGTGACCAGGCGCTCGATCAGGTTTTCATCGTCCATGGCCAATGCCGTCGGGTAATCCGGTACCACGCCGTCCAGCGCCGCTTGGGCGATGCCCTGGAGGGTGGCGATCTTGCCGGCGGAAAAACCGCAGGCCCGCAGCCGTTCGAAGTCGGTGGCCAGGATCTGTTCGGGACGAGGGAAGGCCTGCGTCGGAAACAGGGCCAGCAACCGGCCGAGAATGGCATCGCCGGCCTTGGCGTGCAGCTGCTGGTAGGCGATGGCTCGCATCAGCGCCTCGTAAGGATCGCGAGCCGGCTTGGGTTGCAGCAGGCAGGGGCCCACCGTTTCGACGTGCTGTCGCCAGTCTTCGTCGAGGTTTGCCAGAAAGGCGCTGGCTTCGTGGTAGGGCACGGGCATCGGCTGTTCACTGTTCGGGCTGATCAGAAGGCCAGGGGCAACGAGACCTGTACCGCGGCTTGTTCCAGCCGCAGCAGAAAGGCCTTGCGTGGCTGCCCGCCACCATAGCCGGTCAGCGAGCCGTCCGCACCGATCACCCGATGGCAGGGAATGACGATGGCCAGGCGATTCTGTCCGTTCGCCAGGCCCACGGCGCGGCTGGCGCCAGGGCTGCCGAGCCGGGCGGCGATGGTGCCATAGCTGCGGGTTTCGCCATAGGGGATGTCTTGCAACGCGGCCCAGACCCGTACAGCGAAAGCACTGCCGGGCATGTGCAGTGTGACAGTGAAGGTGGTGAGCTTGCCGGCGAAATAGTCGGCCAGTTCGGTTTCGATCTGCCGCAGGTGCGGGTTGTGCCCCGGCGCGACGGTATAGCCGTAGCGCTGTTGCAGCTCTTCGATTTCCCGGGTCAGGGCCGGGCGGTCGAGAAATTCCAGCAGCACCAGGCCGCGTCGTTCGGCCATGGCCAGCATGGGACCCAATGGCGTGGTCAGGCGGGTGAACAGCAGCGGTTCGCTGAGGGCGGCGCGACCTGGTGTGATGTGGAAAGACTTGACGAAGGCATCGCGAAATCCGCTCAGGGACTCGTAGCCTGAATCGAACGCGGCATTGTCGATGGAGGCTCCCTCCTTTATGCCTCCCAGCGCCATGCCCAGGCGTCGGGTGCGCAGGTAGCCGTGGAAGGTCATGCCGAAATGCTGCTTGAACCAGCGCCGGAGCTTCAGCGGCTCGATGCCACGCTCCAACAGCAGGGCGTCGGTCCAGCGCAGGTCGGGTTCGGCGTCCACGGCCTTGAGCAGGCCCTGGATCCAGTCCGGTGCGATGGCGGCGGCGTCCAGCGGCTTGCAGCGCAGGCAGGCGCGGTAGCCGGCGGACATGGCTTCGTCGGCATGGGCGAAGAATTCCACGTTCTCCGGCTTAGGCTTGCGCGCCGTGCAAGCGGGGCGACAGAAAATGCCGGTGGTCTTGACGGCCGTGAAGAACACCCCCTCGTAGGCGGTGTCTCGTTCGAGCATGGCGCGGACCATCTCGGCGTGGGGTGGGAGCAGCGAGTCTTGTCGGTTCATGGGGCTGAGCATAGATCCGCGCCCGGGTCGGCTCCACCGAAAAATCGACAGTGAATTTCCGGTCGCCGGTCGGATTTGCGCGAACAAAAAATGAACCTTTGAGTCTTAAAGGCTCAACCGTTGATTTTGTCTTTCGGAGACATCATGTCCAAACATAATAAATCCCTTATCGCCGTTGCGGTCTGCACCCTGATGCTGGGTGCTTCGGCCTTGCTGCCAGCGGATCTGTCGCCCATTGGCGCCAGTTATGCCGCAGGTGGCGGCAATGGTGGTGGCGGTGGCGGCGGTAACGGGGGAGGTAATGGCGGCGGCAACGGAGGAGGCAATGGGGCCGGCAATGGCGGCGGTCATGCCGGCGGCAAGGGCAATGGCAAGTCCGGCGACTCCAGCGGCCATGGTTTCGGCTTGAGCAGCGACCATGCCGGCAAGGCCACCCGTACCCGTGACCATGGCCTGAGCGGCATTCACACCGGTACCACCCGCACCGACCGTGCCGGCAAGACACACGCTTCGGTGACCTCGAGCGTCGCGCAGGATCGTGACACCCGTGGCCTGACCAAGGCCTCGGCAATCTCCGCCACCACCCCTGGCACCCACAACACCAAAGGCCTGACCAACGCGACCAGCTCTTCGATCAAGAACGATCGCTGATCGCCAATGAAAAGCCGCGGCGCCTCTATCGAGGTGTCGCGGCTTTTTATTGGTCGGTTACCCAGCAGCAAACGAAGCGTTCAGTACTTCCAGAACACGGGCGTGAACAGTACCAGGACGGTCAGGATCTCCAGTCGGCCCAGCAGCATGCCCAGGGTCAAGAGCCATTTGGCCGCGTCCGGCAACGTCGAGAAATTGCCCGCCGGCCCGATGATCGGCCCCAGTCCCGGTCCCACGTTGCACACGGCAGTGGCTGCGCCGGTCAAGGCCGTTGTCCAGTCCAGGCCGATCAGCGCCAGGCCCAGGGCGATGCCACCGATGGTGATGGTGAAGAAAAACGAGAAGGTCAGCAGCGAGCGGACGATCTCTTCGTCGATGGGATGGTCGTTGTACTTTTTCTGAATCACCGCCCGTGGATGGATCAGCTGTTTCAGGCTGCCTATCAGCAAGGCCTCGGCCACCTGGAAGCGAAAGATCTTCAACCCGCCGGCCGTTGAGCCCGAACAACCGCCGACGAAGGTCAGGTAGAAGAACAGCAACAGGGCAAAACTGCCCCAGAGGGTGTAGTCGCCCAGCGCAACGCCTGTGGTGGTGACCACCGAAGTCACATTGACCGCCACGATACGCACCGCATCCCACCACGAGTGATCGCTGTTCAGGCTCAGCCAGGTGCCGACCAGCAGCCAGGTAATGACCAGGAAACCGACGAATCCCCTGACTTGCTGGTCCTTGAGCAATGCACGCCTGTGGCCACGCAACGTGGCCACATAAAGGGTAAAGGGCAAGGAGCCGGCCATCATCACGACGACCGAGACCCAGTGGACGGCCGGTTGAGGCCAATGAGCCAGGGAAGAATCCGAGGTGGAAAACCCGCCCGTGGAAATCAGCGACATCGCATGATTGATCGCTTCGAAGGGCGTCATGCCGGCTCCCCACAAGGCCAGGGCCGCCAGGGCAGTCAATCCGGTGTAGATCCACAGGATGTAGTTCGCCGCGACGTGGGAGCGCGGCGTGACTTTTTCCGACCAGTCCGACGACTCGGTCTGGAACAGACGCATGCCGCCGACCCGCAGCAACGGCAGGATCGCCACGGCCATGCCGATAAAGCCGATTCCGCCGAGCCAGTGCAGCATCGAACGCCAGACCAGCAGGCCCGGGGACGCATTGTCGAGGCCGGTCAGGATGGTCGAGCCAGTGGTCGTGATGCCCGACATCGTCTCGAAAAAGGCGTCGGTGTAGCTGATGTGCTGGATGAGCACCATGGGCAGGGCGGCGAACGCGCAGACAACGACCCAACTGGCGGTGGTGAGCAGGTACATGTCTCTGGGGCGTATCTGCGTATGGGCCGGGCGGCCACGGGCCACCAGGGCGATGCCGCAGACAAAGGTGATCAGGCTCGACCACAGGAAGGCCGACAGGTCATCGTTTCGCTCATACCACATCAGCGTCAGGAGCGGGATCGCCATGCTGGCGGCCAGGGTGATCAGGAAAATGCCGAGGATGAAACCAATGAACCGCAGTACCGCAAAAGACATGGCGCGCGCCCGGTTGAGTGAGCCGCCGAGTATCGATTTCTCCGTAGAGGTTCGGCGTAAAGTTTGCGTAAAAAATCAACAGTGATGGGCCTGTTCCAAGGCTGGCGGCTGGCCGCGTCGCACTTGGGCAGTTTTGTTCAATACCCCGCCCAGCACGGCATTTACCCTGGTCGCCACCCCACAGACATGAAGAAGGTATGCGATGAATCTGATTATTTCCATGGCGGCTTTTGCCCTGGTGGCTTCCATTACGCCGGGGCCGGTCAATATCGTGGCCCTCAGTTCCGGGGCCCGTTATGGGTTCCGGGCCACCTTGCGCCATGTGGCCGGTGCCACCCTGGGGTTCGTGTTGCTGCTGGTGCTGATGGGCCTGGGATTGCACGAAGTGTTGCAGCGCTGGCCCGGCCTTACGCGGGTGGTTCAGCTGGGGGGCGTGGGATTTCTGTTGTTCATGGCCTGGAAGCTGGCGATGGATGATGGAGAGCTCGGCGCAGCGCAGGAGGGGCGTGCGCCCTCGATGTTCCATGGCGCGTTGATGCAATGGCTCAATCCCAAGGCCTGGCTGGCCTGCGTGGCGGGCATGGGTGCCTTCGTGGCCGATGGCGAAGCGCGGCTGGTGTGGCAGTTCGCAGCCATCTACCTGGTGATCTGCTACGTTTCGGTGGGTTGCTGGGCCTATGCCGGCAGTTTCCTGCGGGCCTGGCTGGGCAACCCGGCCGCCATGCGTCTGTTCAATCGGTCGATGGCGGCGCTGCTGGTGGCCAGCGCGGTGTACCTGCTGCTGCCTTGAACCGGCCTGGCCGTCAGCCGCGATACTGGCCGGGTGTCGCCGCCAGGTGCTGCTTGAAGGCTCGCTGGAAATGCGCCTGGTCGGCGAACCCGCTGTCCAGCGCCACATCGGCGATCAGCCGGCCTTCGCGCAGTTGGCGGCGGGCGAACTGGATCCGGCGATTGACCAGGAATGCATGGGGCGTCATCCCGTAATGGCGCTTGAAGGCCCGGCTCAGGTAGGACGGCGAAAGCTGCGCGGCGCTGCAGATGTCTTCCAGTCTCAGGGCTTCGGTGCAGTGATCGTGGATGAATTGCGCCGCCCGCATCAGGCCCGGATGGCTGCCCCGGTCCGGACGACCCGCCGGGTTGAGGCGCTGTTGCAGGTCGGTGAAGAACGCCTCGGCGGCGGCCTGTTTGTGCCGGATGTCGATCCGTTCATCCACCAGCAGCCCATACAGCGCCTGCAAAGCGGCGAACAGCTCGGCATCGCGGCTATGGGTGGTGGCGAAACCCTGGAAATCCGTGGTTTGGTCAAAGCCGATACGCTGTTGCAAGTCCCTCAGCCACTGGGTATCGACGTAGAGCATCACATAGGACCAGGGTTGATCGTCGATCGGGTTGCAGGCATGGACGTCGCCGGGGTTCATCAGCACCACCGTGCCGCTTTCCACCCGCAAGGCCGACTGTTCGTGAAGATAGGTGCTGCACCCGGCGGTAATCGCCCCGATGGAGAAATGATCGTGGGAATGACGCGAATAACAGACCTTGCGTCCGTCGGCGATGGCCCGGGCTTCGATGAAAGGCAGCGCCGCGTCACGCCAGAAGCGCGGGGCGTCATCTTGGGGGGCGGGCTTCATCGGCTGGCATCCTCGTGTTGGACCTGCGTCGCAGTGTACTGGAGTACATGCGCATTGCGAGGCGGTTTTCGATGCAACCTGCACTGGTATCAAGATTATTCGTACAGGGCCAGGGCTTGGCCCGTAGATATCCGCGGGATTTACCGTTCGGCTGGGTCGGCAGTGGAAGGGGCGACGGGCTGGACTAGACTGCTCCTGGACCAGACTGCGAAAAGTCCCGCCAATGGAGTTTCCAATGCTCGCGCCAGGTAAACCTGACAACGAAGCTACCCGCCTCAAGAATCTGCAAGCGCTCAAGCTGCTCGACACCGCGCCCGAGGAGCGGTTCGACCGGTTGACCCGACTGGCCCGACGCCTGTTCGACGTGCCCATTGCGCTGGTGTCCCTGGTGGACGCCAATCGCCAGTGGTTCAAGTCCAACGCCGGGCTGGATGCGAGCCAATCACCGCGGGAGATTTCTTTCTGCGGGCACGCGATTCTGCAGGACCAGATCCTGGAGATCTGCGATGCGGAGCAGGATGAGCGGTTCAGCGACAATCCGCTGGTCGTAAGTGAGCCGGGCATTCGCTTTTATGCCGGGCAACCGTTGGGGCTGGAAGATGGAAGCAAGCTGGGCACGTTGTGCCTGATCGACACCCGGCCGCGCAAGCTCGATGGCGAGGAGCGCCAATTACTGCGCGACCTGGCTCGCATGGCCGAGCAGGAATTGATCGCCGTGCAGATGGCGAGCATGGACGAACTGACCTTGCTGTCCAACCGACGCGGGTTCAAGACCCTGGCCCAGCATGCCTTGAGTGTGTGTGATCGCTTGGGGCGCCCGGCGACATTGCTGTTCTTCGATCTCAACGAGTTCAAGGCCGTCAACGACCGTTTCGGCCATGCCGAGGGCGACCATGCCCTGAAGACCTTCGCCGACGTGCTGCGCATCGCCTTTCGCGAAAGCGACGTGATCGGCCGTTTGGGCGGGGATGAGTTCGTGGCGTTGCTCACCGGGGCTTCTCATGTGGAAATCACGTCGATCATGGCGCGGCTCCAGGAAATCCTGGATGAGCGCAATGCGATGCTGCAGCGCGGCTATGACATCCGCTTCAGCGTGGGCCAGATCGAGTATCAGCCGCAGCGCCATGGGTCCATCGACACCCTGCTGGCCGATGCGGACGCGGCCATGTATGCCCATAAGCAGGCCCAGCGCCGCTAGGCTCTGTACGAAAAGCCTTGATGCTCGTTCAGGCAGCGTTGAAAACTGCCTGACCTTCGTCTCAATACGTTCGTACAGAGCCTGGCACGACGGTCGCCTGTAGGGAGCGGGCTTGCCCGCTCTCACAAAGCATCCCGGCCAAATGACAGCCCACCCCCAGACAGAACGGGCTTGCCCGCGAAGGCGGTTCAACCATTGAGCAAGCTCATCGTCTGGGCACCGTACCGCTCACCCGCGACCACGCCTTTGGCGCCGAAAATCTCATCGAGCTGGCCCAGTTCGGCAGCACTCAATGCGACCGCTGCCGCCGCCACGTTGCTTTCCAGGTATTTGCGTTGCTTGGTGCCCGGGATAGGGATCACATGTTCGCCCTGGGCCAGTACCCAGGCCAGGGCCAGTTGCGAAGCGCTGATGCCCTTGCTCGCGGCCATGGACTTGACCCGATCCACCAGCGCCAGGTTGCGATTGAAATTGTCTGCCTGGAACCGTGGGCTGAAGCGGCGATAGTCATCGGCGGCGAAGTCGTCCGGGCTCTTCAATTCCCCTGTCAGGAAACCACGGCCCAAAGGGCTGTAGGCAACGAACGCGATGCCCAGGCGTCGGCATGTCTCCAGCACGTCGTTGTGTTGCGGGTCGCGGGACCATAACGAGTATTCGCTCTGGACCGCCGCCAGGGGATGCACCCCATGGGCCCTGCGGATGGTTTCGGCGCTGGCTTCGCAAATGCCGATGTGGCGCACCTTGCCGGCCCTGACCAGTTCGGCCATGGCGCCGACCGTCTCCTCGACCGGGACCTGCGGGTCAATGCGGTGCTGGTAGTACAGGTCGAGATAATCGGTGCCGAGGCGCCTGAGGCTGCCTTCGACCGATTGCCTGACGTATTCGGGGCGACCATTGACGCCCCGGGCATGGGGATCGTCGCTGCGCACCAGGCCGAACTTGCTCGCCAGGCAGATGCCCTCGCGCTTGCCGCGCAGGGCACGACCGAGCAACTCCTCATTGGTGTACGGCCCATACATGTCAGCCGTGTCGAACAGCGTCACTCCCAGTTCCAGCGCACGATGCAGGGTGGCGATGGCCTCTGGTTCGTCCACGCCCGTGGTGTAGAAATCCGACATGCCCATGCAGCCCAGGCCGATGGCGGAAACGAAGGGGCCTTGCTGGCCTAATTGGCGGGTCTTCATAAGATTGACTCCTGGTTCATGGATGACCCGTTCAGTTTCCGGCGAACAGTGAAGTGGATAAAGTGGCGATATTTGGTTTAACTATTCGTGAATCACGAATAATGAGGCGCGAAGATGGACCGGTTACAGGCAATGCAAGTGTTCCGACGTATCGTCGAGCTGGGCGGTTTTGGCAAGGCTGCGGACGATCTGGGATTGCCACGGGCCACGGTCAGCCTGTTGATCCAGCAACTGGAAGCGCACCTGGGGGTGCAATTGCTCCAGCGCACCACCCGGCAGGTGCGGGCGACACTCGACGGCGAGGCCTACTATCAGCGTTGCGGCCAGCTGTTGGACGATCTGGACGATCTGGAAGGCTCGATGTCGGCGCAACGCAGTCAGCCTTGCGGCACGTTGAAAGTGGACATGCCGATTGCCTTTGGCTGCACCTGGATCCTGCCGCACCTGCAAGACTTCTATCAGCGATACCCGCTGTTGCGATTGGACCTGGGCTTTCATGACCACCAGGTGCACCTGCAGCGCGAAGGGGTGGATTGTGCTATCCGGGCCGGCAATATCACGGACCAGGCGCTGGTGGCGCGGCCGGTCGTACGCTTGAGCCAGTTGACGTGCGCCAGCCCGGACTATCTCGCCCGTTCCGGCACGCCGCGCCGGCTGGAGGATCTGGCGGAACATCGCGCTGTCAGCTTCGGGGCGGGCAATGGACGGTATTTCCCGTTCGAATTCGAGATGGCAGGGCAGGTGCGTGAGTGGCAAGTGCCGGGTGAGCTGACGGTCAACAATGCCGATGCCTACGTGACGGCGTGTGAAGCCGGCTTTGGCCTGATCCAGGCCCCGCGGTACCACGTGCAACGGCAACTGGCCGAGGGGCGTCTGGTGGAGGTGCTGCAGGCCTTTGCCGTACCGGCCTGGCCGATTTCGCTGGTGTACCCGCCGCACCGCCAGCTCTCGCCCCGGGTACGGGTATTCATCGACTGGGTGATCGAGCTGCTGCACGGGATCGCGCAGGCGCGGCGAGAACTGATGGTCAAGGCTTGATCGGTCTTGAGGCCACAGCCCGCACCGCTGGGCGTTGTCGTGCCGCGTTCCCTCAGGGGGCTTTCGAAATGAAACGGGCATCGACGCCGTCGTGTTGCCAGCCTCCACCCAGTGCCTTGAAGGTGGCGATCGCGGCGCGAGCCGATTCGGTTTGCGCCTGGGCCCTGCCATCCGCCGCCGCCAGGAGGTGCTCGTCGGCGTCCAGCACTTCGATCAGGCTGACCACGCCTTTCTCATAGGCTGCGAATGAGGTCGAGCGAGCCTTGGCATAGGCGGATTCGCCCTGGACCAGGTGAATCGACTGTTGCTGTCGATTGATCAAGGCCGAGAGGGAGGTTTCGACATCTTCGCAAGCCCGCAGGACGGACTGCCGATAGGCCGCCAGGGCTTCGGCTTCCTGGCCTTTCGCCAAGTCGATCTGGGCATCGATGCGGGCGAAGTCGAACAGTCTCCAACGCAATCCCAGCACCGCCGAAGCCTGGCTGGCGTCATTGCTGAACAGGTTGCCACTGGACACCGCCGTGGCAGTGCCCAGCAACGCACCCAGGGAGAGTTTCGGGTAGTACTCGGAAGTGGCTTGCCCGATGCGTGCGTTGGCTGCCGCAAGGCGACGCTCGGCGACGATCAGGTCCGGGCGTCGCCGCAAGAGATCGGCCACGGCGCCCATGTCCGCCAGGTTCGGCACGCCCGGAATGGCGCCAGGTTCGGTGAACTGTCCGCGGTAGGTGCCCGGTGGCTTGCCCAGCAGGACGTCCAGTGCGTTCATGGCTGCATCGAGGCCCGCTTGCAGGACCGGTACGCTGGCCTGGGCCTGGGTCAGCGATCCTTGGGTCTGGTGCAACTGCAATTCGGGCGCCAGGCCCTTTGCATACAAGTGCTCGATGGTGGAAAGAAGCTGTTCCCGGGTCTTGACTTGCTGCCGGGCGATGTCCAGGCGTGTCTGCAGGCCGCGGATGCTGACATAGAGGTCCGCCGTTTGCGCCACGACCGCCAGGCGGGTCGCCACCGCTGCGGCCTGGGAGGCCTGGTACTCGGCCAGGGCGGCCTCTTTGCCGCGGCGCAGCCCACCGGAGATGTCGAGTTCCCAGCCCGCGTTCAAGTTTGCCTCATAGGCGTTGCCATAGCGGTTGTAGGAGGGGGTTGAATTCAACACCTGGCCCAGCGGCGTCTCCAAAGATTGGCGAGACCGGGCGGCCTGGGCATCGACGGTGGCCGACGGCAGCAGCGCTGCGTTGGCGGCGCCCAGTCCGGCGCGAGCCTGTTCGATCCTTGCGCTGGCCTGGGCCAGGTCCAGGTTCTGCTCGAGTGCCTGGCGAACCAGCTGGTTCAGGAGCGGGTCGTTGAACGCGCCCCACCAACGGGCGAGGTCGGTTCTTGCAACGCTATCCGGCCCCGGTGCGGGCGCCTGGGTGGAAAAATGCGCCGGCAATTGCAGGTCGGGCTCGGAGTAGTCGGGACCTGCCGCGCAGCCCGCGACCATACCGAAGCACAGCATGACGGCAAAACGGGGAGTAGGGGGCATGCAATACCTTCGCAAAGGGGAGGGGTTTGTGACGATATTACGATTTGGTCACAAGTTGTCAAGCTGGCCCGGGATGAGTAAGCTGGCCCCCATGAACCAGCCATCCCCCCCATCGCCCAGCGTTCGCGGCCCTGCCGATCACGACATTCGAGACCAGATCGTCGCGGCGGCCAACGAGCACTTCAGCCAGTATGGCTACGGCAAGACCACGGTGTCCGACCTGGCCAAGGCCATCGGCTTTTCCAAGGCCTATATCTACAAATTCTTCGACTCCAAGCAGGCGATCGGCGAAGCCATCTGCTCCAACTGCCTGGGGAAGATCGTCGACGCCGTGGAACAGGCCATCGAGGTTGAAGGCCTGTCCAGCACCGAACGTCTGCGGCGCCTGGTCAAGGCCCTGGTCGAGACGGGCGTGAGCCTGTTTTTCAATGAGCGCAAGCTCTACGACATCGCGGCGTTTTCCGCGATGGAGCGCTGGCCCAGCTCGCAGGTCTATAGCGCCCGGATCAGGCGCTTCGTGCTGGATATCGTGCGCGAAGGGCGGGAATCGGGTGAGTTCGAGCGCAAGACCCCCCTGGACGAAACCGTCGAGGCGATCCATCTGTCGCTGCGTCCGTTCACCAACCCGCTGTTATTGCAGTACAACCTCGACTACGTCGAGCAAGCCCCCACCCTGATCTCCAACCTGATCCTGCGCAGCCTGATGCCATAAGGCGCGGCGGTGGGTGCGCTGGCATCCATCGCCCGTTCCAGTCCCATTCATGAACCTTCGCCTTTGCTGACGGGCAGGAAGCTCTTCCTTGTCGATGTTTTGTGACCATTGACAGAATTGGTCACTTGAATGAGCATAACGCATCCGCTATCGAGAGGTCGTTATGATCCCGCGCCATTCCCTGTCATTCATGCTGCTTGGTTTGTTGTCATGTGCCCTGGTGGCCTGCAGTGAGACCGCGCCGCCCGATCCGCGCCTGCAAACACCTCTCGTACGGGTCGAAGTGGTGCAGCCGGCCGATCCCGCGAAACGGGTATTCACCGGTATCGTCGCGGCACGGGTGCAGAGTGACCTCGGTTTCCGGGTCTCCGGCAAAGTGCTGGAGCGGCTGGTGGATACCGGCCAGAGCGTCAAGCGCGGGCAGCCGCTGATGCGCATCGATGCCAATGACTTGAGGCTGGCCGCCCGTGCACAGCAGCAGGCAGTGCTGGCAGCCACGGCACGGGCCCGCCAGGCCGCTGACGATGAACTTCGCTACCGTGACCTGGTGTCGATCGGAGCGGTGTCCGCTTCAGCCTATGCAGCGATCAAGGCGACCGCCGATTCGGCCAAGGCCCAGCTCAACGCGGCCCAGGCCGAGGCCGATGTGGCAGCCAATGCGACGAGCTATTCGACCTTGGTGGCCGATGCCGATGGGGTGGTGGTCGACACCCTGGCCGAGCCCGGGCAGGTCGTCAGTGCGGGCCAGGTGGTGGTGCGCGTCGCCCATTCGGGCCAGCGCGAGGCGGTGATCCAGTTGCCCGAAACGCTGCGCCCGGCGCTGGGCTCGCCGGCGACGGTCGAGCGTTATGGCCAGCACCGCAGCGGTGCCAGCGCCTACCTGCGCCAGTTGTCCGATTCGGCGGACCGGCAGACCCGGACATTCGAGGCGCGCTACGTATTGGACGGCGCGCTGGCCAACGCAACCCTGGGTTCGACCATCACGGTGGCGATCGCCGATGGCCAGGCGGCCAACGGCAATGACGTGCAAGTACCCATCGCCGCCCTCCATGATGCCGGAAAAGGCCCGGGTGTCTGGGTCGTGGCCGGCGACCCGGGGCAGGTGACCTGGCGACCCGTCACGATCCAGGCCTTGAACAATGCCGAGACCGCTCGGGTGACAGGCGCGCTGCAGGCCGGTGAGCGCATCGTTGCGCTGGGTGCCCATCTTCTGAGCGAGGGGCAGCAGGTCAGGTCCGAGTCGCCCGTCAGCCTTCGCACGCCTGTGGCTGAGGTGGCTCGATGAGTGGCTTCAATCTGTCGGCACTGGCGGTGCGGGAGCGCTCGATCACGCTGTTCCTGATCCTGCTGATTTCCATCGGCGGGCTCTACGCTTTCTTCAAGCTTGGGCGTGCGGAAGACCCGGCATTCACCATCAAGCAGATGACCGTGATCACGGCCTGGCCCGGTGCGACGGCCCAGGAGATGCAGGATCAAGTCGTCGAGAAGCTGGAAAAGCGCATGCAGGAACTGCGCTGGTACGACCGCACCGAAACCTTCACCCGTCCGGGGCTGGCTTTCACCACCGTCTACCTGCTCGATAGCACACCGCCTTCGGCTGTCGCGGACGAGTTCTACCAGGCGCGCAAGAAGATTCATGATGAAGAGAACGGCTTGCCGCCGGGTGTGATCGGCCCGATGGTCAACGACGAGTATGCCGACGTCACCTTCGCCCTTTATGCCCTGAAGGCCAAGGGCGAACCGCAGCGCAGGCTGGTGCGGGAGGCCGAAGGCCTGCGCCAGCGCCTGCTGCATGTGGCGGGTGTCAAGAAGGTCAATATCATTGGCGAGCAGGCCGAGCGGATCTATGTCGAGCTGTCGTACGAGCACCTGGCGACGCTGGGTATCTCTGCCCGGGACATTTTCAACGCGCTCAATGCCCAGAACCTGATGACGCCGGCCGGTTCGGTGGAAGCGAAGGGGCCCCAGGTCTTCATCCGCCTGGACGGCGCATTCGATGACTTGCAGAAGATCCGCGATACGCCGCTGGTGGTGCAGGGCAGGACCCTGAAGCTGTCCGATGTGGCCGAAGTCCGGCGCGGTTATGAAGACCCCGCCACCTTCCTGGTACGCAATAACGGCGAGCCGGCCCTGCTGCTGGGCGTGGTCATGCGCGACGGCTGGAACGGCCTCGACCTGGGGAAGGCGCTCGATGCCGAGGCGACGGCCATCAATGAGCAGATGCCCTTGGGCCTGACGCTGACCAAGGTCACGGATCAGGCGGTCAACATCAGCGCGTCCGTCAATGAATTCATGGTCAAGTTCTTCGCCGCCCTGGGCGTGGTGCTGCTGGTGTGCTTCCTGAGCATGGGCTGGCGCGTGGGCATTGTCGTCGCGGCGGCGGTGCCGTTGACCCTCGCCGCGGTCTTCATCGTGATGGCTGCGACGGGCAAGGATTTCGACCGGATCACCCTGGGCTCGCTGATCCTGGCGTTGGGGCTGCTGGTGGACGACGCCATCATCGCCATCGAGATGATGGTGGTGAAAATGGAGGAGGGCTATGACCGGATCAAGGCCAGCGCCTATGCCTGGAGCCATACCGCGGCGCCCATGTTGTCGGGCACGCTGGTCACGGCGATCGGCTTCATGCCCAACGGTTTTGCCAAGTCCACGGCGGGTGAGTACACCGCCAACATGTTCTGGATCGTCGGCATTGCCCTGATCACCTCGTGGGTCGTCGCGGTGGTGTTCACGCCGTACCTGGGGGTCAGGCTGTTGCCTTCGATCAAGGCCCCGGAGGGCGGCCACGCCGCTATCTACGGTACGCCTCGTTACCAGCGTTTCAGGCGCCTGCTGGGTGGTGTCATTCGCCGCAAGGGCCTGGTCGCGTTATCCGTCGTCGGCCTGTTCGTCGTGGCGGTGCTGGGCATGGGGGTGGTGAAGAAGCAGTTCTTCCCGACCTCGGACCGGCCCGAGGTACTGGTGGAGGTGCAGATGCCCTACGGCACCTCGATCGAGCAGACCGATGCGGCCACGGCCAAGGTGGAGGCCTGGCTGGCGAAACAGCCGGAAGCGCGCATCGTCACGGCCTACATAGGACAGGGCGCACCGCGTTTCTATCTGGCGATGGCACCGGAACTGCCTGATCCTTCGTTCGCCAAAATCGTTGTCCTGACCGCCAGCCAGGAGGAGCGTGACGCGCTGAAGCTACGGCTTCGACAAGCGGCGGCCGACGGCCTGGCCCCTGAAGCCCGGGTTCGTGTGACCCAGTTGGTGTTCGGTCCTTATTCGCCGTTCCCGGTGGCCTTCCGGGTCATGGGCCCGGACCGCGCTGTGCTGCGCGATATCGCCGCGCAAGTGCGCGAAGTAATGGCCGCCAGCCCGATGATGAGAACCGTCAATACGGACATGGGCGAACGTGTCCCGACGTTGCACCTCACCCTGGACCAGGATCGCCTGCAGGCTTTCGGCCTGACTTCCACGGACGTTGCCCAGCAACTTCAGTTCCTGCTCACTGGCGCCCCCGTCACGCAGGTTCGCGAGGATATCCGTTCGGTCCAGGTGATCGCGCGTTCGGCAGGCGACACGCGCCTGGATCCGTCGCAGATCGGTGCCTTCACCTTGACCGGTGCCCAGGGCCAGCGAGTCTCGCTGTTGCAGGTCGGCACGGTGGGGACGCGCATGGAGGATTCGCTCCTGCGCCGCCGTGACCGTACGCCCACCATCACCGTGCGCGGCGACGTCGCCGAAGGGCTCCAGCCGCCGGATGTGTCCAATGCGGTCATGGCTCAGCTGCAACCGATCATCGAGCGACTGCCGCCCGGCTACCGGATCCAGATGGCCGGGGCTGTCGAGGAGTCGGGAAAGGCGAACAAGGCATTGCTGCCCCTGTTCCCGATCATGATCGCGCTGATGCTGCTGACCATCATCGTCCAGGTACGCTCGATGTCGGCCATGCTGATGGTGTTCGCCACCGCGCCCCTGGGGTTGATCGGCGTGGTGCCGATCCTGCTGCTGTTCCAGCAGCCGTTCGGCATCAACGCCCTGGTGGGCCTGATTGCGCTGTCGGGCATCCTGATGCGCAACACCCTGATCCTCATCGGCCAGATCCACGTGAACGAACAGGCCGGCCTGTCGCCTTACGACGCGGTGGTCGAAGCCACGGTGCAACGTGCGCGACCGGTGATCCTCACCGCGCTGGCGGCGATGCTGGCATTCATTCCGCTGACCCATTCGGTGTTCTGGGGAACGCTGGCCTACACGCTGATCGGCGGGACCTTCGCCGGTACCGTGCTGACCCTGATATTCCTGCCTGCGATGTATTCGCTCTGGTTCAAGATCAAGCCCGGGCCTGCCCACCAACCCGTCCTGGAGGCGCACGCCGTATCGCGCTGAACGGTCCGTGTGCGTAAAAAGAGGAGATCCGCATGAGTTCGTTGGCCGGGGTCATCCAGCGGTTCGATCCCGCTGCACCGTTTGTGGCAGCGGACAACTGGCGCCAGGGCCGAACGGTCTTCGGCGGTTTGTCCGCGGCCTTGTCGTTGCAGACAGTGTTGCTCGAGACCGGCGCGGACCTGCCGCCCTTCAAATCGGCGCAGGTTTCCTTCATCGGCCCGGTGACGGATGCCCAGACATTCAACACCAGCGTCTTGCGCCGTGGTCGCTCGATGACCTCGGTCGCGGTGGATTGCATGTCGGGTAATGACCTGGCGCTGCGTACAACGCTGTCGTTCGCCTTGCCCCGCACCAGCCGGATCGTCCATGAGGCATGGGGACGCCCGGCCGTCGCGGGGCCAACCCGATACCCGGTGTTGCATCTGGACAGGCAGATTGCCCCGGCATGTGCCTTCAATTTCGAAATGCGCCCGGCGGGAGGCTCCCTTCCGATGACCGGAGCCGACCATCCCGAGTTGCTGATGTGGGTGCGCCACCTGGATGCGCAAGGCGTGGATCCGGCTGTCGCCTTGATTGCATTGGCTGACAGCCTGCCACCTGCGGCCATGACCTGCTTCACCGAGCCGGCTGCCATCAGTTCCGCGTCATGGATGATCGACTTGCCCCAGCCTGCGACCGCTGGCCGTTGGTTCCTGATCAATGCCTTCAGCCGACAGGCCCTGGAAGGTTATTCCCTGCAAGACATGGAAATCTGGGACGAGAGCGGCCGCAGGGTGCTTTGGGCACGCCAGACCGTGGCGGTCTTTATCTAGGCTCTGTACGAGAGGCCTTGATACTCGCTCATGTTGCGTTGAAAACAGCCTCGCCTGACCTTCGTCTCAAGGCTTTTCTTACAGAACCCAGGATTTTTATCCGGCAAGTCGAGCGTGGGGATTCCAGCGCTCGAGTTCCCCGCACAATCCACCCGCCTTGCTCGAGGAGGCCGAACGTCATCCGTATCGTTCTTTTTCGAGCAAGGGCACGGGTGAGCGGTGATTGCCGCTCAGGTGCGATGGGTGAAGAGAAACAGGATGATCGCCACCAGGCAGACGCTGGCCTGTGTGACACCCAGGGTGGTGACGGGGGCGAAGTCCGATGCGGACCCCAGCCAGGTGGTTACCGCCGACGCCCCCATGGTCAGGAAGCCAAGCAGCGCTGACGCCAGCCCGGCCTCTTTACCGAAAGGGTTCAGGGTGATGGCTGTTCCCAGAGGGTTGGCGAGGCCCATGCCCCACAGGAAAATCACCATCGACAGGGAATACCAGGCCAGGCCCGGATCGGCGGGACCGACGATGAGCACCAGTCCGCCCGCCAGGGCCGTGGCGAAGCCCAGGGCTGTGATCTTCCGGCTGCCGTAGCGTCGAGCCAGGTGCGGGGCCGCCATGCCCGCCGCGAACACGACGAACACAGTGGCCGCGAAGTACAGCCCGGCTTCCAGGGATGTCAGGCCGATCCCGCTCATCAGGATCGCCGGGGCGGCGCCGAACGAGGCGAACAGCCCGCTCATCAACAGGCTCACCGACACGGCGGGAAGCACGAACCGGCGGTCGCGCAGCAAGCCGCCATAGGCCCGCAGGACACTCAGCGGCGAATGCGGGGCCCGGCGCTCGGGCGGGTGTTTCTCCCCCAGGCCACGGGCATAGAAGATCGCAATGGCGATGGCCGCCAGAGCGACCAGGGCGAAGATCGCCCGCCAGCCCAGCGTCGAGGTCAGCAGGCTACCGATCAGCGGCGAGAACCCTGGCGCGGCTGCCGTGGCGATCATCGTCAGCGACAAGGCCCGGGCCAGGTTCTCGCCTTCGAACAGATCGCGGGCGATGGCACGGGAAAGCACCGCCGCCGCACAAACGCCCAGGGCCTGGATAATACGCCCGAGCAGGAGCGTTTCCAGGGTGGTGGCGAAACCCGCGACAGCCGTGCCCGCCACGAACAGGGACAAACCGCCCAGTACCAGTTTCTTGCGTCCGTACCGATCCGCCAGCGGCCCGACGATGAGTTGGGCCAAGGCGAAGGTGATGAAGAAACTGGAGAGGGTCAGGCCCAGCGCCCGGGTCGGCACGCCGAGTTCCTGCCCGATGTCGGCAAAGGCCGGGAGGATGATGTTGGTGGACAGGATGCTGATGGCGGCAAGGCCGGCCAGCAGCACCACGATCCTGGCGCTCAGTATCGGCTGCCCGGGGGCGGAAGCCGCGACGAGGGTTCCCGCAGTCCCGCCCTCGACTGGTTGCAGCGAAGGCGTTCGCGGTTCGGCCATCATGGTGTGGCTTCCCAGCGGCGGAACAATACGCTGGCATTCACCCCGCCGAATCCAAAGCCATTGGACAAGGCATAGGTCAGGGGCATTTTCCGCGCATCGAGGCCAACCAGGTCCAGCCCTTCGGCAGCCTCGTCGGGGCTGACCAGGTTCAGGGTGGGTGGCACGACCTGGTCGCGTAGCGCCAATACCGTGAAGATCGCTTCGATGCCTCCGGCGGCGCCAAGCAGGTGACCGGTGGCGGATTTCGTGGAAGTGATCGCCACGCCTGAGCCGGTGCCGAACACCGACCTGATCGCGGCCAGCTCGCCCTTGTCGCCCACCTGGGTCGACGTGGCATGGGCGTTGATATGCTGGACTTCGCTTGCGCTCACATCGGCCTGGCGCAAGGCTTGCTCCATGGCCCGTCTTGCACCGTTGCCATCCTCGGGGCCGGCGGTGAGGTGATAGGCGTCGGCGCTGGTGCCATAGCCCACCAGTTCCGCCAAGGGTGTCGCGCCCCGGGCGAGGGCATGTTCCAGCGACTCGATGACCAGCAGCCCGGCGCCTTCTGCCATGACAAAACCATCGCGGTCGCGATCGAACGGGCGCGAGGCGGTTTCAGGAGCCTCGGCCGGGTGCGTGGACAGTGCCCGGGCGGCGGCGAAGCAACCCAGGGTCACCCGATCCATCGCGGCTTCCGTACCGCCGCAGATGGCGATGTCCGCTTCACCGCTGGCGATGAGGCGGGCTGCGTCGCCGATGGCCTGGACGCCGGCGGCGCAGGCCGTCACCGGAGCACCGAGAGGGCCCTTGAAACCGTTCTGGATCGACACGTTGCCTGCCGCCATGTTCGCGAGGAAGGAGGGGGCCGTGAACGGGGACAGCCGGCGAGGGCCGCGGCTGTCGGTGATGCGAATGGCCTCGGCGATCGCGCCGAAACCTCCGACGCCCGAGGCGATGATGGTGGCCGTGCGCTCTTGCTGGTGCGCTTGCGCTGGGTGCCAGCCTGCCTGCTCCAGTGCTTCATGGGCGGCGACCATTGCGAATTCGATGAAGCGATCCATCTTCTTGCGTTCTTTCGCCGCGATGATCCGGTCAGGCGCATAACCGGCAACGGCATCTTCTTCCAGCGTCGGCACCTGGCCGCCTACCGCGATTCCCGTGCCCTCGACCATTTCGTCTGGAAGCCTGCGGATGCCCGAGCGCCCGTCAAGCAGACGACGCCACACTTCTTCGACGCCACACCCCAGCGGGCCGACGATACCGGTTCCCGTGACTACTATTCGCTTGCGACCTTTGGAATTGATCATTTGACCCTCGTCATTACTGATTCGGCGCCCGTCGGATCGCACCGATCCATATGCCGGCCAGGATCGACGGGAGGCCAGTTTTAGTCTTGTGACCAATATTGTCAATGGTCACAAAGCTGAGAGACCAAGGCCATGGCGGTTTCATTTGAGCTGAACCACGACCTTGCCCTTGGCGCGGCCCTGCGCCAGGTATTGCAGTGCCTCTGTCGCGCGTTCGAAGGCAAAGACCTTGTCGATCACCGGACGAATGCGCTCCGACTCGAGCAATCCGCCGATCTCCTCGAGCTGAGCGCCATCGGGACGGACGAAAAGAAACGAATAGCTGACGCCCTTCTTTTTCGCCAGGCCCATGATGCGGCGGCTCATGAGGCCGAATACGAAGGCCAGGAAGAAATTGAGCCCGCGGGCGCGGGCGAATGCCTTGTCCAGGGGGCCGACGAGAGAAACGATCCTGCCTCCCGGCTTGAGTACCTCGAGGGACTTTTCAATCGTGTCGCCTCTGAGCGTGCCCAGGACACTGTCGTAGCCGCGCAGCACCGTCTCGAACGCTAGCTGTTTATAGTCCAGCACTTCGTCGGCCCCCAGGTCGCTGACCCATTGGACATTTGCCGTGCTGGTGGTGGTGGCCACCTTGGCGCCGAAGTGTTTGGCCAGCTGGATCGCAAAGCTGCCGATGCCACCCGAACCTGCGGGGATGAAGACGTTCTGCCCCGCCTGCAGATGGGCACGTTCCTTCAGGGCTTGCCATGAGGTGAGGCCGACCATGGGTATCGACGCTGCCTGGACGAAATCCAGGTTGGCCGGTTTGGGCGCCGCCACGTCCTGGGGTACCGCGGCCAATTCGGCCAGTGACCCGGTACCCCGGTCGAACAGGCTGGCGAAGATGGCGTCACCGACCTTGAAACGTGTCACGCGGCTGCCCACCTCCACGACGACCCCGGCCAGGTCGCTGCCGATGACGGCCGGTAGCTGGAGCTTGAGCACCGGCTTGAACAGGCCGGTCATGATCATGTTGTCGATGGGGTTCAAGGCGGCGGCATGAACCTCGACCAACAGTTCGTCCGGCTTGAGCGTGGGGCGTGGGACTTCGGCAAACCCGATGTCGGGCGATCTGCCGTAGCGTTTGAAGGTGAGTGCTTTCATTCCTTTATCCTGGTCGGGGCAGGTTGGGCTTGGCGGGGCTTCGATGCGACGATGCGGCGACGACAGGACTGTCGCCACCGCACGGTATCCACATCGGCAGAACCTCAGGCTTGAGGCTGGTAGCGCTCGGCCGCGTGGGCCTGGCGGATGTCCGACATGAGTCCCTGGCGCGCGCCATCCAGGGCGTCCCAGCGTTCGGCGACATGCAGGGGGGGAATGGTGACCCGTTCGCGACGATCGAAGCCGACCAGGGCCGCATCCACCAGTTCACCCACCTCCATCACTTGCGCAAGGATGTTGATGTCGATGCCGGCGCGTTCCCAGATCTCCGTGCGAGTCGATGCCGGTAGCACCGCCTGCACATAGACACCCTTGGACGACAGTTCATGGTCCAGCCCCTGGGAGAGGAACAGCACGAAGGCCTTGGTGGCGCCATAGACCGACATGCCGAACTCGGGCGCAAAACCCACCACCGAGCCGATGTTCACGATCGCGCCGCTGCCAGCCTGCGCAAAGCGCGGGGCGACTGCGCAGGCCAGCCGGGTCAGAGCGGTGACGTTGAGAGTGATCAGGCGTTCGATGGCGTCGGAAGACTGCTGCACGAAGCCGCCTGACTGGGCCATGCCGGCGTTGTTGATCAGCACGCCGATGCGAGCGTCATCGCGCAGACGAGTCTCAAGCGCGGCCAGGTCGGCGGATTCGGTCAAGTCCGCTTGCAGCACCTCGACGGCGACACCGTGGTCCGCCCGCAGGCGTTGCGCCAGGGTGTCCAGGCGGGCCTTGTCGCGTGCGGCCAGCACCAGGTCGTGGCCGCGGCGGGCGAAACGTTCTGCGTAAGTCGCGCCGATGCCGGTGGAAGCGCCGGTGATGAAGACGGTTGGAAGCGTGGTCATGAGTCTTTCCTTTACGGGAGAGTCGGTCAGGCAGGGAGGGCTCGCCTCAGCCGGCGAGGGTTGGGTAATCGGTGTAGCCCGCGGCGCCGCCGCCATAAAGCGTGGCCGGGTTCGAAAAGCGTTTTTCCGGACATTCCTTTCAGATTCCAGGATGGGGAAAGGCTTTATGATTACGATCATAATCTAAATTGTCAAATCTTTGATGATGATCGACATCAATGTATAGTGAGGCTTCCCCAGCAGGCAGATATCCACCTGGATGCGTTATGAAAGTCTCTAAAGCACAGGCACAGGCCAACCGGGCGCGGGTTGTCGAGACGGCGTCCACGCTGTTTCGTGAACGCGGCTACGACGGCGTTGGCGTCGCTGACCTGATGGCGGCGGCCGGCTTTACCCACGGCGGTTTCTACAAGCAATTCAACTCCAAGGCCGACCTGATGGCGGAGTCGGCGGCCTGCGGTATCGCACAGACCGTTGCGCTGAGCGACGGCATCAACATCCAGGATTTCGTTCGGTATTACCTGTCGCGCCAGCATCGCGACGCCCGTGCCACCGGTTGCACCATGGCGGCGCTGGGCGGGGATGCCGCGCGTCAACCAGAGGCTGTCCGGGCCACCTTCGCGGCGGGCATCGAAAGCCTGTTGGACGCGCTCAGCCATGAGGCAGGGGAGTCGAGCGAAGCTGACCCCGCGCAGGTGCGAGCCGAGTCCCTCAGCACGCTGGCGCATGTCATCGGCGCAATGGTCATGTCGCGAGCCTGTCCGGACGATTCGCCGCTGGCCGACGAAATCCTGAGTGTGTGCCGCGACCGCCTCCTTGCCTCACCGAGCCCGTCCGAAGAGGCGGGGCAAGACGGTGACCCTGGGGTTGGCCCGCTATGAACCCGAAGGGTTGAGCTTGCAAGGCTTGATAAAGTGGTGAGTGGCGCCTTGGTGGGTCAGTGGTGGCATGGAATGCATTTTTCGGATGGCGGCGAGCAGGGGCGTCATCGGGAAATACGCGGTCAGGCCGTTCCGCAGCGTTGTGAGTACCGTCTCACTTACACCGCCATTCGATCCTGGGGCGTTTCTCCCTATCTATCCGATGCCAGTGCCCGGCTCTTCAAGGGCGGGCAGCAGATCGGTTTTGGGCATTATCATCTGACAGGCCAAGGCGGTCTCGATCCAACCAAGGTCGCTCCGCTCGAGCAGAAGATGGCGCTGGTAATCAACCAACTATTAGGTCAAGACCAATGAGTTCATTCAAAAGTATCGCGGCCCTGTTGCTCATGCTCGTCTTGGCCGGCTGCGCTCACACCAGCTCCAATCAGCCCTATTTCGAACCGCCGCCACTGCCACCAGGCAAGGCATTGGTGTACCTGATGCGGACTCAGGTCCTGCAAGGCAGTTTTTATGACAGCGTGTTCAGCATCGACGACAGTGCCGTGGTGGGACTCAATAACAAGACCTATTCCTGGGTACAGGTGAGTCCGGGCCTGTACAAGGTATCGGCGGGGCCGCGTCCGCATCCCAGGAACGTATTCCTGAACCTGCCGGTCGAGTCGGGCAAAGAGTACTTCATAGAATATACGCAGGAATATGCGGCCGAGATGATCCGGGTACGCGATCCCAAGGAAGGGAAGGCCATGGTGAAAGGGTATTTCTATATCCCGGCCAAATAGAGGCTCCTTGAATCATGTTGAGCTAACTGAACGGGCGACTTTGGGGCGCCCGTTTTCGTGATTCAACTGCCTGCACGAGCCTGCGTCTTCCTTGCGCCGTCCGCACCCTTGATCCCAGGTCGATGCCGTTGCGGTGCCGATCGAGCCGATCAACGTCACTGCGAACTCAACGCCGCCCCACCCGCGTACTCACATCCACCCACACCGCCAGCACCAGGATGCTGCCCTTGACGATCATCTGCCAGTAGCTGTCGACATCGAGCATGGACATGCCGTTGTCCAGGCTGGTGATGACCAGCGCGCCGAGCAGGGCTCCGTAGACGGTGCCGGAGCCGCCGCGCATGGAGGTGCCACCGATGAAGCAGGCGGCGATGGCGTCGAGTTCGCCCATGTTGCCGGCCGAGGGCGAGCCCGCCGCCAGGCGCGCGGTGTTGACCACGCCGGCGAGGGCGCACATCACCCCCATGATGCCGAAGATCCACAGCTTCACTGCCTGCACATTGATGCCGGACAGGCGCGTGGCTTCCATGTTGCTGCCCACCGAGTAGACCCGGCGACCGAATACGGTCTGGCTGGTGACGTAGCTGAACACCCCCAGCAGAATCAGCAAAAGCAGTACCGGCACAGGAATGCCGTCGTAGCTGTTCAGGGTGTAGACGAACCCGGCCAGCACCACGCCGATCAGCACCACGCGCAGCACGTCACGCACCCGTGAATGGGCGGCCAGGCCATGGAGGGCGCGGTTGCGGCGTTGTTTCCAGGTCAGGAACAGCGTCAGGGCGAACAGCAGCACACCCAGGCCCGTGCCTACGGTGTGGGGCAGATATCCCTGGCCGACGTAGACCAGTTCCGGCGACACCGGGGCGATGGTGGTGCCGCCGGTGACGCCCAGCAGAATGCCGCGAAAGGCCAGCATGCCGCCCAGGCCGACGATGAACGAGGGGATGCGCAGGTAGGCCGTCATGTAGCCGTTGCCCAGGCCGATCATCAGGCCGCACAAGGCGACCAGGCTCAGGTTCGCCAGCAGCGGGATGTGATAGACCACGTCCAGGATCGCCGCCAGTCCTCCCAGCAAGCCGAGCAACGAGCCCACCGACAGGTCGATCTCGCCACTGATGATCACCAGCACCATGCCGCAGGCGAGGATTCCGGTGATGGACATCTGCCGCAGCAGGTTGGACAGGTTGCGCGGGGTCAGGAACCCGCCATCGGTCTGCCAGCTGAAAAACAGCCAGATGACCGCCACGGCGATCACCAGCGCGAGCATTTTGTAGCGGCTGAAAAGTTGTTTGACCTGATTCATCTACGCAGACTTCCGATCGTTATTGTCATGGCCATCGGGATGGCTGAGCGCAGCGGCGAGCACCTGTTCCTGGGTCAGGCCCTGGTTGATGAAATCCCCCCGCAATTGGCCGTCGCCGATTACCAGCACGCGGTCGGAAACCCCCAGCACTTCGGCCAGTTCCGACGACACCATGATGATCGACACGCCTTCGGCCGCCAGGGCGCCCATCAGTTTGTAGATCTCGTACTTGGCGCCGACGTCCACGCCCCGGGTGGGCTCGTCGAGAATCAGCACGCGGGGTCTGGTCAGGAGCATCTTCGCCAGCACGGCCTTCTGCTGGTTGCCGCCGGATAGGCTGGTGATCGGCAGGAACGGGCTGGCGGTCTTGAGATGCATGCGCGAGATCTCCCTGTCGATGCAGCCCAGCTCCGCTTCGGCGTCGATGCGGGTCATCTTCGAATAGTTCTCCAGCACGGCCAGGGTGATGTTCTGGCCAACGCCCAGGTCCGGGATGATGCCCTGGCGCTTGCGGTCCTCGGGGACCATGCACAGGCCGGCGCGGATCGATTTCAGGGGCGTGCGCGTGTCGATCGGCTTGCCGTCCAGCCAGACTTCGCCTTCGTAGCGCCCGGGGTAGGCGCCGAACAGCGCCGACACCAGTTCCGTGCGGCCGGCCCCCACCAGGCCTGCGATGCCAAGGATCTCCCCGCGCTTGAGCACGAAGGAGATGTTGTCGACCCGCTTGCGCCTGGGGTTGTCGACGTCGTAGCAGGTGACGTGGCGAGCCTCGAATATCACGTCGCCGATGTCATGGGGTTCGGTGGGGTAGAGGTTGTTCATTTCCCGTCCCACCATCTGGGCGATGATGCTGGGGATGTCCATGTCCGCCATTGCGGTAGTGGCGATGTGTTTGCCATCGCGGATCACCGAAATGGTGTCGCAGACGGCTGCGACTTCATCGAGCTTGTGGGAGATGTAGACGCAAGCGACGCCCTTGGCCTTGAGGCCACGGATGATGTCCAGCAACACTTCGATTTCCGAGCGGGTCAGGGCCGATGACGGTTCGTCGAGGATCAGCAGGCGCGCCTGTTTGTTCAGGGCCTTGGCGATTTCCACCAGTTGCTGGTAGCCGCCGCCATACTGGGAGACGGGCAGCGAGACGTTCATGTCCGGCACCTTGAGTTCGCGCATCAGGGCTTCGGCGCGGTGGATCATCGCCGGGTAGTTCATGCGTCCGCCGGGCAGCGTCAGCTCATGGCCCATGAAGATGTTCTCGGCCACCGACAGGTCGGGCACCAGGGTCAGTTCCTGGTGGATGATGACGATGCCGGCGGCTTCGGTCTCGCTGATCGATTGGGCCTTGAGCGGCTGGCCATCCCAGAGGATTTCGCCGTCCCAGGTGCCATGGGGATAGACCGCCGACAGGACCTTCATCAACGTGGATTTGCCGGCACCGTTCTCGCCGCACAGGCCGACGCATTCGCCGGGCCTGACCTTGATATCGATACCGTTCAGCGCTTTGACACCGCCGAAAGTCTTGACGATGCCATTCATTTGCAACAGGTAGTCGGACATGGTGAAGGCTCGTGAAAAAGGGCTCACACAGACGCAGGGGGCAAGAATTTCTGGTGTCAGTCAGGCCCCTGTGGGAGCGAGCAAGCTCGCTTCCACAGGGACTTTGCTTAACCCGGGATGTGCATCCAGGTCACTGCCCGGCGATCTGCGCCTTGGTATAGAACCCGTCCTTTTCCAGCAGGTCGATGTTGTCCTTGGTCAGCGGCGTTGGCGTGAGCAGGATGGTGTCGACTTTCTTGCTGCCGTTGTCGTATTGCGAACTGAAGTTGGGTTTCTCGTTGCGTGCCAGTTGCACCGAGAGCTTGGCGGCTTCGGAGGCGATCAGCTTCAGGGGCTTGTAGACGGTCATGGTCTGGGTGCCGTCGATCACCCGCTTGACCGCCGCCAGGTCGGCGTCCTGCCCGGAGATCGGCACCTTGCCAGCCAGCTTCTGCGCGGCCAGGGCCTGGATGGCGCCGCCGGCGGTGGCGTCGTTGGAAGCGACGATGCCATCGATCCTGTTGTTGTTCCGGGTCAGGGCGTTTTCAACGATGCTCAGGGCTTCGGTGGGGTTCCATTCCTTGACCCATTGCTGGCCGACTATCTTGATGTCGCCCTTGTCGATGGCCGGTTGCAGCACCTTCATCTGGCCCTCGCGCAGGACCTTGGCGTTGTTGTCGGTGGGCGCGCCGCCGAGCAGGAAGTAGTTGCCCTTGGGGGCCGCTTTCAGCACGCCGCTGGCCTGCATCTCTCCGACCTTTTCGTTATCGAAGGAAATGTAGGCGTCGATATCGGCGTTGAGGATCAGCCGGTCATAGGACACCACCTTGATCCCGGCCTTCTTGGCCTCGGCGACGGCGTTGGTCAGCACGGTGGCGTTGAACGGCACGATGACGATCACATCGACGCCACGGGAGATGAGGTTTTCGATCTGTGAAATCTGCTTCTGCTCGTTGGCATCGGCCGACTGTACATAGACCTTGGCATCGAGTTTTTCCGCTGCGGCGACGAAGTAGTCCCGGTCCCGCGACCAGCGTTCCAGGCGCAGGTCATCGATGGAGAAACCGATCTTCGGGTGGGTGGCGTCGGCCATGACCGGAAGCGACAGCAGGGCCAGGGCGCCGGCGAGCAAGGTGCGTTTGACTGTTTTCATGGGTGCGTCCTTTTATTGTTTTTTGAAAGACACTGCCTGACGGTGAACGTGGTGCCGGTAGAACTGTAGAGAGTCTCGGGGCGCGGCGAGCGGAGATTTGTCGCGAGAATGTAACAGCCTCGCGGCGCCCGTCGGCTCTCCTGGCCGTCAGGGATAGATGAACCGATTGACCAGGTTTTCGAGCATCTCCTGGCGACCGCTGACCGCCTGCGGGTTCAGTTCGTGGGCAAATGCATGTTCGGCCAGGGCGGCGAGGCTGAATTCCCCCGCCAGCACCGCTTGCCCGAAAGGTTGCTGCCAGCCGGCATAGCGCTGGTCCTTGAACTGCTGGAGCCGATCGTTGCGCACCATGGCCGCTGCACGCTCCAGGGACACGGCGAGCACGTCCATGGCGGTGACGTGGCCATGGAACAGGTCGAGTTCGTCCACGCTCTGGCGACGCACCTTGGCGTCGAAGTTGAAGCCGCCATTGCCGAAGCCACCGGCCTTGAGGATCTCGTAGATCGCCAGGGTCATTTCCTCGACGCTGTTGGGGAACTGGTCGGTGTCCCAGCCGTTCTGCGGATCGCCCCGGTTGGCATCGATGCTGCCGAATATTCCCAGTGAAACGGCCGTGGCGATCTCGTGATGGAAGCTGTGGCCGGCCAGGGTCGCATGGTTGGCCTCGATGTTGACCTTGATTTCCTTCTCAAGGCCGAACTGCTGCAAGAAGCCGAAGACCGTGGCGCTGTCGTAGTCGTATTGATGCTTGGTCGGTTCCTGGGGCTTGGGTTCGATCAGCAGGTCGCCCTTGAAACCGATCCTGTGCTTGTGCTCCACCACCATGGCCATGAACCGGCCCAGTTGCTCGCGCTCGCGCTTCAGGTCGGTGTTGAGCAGGGTTTCATAACCCTCGCGACCGCCCCACAGGACGTAGTTTTCGCCCTTGAGACGCTGGGTGGCGTTCATCGCGCTGCACACCTGGGCGGCGGCACAGGCGAACACTTCCGGGTCCGGGTTGGTGGCGGCGCCCGCGGCGAAACGCGGGTTGCTGAAGCAATTGGCCGTGCCCCACAACAGCTTGACCCCGGTCTGCTCCTGGTGGCGTTCCAAGTGGTCGATCATCTGTGCGAAGTGGTTGCGATAGTCCTTCAACGAGTTGCCTTCCGCAGCGACATCGGTGTCGTGGAAGCAGTAGTAGTCGACACCCAGCTTGGAGAAGAATTCGAAGGCCGCCTCGGCCTTGCCGATGGCCACTGCCATGGGGTCCCCGGGCTGGTGCCAAGGGCGCTTGAAGGTGCCGGCGCCGAATACGTCAGAACCGGGCCAGACAAAGGAGTGCCAATAGCAGACCGCCATGCGCAGGTGCTCGCGCATGGGCTTGCCGAGCACGAGTTTGTTGGCGTCGTAGTGGCGAAAGGCAAGGGGCGAGTCGCTGGCAGGCCCTTCGTAGCGAATCTTGTCGACAACGGGAAAGTAGGGCATTTGCAGGTTTCCTTGTTGTTCTTGGCGGTGTCCCGATACTAGCAACGGCCCGCCGGCCGCTGATTATGAAAATCACCAATGCATGGTTCGATTTTGAGTACTAGTCTGTGGCAACCGCCTCGACGTCGACCGGCCCAGGACCACAACAATGAAAACCGTCCCTCCCGTCCACCGCATTGCACTGCTTTTCAACGGCAGCAAGATCTACGACCGCGGCATCATCAGCGGCATCGGCAATTACCTGAGCAGCACCCGCGCGTCCTGGGACCTGTTCCTGGAAGAGGATTTCCTCTGTCGCTTGAAAGGCATCGAGCGCTGGCAGGGCGACGGGATCATCGCCGACTTCGACGACCCACTGATCGGCGAGGCGTTGGCCGGGATCCGCCTGCCCGTGGTGGCGGTGGGGGGCTCCTATGAGGATGAGCGTGCCTATCCCAAGGGCATTCCCTATGTCGCCACGGATAATTTTGCGTTGATGAAGCTGGCCTACGAGCATCTGATCGAGGCCGGACTGACACGCTTTGCCTGTTTCAGCCTGCCCGTGGCGCAAGCCAATCGCTGGGCGCAGGAGCGTGAAAGAGCCTTTCGCTCGCTGCTGCAGCGCGACGGCTTGCATGTGGAGGTATATCGCGGCATGGGCACCAGCGCGCCGCTCTGGGACAGCGCGGTGGAACAGCAGATCGCCTGGCTGCAAAGCCTGCCCAAACCCATCGGTATCATTGCCGTCAGCGATGCGCGGGCACGGCAGTTGCTGCAAGCCTGCCTGACCGCTGGCATCGCTGTGCCGGAACAGGTGGCGCTGATCGGCATCGATAACGACCCGCTGACCCGCAGCCTGACCCGGGTGCCCCTCAGCTCGGTCATTCAAGGCACCGAGACCATGGGCCGCACTGCCGCGCGCCTGCTCCACCAGATGTTGCACGGCATGCCCTCCACGGGCACTCAGGTGTTGATCCCGCCGGATGCGATCAATGTCCAGGCGTCGAGCCTGCATCAACCCCTGGGCAACCCTTACGTCATGCAGGCCTTGCTGTTTATCCGCCAATACGCCTGCCAGGGCATCAAGACTGCCCAGGTGGCGGCCTATGTCGGTGTGTCCCGCTCATCCCTGGAAGCGCATTTTCGCAAGGTGCGCGGATGCAGCGTGCACGACGAAATCCTGCGCTTCAAACTGGCCGCCGCTGCCAGCGGACTGGAGAAAACCGATTCGCCGATTGCCGACATCGCCCGTCAGTGCGGCTTCAAGTCGGCGCAATACCTGCACACGGTGTTTCGTCGGGAGTTCGGCTGCACACCGCGCGAGTATCAGCAAGGCGCAACGTGACGATGGCTCGTTCCACCGTGCAGAAGCTCATCAATACTGGCGCACGACCACGGCGTTGTAGCGCCGTTGCAACTCGTCGTAACCTGCCCGTGCAGCGGCGAGGTCCTGGTTCAGTTGCGCGGCGTCCGCCCCGGCGGCCCAGTGCTGTTGCAGGCGTTCGAGGTACGTCAACCATTCCCAGGCCTGCGAGCTGATGACGCTCCACACGGGCAGGTTGCCATCTGCCGAGCGCAAGCGGGGCAGTGCCTGGATGAAGGTCTCTGCGTCCGCCCAACGGGTCATCAATGACTGATGCAGGTCGAGCAACTGACGGGGCGTCAGCGCCGCGCCGGTGGTCATGGCATCGAGGGCATCCATGGTCTGGCGGGCATCGATCATGAAGCGCAGCGTATACCAATGCTGGTCATGCCCCAGGCGTTGCTCGATGGAGGCCAGTTGCTGCTGTCGCGCCTCCAGTTGCGGCTGCTCGAACGCCTGGCGCAAAGGGATCGCCCGGGTGCGTGCTTCTTGCAGGCGCGCGCTCAGGGCTTGTTCAAGCCGGGCCAGTTCGAGGGGATCCCGATCCATCGGCCGCTGCGCCAGCCAGCGCTCGACGGCCTCGGCGTCCGGACGCAGTTGGTCGTAGGCCGTGACGTAGTTTCTGGCTAGCGCTTGCAGGCCTTCCGGTGTTCCTGCGCCGAGCCATCGGTAACAGGGCGATGGCGGTGCATCGTTGCCGGGGACGATTTCACCGGAGCCCATGCCGAAGCCGGCAAAGAAATGTCGGTAGGCATCGTGCTGCGTCGATGAAGCGACCAGGTCACGGTATTCGGCGTAGCGTCGCTCCAGGAGCTCCGCGCCATTCAACAGGCAGGTGTTGATCTGCTGCACTTGCTGCCAGCGCGAGCGGGTCTGCGGGTCGATGTGCTTGCGAGGGTCCAGCTGCAGCACCAGCCAGGTCAGGCCCAGCAGTGCAATCACAGCAATCGCGAAGGCTCGATTACTGATCATGGCTTTCCTGCCTGGGAGGACGTGGGTACATGCCACTGCTGCGCGGACAATTCGGTCGGGCAGGGCGTCGAGGTGGATTGGCGTGCGGCGCAGGTTCGCTGTGGCCAGGCCTGGAGCCCCTCGTTCGGGGCGAGCGGCGCATTGCCCGCGAGGGTATTGCCCAGCAGGAGCAGCGGGATGAGGATGCCCAGCGAGAGGCCGACAAGGACATCGTCCGGCAAGCGCTCATAGACTCGGGAATACAGGGCGGCGGCGCGTTTGGTCAGATTGCCTCGGCTCAGGATCGCCAGCGTGGCGAGGATGCCGAAGTAGGCAACCGCTCCGGCAAGTCCACCCGCCAGGTAGATGACGCCGCCCAGCAGTCCGACCCAGAGGCTTTCGCGTATCGGCAGCGGGGTGGGGCGTCGCAGGCTCAGCCAGCGCCCGTAGCGGTCATGGAGCCATTGATCGAGGCGCCATGCCCGGCTCAGGGTCTTGCATGCCGCGTTGAGCCCCCATGCAGCGGCGCCGAGAAACAGCGCGCGCAGGAACATGTCGATGACGCTGATGTAGAACGTCCCGCCGAGGCGATACTCCAGCAGCCAGCTCATGCTGGCCGAAGCGCCGACGATGGCCAGGGGCACCGCCATGGCCGGCGGCCGACGACGCAGCGCGCGCCAGTTGTCCGGGGCCAACTGCGGCATCTGGTACAGCAACTGCGGATAGCGAAGCTGCACGGTGCGATACAACGCCTCGCAGGCATCCCAGTCGGCGGCGCTGAAGGTGATGCTCAGGCGCACCCGGGCGTCTTCGTCGAGGGTGCCGAACAGCATGCGCGCTGCCTGGGATTCGCTGCTGTCATAGAACTGGGTGAGGCGGGTCTGTTCCTGCACGAACATGGCACAGTCGCTGCGAGCCAGCAGTTGGCTCCACCAGGGCTCGGGGCAGGCGTTATGATGACCGCTGCGGGTCCAGCCCTGTTGCGTGCAAATGCTTTCGAACAGCCTCTGCGACCAGTTCGGCGACTGTAGCAGCACCAGGGCCAGGCTCTGGTTCAGCCACTGGCGCGCATCCAGGGTTTGCAGCCAGGGGCTTGCGGCCAGCTTGCGGGCCAGTTCGAGGAATCGCCCGCTATCCTGCCGGGCCTCGGTCAGGCGCGACGAGGCCTGCTCCATGAGGGTGTTGCGCAGGTGTTCGAGGGTGGTTCGCGGCAAGCCTTCATGTTGCCAAGGGGTGAGCCAGTGCAATTGCTCGATGGCCGCCTCGGCCAGTTCGTAGCGGTCGTCTGGCAGGCAGCGCAGCAGCAGGCCTTGTTCGAACGCCGCTTCGCATCCAAGCAGGCGTGCCTGGGCCACGCGGTCGGCGAGGTTGGTCGCGCTGATTCCTTCCAGGCATTGCGCCGCCAGGCCTTCGGCCGGGCAAGCCCCGTCATCCGTCTGCCGAGGGGACGGTTGTTGCACCCGAGGCGACTCGATGGGCTCGGGCAGCGAGGTGTCGGCGGGCTCCTCACGCTGCCAATCGGCCCATGCCATCGCCTGCTCATAAGCCTCGCGCAGTCGCTGGAAGCCCTCGGGGTCTTCGTCGGGCCGGTGTCGCTTGAGCAGGCTGGCATACTGGCGCTTGATGCTGCGCTTGTCGGCATCCTCCGGCAGATCCAGGACCACCCAGCAACTCATCGCCAGACGTCCCGTTCCAAGGTGTCGAGCTGTTCGGAAATCTGCATTCGCAGGGCGCGGATGTCGTGCAGTTCCTGGGTTTCGAGCACCTGGGCAAAACGCGTGGCCAGGTCGTCGACCCGCTGGCGAAGGTCACCGCGGCTTTCCTGGTAGAGGCGTTCGAGGCGGGCGATCAGCACGGTATTGGGCTGCTCGTCACGCGGATGGACCTTCAGCGCCGCCAGCGCTTCGAGCCGACGGGCGATGTCGGCTTCGTCCAGCAGGCCGGTGTTGTTGGTGATCACCAGTTTGTGCCGCTCCCCGGTCTGGACGGTCTGCGCATCGGCTTCCAGCAGGCCGTTGGTGTCGTAGGTGAAGCGCACGTCGATGCTCACCTCACCGGCGGGCATGGGGGGCACGGGGATTTCCAGCTCGCCGAGCAGGATGTTTTCGCTGACCTGGCGGCTCTCGCCCTGGTAGACCTTCAGCAGAACCATCTTCTGCTGGTCGCGCAGGGTCACCACGCGTTTGACCCGGCTCACGGGGACCACGCAATTGCGTTCGATGATCGGCAGGTAATGGCCCGACTCGAGCTTGCCACCGTAGTCGACCGATATCTCGATGCCCATGGAGTAGGGGCAGACATCCGTGAGCACCACTTCTTCGAGCGCCGCGTCACGGCTTTTCAGGCCCGCTTGCACGGCGGCGCCGAGCGCCACGGCTTCGTCGGGGTTGAGTTGGATCGACGGAAAGCGGCCGAACAGGCTGGCGACCAGTTTTCGCACCAGGGGCATGCGGGTGGTGCCGCCCACCAGCAGCACCTCGTCCAGCTCGCTGGCGCGGATCCGGGCATCGCGCAGGGCCGTTTCGATGGGGGCGCGCAGCCGGGCGAACAGCGGCGCATAGAGCCCGGCCATTTCCGCCTGGGTGTATGGCTGATGCCACTCGCGGTCGCCCTGGCGCACCGAGAACGTGGCGCTGGGCTCATGCCCGAGGGCCCTGCGCACCCGTTCGGCTTCCCGATGCAGGCGACTGAACAGTTGCGCATCGCCAAGGGGGACAGGGCCGGCAGCCGATTTGCCCTGGGCGCTCACGAAGGCCTGGAGCAGCAGCGTGTCGAAATCTTCCCCGCCAAGGTAGTTGTCGCCGGCGCTGGCCCGGACTTCCATCACGCCTTCGAACAGCTCCAGGATGGACACGTCGAAGGTCCCGCCGCCAAGGTCGAAGACCAGGAAGGTGCTGGCGTTGTCGCGTTGATGCAGGCCATAGGCGAGCGCCGCCGCCGTGGGTTCGTTGACCAGTCGCTCGACCTTGAAGCCGGCCAGTTCGCCGGCGATGCGCGTGGCTTTGCGCTGGGCGTCGTTGAAGTAGGCCGGGACGCTGATGACGGCTTCCTCCACCGGCTCGCCGAAGTGCCGTTCGGCATCCTCGCGCAGGCTGCGCAGCACCATGGCCGAAAGCTCCTCGGCGCGGAACTGACGATTGCCAAGGGCGGTGAGTCGGGCGCTGCCCATGTAGCGCTTGAAGAGAGCGGTGGTCACTTGCGGATGGGTCTGCAAGCGTTCCAGTGCCGCGCGACCGACCATCATCCGGCCTTCATCGTCCAGGCCCACCACACTGGGGGTCAGCCACTCGCCGAGGGCATTGGGCACCAGTTGCGCAGCGCCATCGCGCCATGCCGCAATCAGGCTATGGGTGGTGCCCAGGTCAATGCCGACAATCATGTCCGTTAAGCCTCCCTTACTTTTCGCGCCTTGGCGTTACCTGCGAGCCGGCCAGCCTAGCAGAGATGAATCCACTTGATCGGGAAAACCGTCGGATTTCATGCAGCACAATCCATCGCCGAGCTGCCCGTGGGCGAGTCCCGTCGCCGGCTGGGAAGCCCTTCACAGGGCCCTTTTCAGGCTCGGCCTGATACGAAAAAAAGCCTGGGCAGTGCCCATTGTCAGTCGGGCAACGGCGCTTGCTCGGCGCTTTCACGCCGCATCATCGAGTCTCAAGGCTTTCCGGACAGAGCCTAGCGTTCTTCCCGCATGATCCGCGCCACTTCTCCCGCAGCCTCCAATTGCTCGAAGGCCTGTCGCGCCCTGGCGACGATCTCGTCCGGCGTGCTCAGGCTGAAGGCCATGGACACCCGGGCGGGGCGGTCGTCGATCGAAAACACCTCTTGCAGGATGGCGAAATCCACATGCTCGTCTTCGCAGATCACTCGCGCAGCCTTCTCGGGCATCGGGATCAGCTGGACTTGATGGTTGAGCAGTTTCTGAAAGTTGTCGCGACGATCGCCCGAGACCACCAGCCGGGTGAAGCCTGCCTGCTGCAGCAGCAGTTGCTTGGAGTCGTTACGCACCACGCCCACGCTGTAGCGCTTGGCATCCTCGAGGCTGGCCAGGACGATGTCGTGGCGCTCGCGCAGCTTGTAGAGCTTGATCGTGACTCGCTCCAGCTCCCCGACCCATTTGAACAGCGATTCACGCAAGGGGGTACGATCCATGGGATAGATCAGCACGTTGGGCTCGTGCAGGGCTTTCTCGTAGGCCCGGGCCCAGGGATACAGCAGGATGCGGTGATCGGTCAGGCCGGCCTTGTTCAGGGTTTCCTCGACGACGCGGGTGCCCGGCCCGACCAGCTTGCCTTCGCGGGGGTATGCGTAGAGTGAATCCTCGGTGACCACTTCGATCCCCGCACCACGGCTTTCCAGGCAGGCCAGGGCCAGCAACAACGACAGGCAGAGCGGCAGACGACGGTGCATATAGGCCTCACGGGTGTCAGAAGGCGACGCAATTGCGTCCCTGGTGTTTGGCTCGGTACAACGCCTGGTCGGCGCATTGCAGCAACAGGTCGAAGTGATTCATGGTGCGAGGATCCAGTTCGGCCACACCGATGCTCAGGGTGACGAAGGGCGACACCGTCGAGCCGCTGTGGGGCAATTGGCGTTCGGCCAGGTGCGCGCGGACCCGTTGGGCCGCCTCGTAAGCCTGGCTGGCGTCGACGTTGGGCAGTACCACGACGAACTCTTCGCCGCCAACCCGGGCGGTCAGTTCCCCCGAGCGCCCGAAGACACTGCGCAGGGTTTCGGCGATCTGCTGCAGACACTCGTCGCCCTTGATATGGCCGTAGGTGTCGTTGTAGGTCTTGAAGAAATCTACATCGCACATCAGCACCGCCAGCGGCGTGCCGTGGCGCAGCGCGCGGCGAAATTCGATTTCCTTCAGTTCGTCGAAGTAGCGGCGGTTGGGCAGTCCCGTCAATGCGTCGTGGCGTGACAACGCTTCGAGGGACTGGTTGGCTGCCTTCAGTTCCGCGGTACGTGCCTCGACCAGCTCGGCCAACTGGTCGCGGCTGGCTGCCATGGCCAGTTCATCCAGGCGCTGGCGTTCCAGGTGGGCGTGGAGGTTGTCCTGCAATTCATTGACCTGGGACTCCAGCAGGCTCAACTCGTCCTGGCGCCGTACCGAGCGCTGCAGCTTGAAGTGCCGTTTGAGGGTATCGGGCGTGAGCTGGCCCAGGTGCCGGGCGATATGGACCACATGCACGGTCACCAGGCGATTGAACATGGTCATGACCAAGCCGGCCAGCAGCAGCGACTGGACAAGCTGGGTGATGACGATGCTGCGGGCCTCGCCCCAGAGGCGCTCCCACAACAGGTTGCTGTCGCCTTCGATGATCAGCTCGCCGACTTTTTCGTTCGCCCCGGCATAGGGCTGCGCGACGAGCTCGCGACGCAACACAGGCGCAGGCCCCGGGGCCACGTTGGCGTATCGGTTGAGTTCGATGATTTCAGGGGGCTGGCCGGGACGTGGGATAGTGAGCAGCAATCGGCCCACCGGCGCGGCCTTCGCGACGCTGGCCAGTTGCTTGCCCAGCGATTCGCGATCCATTTCCCAGATGGCATGGGCCAGCGTGTTCTGGAACACCTGGTCGATCAGTACCAGTTCGGAGTTCATTTCCGCCAGGTTGTTTTCCCACGCCAGCCAGGTCCGCAAGGTGACCATCGCCAGGGTGAAAAGCAGGCAGAACAGCAGCGTCGCCAGTACCAGCCGACGGCCTAGCGAGCTGAATGCCTTGATACGTGGCTGTTTCGCGGACGATGTCTCTGAATTGCGCGCCATGTCACAGCCATTTGCGCAAGATGGCATCGTAGACGCCGTTGCGCTGGATCGCCTCCAGGCCCGCGCGGAATTTCTCCACCGTCTCGGCCGGTGTCTTGCGGCTGAACGCCATGCTCAGGCCTTCCTCGCTGCTGAGGTCGGGAATCGGCAGCGAACGAATCAGCACCTTGGCCGGGTCCTCGCCATTCTGGCGGGCCAGGTATTGTGCGTTGAGCTCGTTGGAAATCCACATTTCCACGTGATCGACCTTGAGCTTGCGGTAGTTATGCTCGTACTTGGTACTCGACTGCAGTTGCTCGCCAATGCGGAATCCCTTCGCGATGAGGTATTGCTCGCCGACGTCCTGGTTGACGGTGGCGATCTGGTAATGACGGGCATCGTCCAGGGAACTGAGCTTCACCGGCCGCTCGGCCAGCGAATACAGGAACCAGCGGGTCGGTGCAATGGCGCCCACCCAGTGGAACAGCGGCTCGCGGGCCGGCGTGCGGGAGATGGAATAGATCAGGACATTGCCTTCGTTGAGCGCCAGCTCGTAGGCCCGTGCCCAGGGCATGACATGGATTGGCGCCTCCACGCCGATTTCCTTGAGCACCGCCTGGACCACCTCGGTGCTCATGCCGGTCACCCGGCCATCCTGGGTCATGTTGTAGGGCGGCAGCTCCTCCGTGACGATACGCAGCGGAGCCTCTGCCGCGGCGTTCGGCGAGAGTGCGCCGACGGCCATGAGCATCAGGACGCCAAGCATCAGTAAACGGTTAAGCGGCAAGACCATCGATGATTACCTATACGACCAGCAGAGCCCGGCAAGGCTTGGAGTCCTTCTACTCGATTGTTATCGGCTGGGCGGGCGCCTGCTTGAGGGCCACCTGTCAAAGCGCGACCGCCATTCGACCCTCCCCACGTTCCTTTAAATGAACCGTGCCCGCAAGAGCCCTGTCATTCGTTGGGTCAGGAACGACAACTCATGGAGCCGCCGATGCGACCTTTGCCCTTTACCAGCCTTTGCTTCACTGCCGTGCTCTGCGCGGCCTGCTCAAGCCAACCCGCTGCGACCTGGAGCTACATGGATGCCCGGGATCGCGTCACCCAGACGCCCGACCAGGCCTATCCCGAACTGTTCGAGGCAGTGCAGCGTGGCGCGATCTTCACCGACCAGAAGCACTTCGTGGACGCACTGCCCAAGCGTGATCCGGCGACGATCCGCGCCGATTACCTGGCCCGTCGCGACGCCGCCGGCTTCGACCTGAAGGCTTTCGTCGAGGACAACTTCATCGAGTCTGGCGAAGCCCTGAGCCCGGCGCCCAAGCCCGGGGCGCCCATCAAGGAACACATCGACAAGCTCTGGCCGGTGCTCAGCCGAACGTATCGGCAAGTGCCGCCATACAGCAGCCTGCTGCCCTTGCCGGAACCCTATGTGGTCCCGGGCGGGCGCTTTCGCGAGATGTACTACTGGGACTCCTACTTCACCATGCTGGGGTTGGAACAAAGTGGCGACAAGGCCCAGGTTCGCCACATGACCGACAACTTTGCCTACATGATCGACACCTATGGCCACATTCCCAATGGCAACCGTACCTACTACCTGAGCCGGTCACAGCCGCCGTTCTTTGCCTACATGGTGGAGTTGCAGGCCCATATCGAAGGAAGCCAGGCCTATGGCCGATACCTTCCTCAACTGCAAAAGGAATATGCGTACTGGATGCAGGACAGCCAGACGCTCAAGCCCGGCACGGCCGCCCGCCATGTGGTCAAGCTCGCCGACGGCAGTGTGCTCAATCGCTACTGGGACGCCAGCCCGACGCCACGCCAGGAATCCTGGCTGCAGGACGTCAAGACCGCCGCACAAGCGCCCGACAGGCCTCGGGTAGAGGTGTGGCGCGACTTGCGGGCGGGCGCCGAAAGCGGCTGGGATTTCAGTTCCCGCTGGCTGGGCGACGGCAAGGACCTGGCCAGCATCCGCACCACCTCCATCGTGCCGGTGGACCTGAACAGTCTGCTCTACCACCTGGAACGCACCATCGCCAAGGCCTGTGAAACCACGCGAAACGCACCGTGCGTCCAGGCCTATGGCCAGCGCGCCGAGCAGCGCCAGCGAGCCATCGAAAAACACCTGTGGAATGAAGCGGCGGGTTACTACGTGGACTACGACTGGCAGGAAAACCGTCAGCGGCCGGACCTCACTGCCGCGACACTGTTCCCCCTGTACACGGGCCTGGCTGGCGCCGAGCGCGGCCATCGTACCGGGGAGGCCGTGCGCAAGGGGCTGTTGCGTCCCGGCGGCATCGCCACGACCCAGGTCGACAATGGGCAGCAGTGGGACGAGCCCAATGGTTGGGCACCGCTGCAATGGGTGGCGGTGCAAGGGCTGGACCGTTACCGGCAGACCGCGCTGGCCGGGCAGATCGGCCAGCGATTCCTGCAGCAGGTCCGCAAGCTCTATGACGCCGAAGACAAACTGGTGGAAAAATACGACGTGTCGGGAGCCGGGCAGGGTGGCGGCGGAGGTGAATACGAGCTGCAGGACGGCTTCGGTTGGACCAATGGCGTGACGTTGAAACTGCTGGAGAAATATGGCGAAAATACCGGAGCCGGCGCCCGGTGATCGCACGAGTCGAGGGCCGTCCATGAGCCAAGTCGTCTACACCATCGGTCATTCGACCCGGACCCTCGAGCAATTCGTCGAGATGCTCGAAGGCTTCCAGGTCGATACGCTTGTCGATGTCAGGACGGTTCCCCGCTCACGGACGAACCCCCACTACAACCTCGATACGCTGCCCGGACAGCTGGCGGGGTACGGCCTGCGCCATGAGCGGATCCTGGCGCTTGGAGGCCTGCGGAAGAAATCCAGGACCATCCCCGAGCAAACCAATGGGTTCTGGGACAACCGCAGCTTTCATAACTACGCGGACTACGCGCTGTCGGAGGCGTTCGAGGAGGGGCTCCAGCGCCTCCTGGCACTCAGTGAAAACCACTGCTGCGCCATCATGTGCGCCGAAGCGGTCTGGTGGCGATGTCATCGCAGGATCATCGCCGATTATCTGTTGGTCCGTGGCGTCGACGTCATTCACATCATGGACCGGAACAAGTCGAACAAAGCGGTATTGAATCCCGCTGCGCGGGTACAGGGGCTGAAACTGACGTATCCCGCGCCGGCGTAGCGCAGGTGCGTCAGGCGAGGCGTCACGACGTCCGCGTGGCGGCCTCCGTGCGCACCACCATCCAGATGCCCAGCCCTGAAGCCGCCAGGCCTGCTGCCATTTGCCACGACAGCGGCTCGTCGAACATGGCCCAGGCCCACAGCATCGTAATGGGAGGGCTGAGGTAAAGCAGGCTGGTGATCCGGGTGGCGGATGCGCGACGCAGGCACAGCCAATAGAGCCCATACCCTCCGATCGTCGACAACCCGGCTGTCCATGCCACGCTGAGGGCGAACCCGACGCTGGGGATCGGCGCCAGGCTGCCCTGCGTCCCCTCGAGGATGCCGAAGGCAAGCCCGGAGACCGCGCATTGCAGCCAGAGATTGGGCAGCAGGCCCAACTGCTCGCGAGGGGCCAGGGCCTTCTGCCACAGTGTCGCGATCGCCAGCGACAGCATGCCCAGCAACGGCAAGGCATATGCCCACGCAGGAGCATCGCCCCAGGTCATCGCGCTCTGGGTCACCAAGGCGACTCCGGCCAGTCCGACCATCAATCCGATCCAGATCGGCCAGGCCAGGCGCCGCCCGAGCACGCCAGCGCTCAACAGCGCCAGCCCTATCGGCAGCAGGTCGGCGAACAGCGCGGCAAGGCCGGCGGGCACGCCTAGGGCGATCCCCTGGGTGATACCGGCCAGGTACCCCGCCATGGCCAGCAGGCCGATGCCTGCGTTTTTCAGCAGCACCGCAACGGGTGCCTGTCGCAACGCCGGAAGGGCGAAGGGAAACAGCAGGAGCGTGACCAGTACGCAGCGCCAGAACACCACCAGCAGGGCCGGTGCGTAGTCCACCGAGAACCGCGCGCCGATGAATCCGGAGCTCCAGGCCAGCAGCAAGCCGGCCTCCAGGATCGGAAGTGGAATTGCCTGGCGCCAGTCAGGTCTGGGCAGGGCCTCGCAAGACATCGATTTATCAGGGTTCATGACCACAGGCTACGAAAGCGGCGTAATCTAATAAATCAAAATATCCTGCAGCAGTGATTCAGGAGGATTGAATCATGTCCGCCATTCTCGATATCGAGCTGATACGCACCTTCCATTGCGTCGCGCGAATCGGAAAGTTCAGCGCGGCGGCCGAGCAGCTCCACAAAAGCCCGGCGGCGGTAAGTGTGCACATCCAGCGCCTCGAGACGGTGGCCGGGGGGCGTTTGTTGAACCGTGACAACCAGTCCGTTTCCCTCACCGCACTGGGCAAGCGCCTGCTCCTGTCCACGAGTGAGCTGCTGAGTATCCATGACCGGGTGCTGGCGGATCTGCACGGTACCCACCTGGCCGGGCGCGTCACCTTCGGCGTACCGGACGAATACGCCGAGCATGTCATCCGCGACATCCTTCCGACTTTTTCCACCGCATGGCCCAACGTGGTGCTGGAGCTCAAGACGGCGCCAAGCTACGCGCTGCGGGACCAGGTGCTGCGTGGCAAGCTCCAGGCGGCGGTGATCGCCCAGCCGAAAGGCCAGCCCGGCCCTCAGGCGCAGGTCCTGGTGAGCACCACGCCGGTCTGGGTCGCGCCGGTCAACCTGGCGGCCAGCTCCCTGGACCCGCTTCCGCTGGCGGTGCATGCGCCGCAATGTCCCTATCGGCAAGCCATGATGCAGGGCCTCAGGCAAAGCGGCCGCAGGGTGCGCATCGTGCTGGAAAGTCCCTCCAACCAGGCCGTGAAGGCCTGCGTGGAGGCCGGGTTGGCCATCAGCCTGATCGACCGGGCGCGGGTGACGGCGCGCATGCAGATCCTCGACGACCTGGCGGTGATACCGGAGCATGAGGTGGTGTTCATGCGCTCCCAGGCGTCACACGCCGATGAGGCGGTGAGCCTGCTTTGCCGGACCTTGCAGCAGCACTTTCGACTGTAGCGGGAGCGGGGCGGACCCCGCTGCCTGTCTATTTGCCAACGGTCGACAGCGGTGGCGTGCGGGGCGGGATGCGTCGCTTGGAGCCCAGCGATTCGAATGCCGCGGCCAGGCGCAGCAACGTCGAGTCGTCATAGGCACGGCCGGCGAACGTCAGCCCGACGGGCATGCCGATGTCTGCCATGATGCCCATCGGCACGGTGACGGTGGGGACGCCCAGGTGCCGGATGGCGAGGTTGCCGTTGGCGACCCAGACGCCGTTGCTCCAGGCGATATCGGCAGACACCGGATTGACATCGGCATCCGCCGGCCCGACATCGGCGACGGTGGGGAAGATCACCGCGTCGAGCCCGAGCCGGTCCATCCAGTCCTCGAGGTCGATCCGGCGCGTTTCCTCGAGCCCCCGAAGACCGTCGGGCAGGGTGGGGATCTGGTCCCAGGGGGTGATACCGCGCTTGGCCATCTCCACGTACTTCTCCATGCCGGCGGCCAGGTCATCCTCCCGGTTGGGCAGGGTTCCCGGATCGTGCGGGAAGATCAGCGGGCCATCCACGTCGGCCAGGCGATTGAGGTTCGGATCATTGTTCGCCCGCAGGAAATCGTCGAACGCCCAGGCCGAAAGGTCCCACAGCTCGTGGTGCAGGAACTCCCTGGACACCAGGCCGCGGGTAAACACCGTCGGCGCACCAGGGCGATCACCCTCGCAGTTGGACACCAGCGGGAAGTCGACCTCGATGACTTCGGCGCCGCAGGCTTGCAGCGCCTGGCGGGCCTGCTCCCAGAGGTCGATCACCGAGGCCCGGGTGATGATGCGTTGCCCCGTCGGGCCACCGATGCCCGGGGCTTCGGCCGTGCCGGCCTCGGGATCGGCGTTGATGTACATGCGCGGCACACCGAAGCGGATGCCGGCAAGGGCACCGGCGTTGGCGGCAAGCCCGGGATAAGAGGCGGGGCGGACGGAGTCGACGCTCGGAAGGGGCACCCAGGGTTGCAGGCGCCACAGGTCGCCACGGGTATCCGGGTCCTCTGCCACCACCACATCCAACACTTCGAGGAGATCGGCCATGGTCCTGGCGTAGGGCACGACGACGTCCATCGTGGGCGTCAGCGGCCAGTTGCCACGGACCGAGATCACACCGCGAGAAGGGGTATAGGCGCACAAGCCGTTGTTCGAGGCCGGCCCGCGTCCGCTGGACCAGGTTTCTTCGGCCAGGCCGAAGGCCGCGAAACTGGCGGCGGTGGCAGTGCCTGCTCCGTTCGACGAGCCGGAGGCGAATGGGGCGGTGAGGTAGTCGGCGTTGTACGGGCTTTGCGCGCGACCGTACACGCCGCGTTGCATGCCGCCGTTCGCCATGGGCGGCATGTTGGTCTTGCCCAGGCAGATCGCCCCGGCGGCGCGAAGCCGTTCGATGGTGAACGCGTCCCGGCAGGCCATCAGGTTGGCGAACGCCGGGCTGCCGGAAGCGGCGGTGAGCCCTTTGACCAGGTAACTGTCCTTCGCCGTATAGGGAATGCCGTCCAGGGGGCCCAGCGCCTGGCCCTTGGCCCGACGGGCATCGGATGCCCGGGCCTCGGCGAGCGCCTCGGGATTTCGCACCACGACCGCATTGAGGGCGGTGGGCGTGTCGGGTCCATCGTAGGCATCGATCCTGGCAAGGTAGGCCTGGACCAGCTCGACCGCGGTCGTCTGGCCGGACTCGAGCGCGGCGCGCAGTTGGGCAATGGAAACTTCAGTGATTTCGATCATGCTGTTATCGCTGGAGATGACGTGAGAGGGTTCGTGGCCACTTCAGGCGTCTGGAAGTGGACCGTCGATTTCATGCCGTGCACTGTACTACGGGACGGCCGGTCGAGGGTCTGCAAAATTGCCCACCCGTGAAGCCAGGACCCGGCCGGCAGGCGCCGCAAGCCGGACGGCTGCTCGCAAACCGAAGGGGGAGCCCGCCCGCCGGCACAGGAATTTCGGCCCATGGCTTTCCTTTATATCTGTAAAAACATATATTCGTTTTTTCGCATATGGGGGCAGGCGTCATGACGATCAAAGTGGGTATCAACGGTTTCGGACGCATCGGTCGTCTCGCGCTGCGGGCTGCCTGGCACTGGCCGGAATTGGAGTTCGTGCAGATCAACGATCCGGCAGGTGACGCCGCCACCCATGCCCATCTGCTGAACTTCGACTCGGTGCATGGCCGTTGGCAGCGCCAGGCCGAGGCCCAGGGCGAGAGCATTGTCATCGACGGCAAGTCGATCAGGGTCACGGCCAACAAGGCGATCGCCGACACCGACTGGTCGGGTTGCGACCTGGTGATCGAGGCCAGCGGCAAGATGAAGACCGTGGCGGTGCTCCAGGCTTACCTCGATCAAGGCGTCAAGCGCGTGGTGGTCAGCGCCCCGGTGAAGGAAAAGGGCGCACTGAACATCGTCATGGGCGTCAACCATCACCTGTTCAAACCCGCCGAACACGCCATCGTCACGGCAGCGTCCTGCACCACCAATTGCCTGGCACCGGTGGTCAAGGTCATTCACGAGAAACTGGGCATCCGCCACGGTTCGATCACCACCATCCATGACCTGACCAACACCCAGAGCATCCTCGATCAACCCCACAAGGACCTGCGTCGCGCCCGTGCTTCGGGCATGAGCCTGATTCCCACCAGCACCGGCTCGGCCACGGCCATCGCGCAAATCTTTCCCGAGTTGCGTGGACGCCTGAACGGGCACGCCGTGCGCGTGCCGCTGGCCAATGCTTCGCTGACCGATTGCGTCTTCGAGGTCGAGCGAGCCACCACGGCCGAGGAAGTGAACCAGCTGTTCAAGGACGCTTGCGAGGGGGAGTTGAAAGACATCCTCGGCTACGAAGAGCGCCCCCTGGTGTCCATCGATTACCGTACCGATCCGCGTTCATCGATCATCGATGCGCTGTCGACCATGGTCGTCAACGGCACCCAGGTCAAGGTCTACGCCTGGTATGACAATGAATGGGGCTATGCCAATCGCACCGTCGAACTGGCCCGGATGGTCGGCCTGGCGGTCTGAGGAGCAGCCATGAAAACCCTGTCGGCCCCGGTGCGGCAATACCTGCTGGTGACGGGCAACTATTGGGCATTCACCCTCACCGATGGCGCCTTGCGCATGCTGGTGGTGCTGCATTTCCATGCGCTGGGCTACAGCCCGTTGCAGATTGCGGCGTTGTTTCTGTTCTATGAACTCTTCGGTGTCGTCACCAACCTGGTGGGAGGGTATCTCGGCGCTCGACTGGGTCTGAACCGGACCATGAACATCGGATTGGGCATGCAGGTCCTGGCATTGCTGATGCTGACGGTGCCATCGGCCTGGCTGACCGTGCACTGGGTGATGGGCGCCCAGGCCCTGTCCGGTATCGCCAAGGACTTGAACAAGATGAGCGCCAAGAGCGCTATCAAGCTGCTCGTTCCGGATGGGCAGCAAGGCAGGCTCTACACCTGGGTGGCCATCCTCACCGGTTCGAAAAATGCCCTCAAGGGGGTGGGCTTCTTTCTCGGCGGGGCCTTGCTGGCGTTGATCGGTTTCAAGGGCTCGCTGCTGGCGATGGCTGGCGTACTGGGGCTGATCTGGCTGGGTAGCCTGATCCTGCTGAAAAAGGACCTGGGCAAGGCCAGGGCCAAGCCCAGGTTTCGCGACCTGCTGTCCAAGAGCCGGGCGATCAACCTGTTGTCGGCGGCGCGGATGTTCCTGTTCGGTGCCCGCGACGTCTGGTTCGTAGTGGCCTTGCCGGTCTACCTGAGCAGCGTCCTGGGCTGGGACTTCTGGAAGGTGGGTGGGTTCCTCGCCGCCTGGGTGATCGGCTACGGCATCGTGCAATCCTTCGCCCCGTACATCACCGGCAGGAAACGGGGCCATGTGCCGGATGGCCGCACGGCGTTTCTCTGGGCCCTTGCCCTGGCGGGCCTGCCGGCGGCCATCGCGCTGGGGCTGGGCAGCGGGCCGTCCCAGGGGGTGCTGCTCGGCGGGCTCATGGCATTTGGTGTGCTGTTTGCCGTGAACTCGTCCCTGCACAGCTACCTGATCGTTTCCTACGCCAAGGAGGACGGCGTTTCGTTGGACGTGGGGTTCTACTACATGTCCAACGCCATGGGGCGGTTGATCGGAACGCTGCTTTCCGGCTGGGTGTACCAGGTGCATGGCCTGGAGGCGTGCCTGTGGATCTCCAGCCTGTTCGTGGTGGTGGCGGCCGTGGTGTCGGTAGGGTTGCTCCGGCATGCCGACCCGGCGGCCAGCGCCTGATCGCCTTCAGACTTCGTTAAGAAACGGCCTGGATACTTTCTCCCACTAGCCCTGGGGGAGACTGTCGATCCATGCCCGATATTGATTGGAACATTCATCTGCCGCTGGCCTTCGGCGTTGCCGGCCAGCCGCTTCGTCGCCTGCACAAGGCTTCGTCAGGAGAACCCCGGCGCACTGAATTCGAAGCGTTTATCCAGCAACGTTTTCGCCAGGTACACGGCGCCGACATTCGTCATTTCATGCCCGAACTGTTCGGCTTCGATGACGGCCAGGGCGTGCTTGGCGCGGTGGCCGGCGTGCGCCTGGCCGCGCAAGAGGCGTTGTTCCTCGAGCGTTACCTGGACGGGCCTGTGGAGCCGTTGATCACGGCTACGACCGGTCGGCCGGTGGAGCGTGCCAGCATCGTCGAGGTCGGCAACCTGGCCGCCAGCGACACCGGCAACGCCCGGCTGAGCATCATTTCCATCACTTACCTGCTGGCTGTCGCCGGCCTGGAGTGGGTGGCGTTCACCGGCAATGTCGGCCTGGTCAACAGCTTCCATCGCCTGGGCCTCAAGCCCGTGACCCTTTGCCAGGCCGATCCACAGCGCCTGGGCGAGGAACGTCACCTCTGGGGGCGCTACTACGACAGCCAACCATGGGTCCATGTCGGAAACATCCGCGCCGGTTTCATTCATCTGCGCAATACCGGCCTGTTCAATCGCCTGGGACTGTCGGCCACCCCTGGGGAGGCAAGCCATGTCGCCTGAAATGCAACGATTCAAGCAAGCCCTGCGTGGGCATGCCGAGCGCCGGGGGCATGCCATTGCTCTCTGGGGGGATGGCTCGCAAATGGATTACGCCACGCTTTTCGCCGAAGTGCGGTATCGCCAGCAACGCTTGCGCGATGAGTGCGTCAGCGTTGTCGCGCTGGCCTTGGACAACGGTATCGAAATCATGCTCTGGGACCTGGCCGCACTGTTCGAAGGACTGGCGTGCGTCATCCTGCCCGGATTCTTCAGCCCGGCCCAGCGGCGCCACTGCCTGGAGCAGAGCCAGGCCGCGCGGGTGATAGCAGAGCCCCCCTACGCGGACGAACTTCAAGCCGCCGGATACCAGCACAGTGGCGAATTCTGGCGCCGAGGCTATCTCGGGCCGAACGTCTTGCCGGCGGGCACCGCCAAGCTGACCTTTACGTCCGGCACCACGGGTACGCCCAAGGGGGTCTGCCTTGGCGCCGAGAGCCTGCTGCGGGTCGTCCATGAACTGGAACAGGCCAGTCAACCGGTCGGGGCGAGGCACCATCTGGCTTTGTTGCCCCTGGCGATTCTCCTGGAGAACCTCGGCTGTTACGCGGCTCTGTACGCCGGCGCCATGCTCAGCCTGCCCAGCCAGAACGCCCTCGGTATCCAGGGTGCCAGCGGGGCCGACCCGACGCGCCTGCTGGGATGCCTGGCCGAGCGCCGGGCGCAGAGCCTGATCCTGGTGCCACAGTTGCTGTCGATGCTGGTCATGGCCGCCGAACGAAAGGCGTTCAACCCACACGTCGTCCGGTTCGCCGCGGTGGGCGGGGCGCGGGTATCCCGCGATCTGCTGCTGCGGGCCGAGCGGGTGGGTTTGCCGGTATTCGAAGGCTACGGACTGTCGGAATGCGCGTCGGTGGTGTGCCTCAACCGGCCAAACGCACATCGCCCCGGCAGTGTGGGCCAGCCGTTGCCCCACGTGCAGCTTCGCCTGGCCGATGACGGCGAAGTCATGATCAAGGGATCGACCTTGCTCGGGTACCTGGGGGAGGCGCCCTGCACGCAGGCGTGGTGGCCCAGCGGCGACCTGGGGGCGTTCGACGACGATGGCTTCCTCTATCTGCACGGGCGCAAGAAACACCAGTTCGTCACCAGTTTCGGCCGCAACGTCAATCCCGAGTGGGTCGAAGCCGAACTGACCCAGGGCGGCGATATCGCCCAGGCCTTCGTCCATGGCGAAGCCTTGCCGTACAACCATGCGTTGCTCTGGCCGGCCCACGGCGACTGCACCCGGCAAACGCTGGAACTGGCAGTGGCCAGGGTCAACGCCACGTTACCCGATTACGCGCGGGTCCATCGCTGGACGCGACTGGAGCATCCCTTCACCCCGGCCAATGGTTTGCTCACCGCCAATGGGCGCCCGCGCCGGGAAGCCATTGTCGAGCATTACCGTGCCTTGCTCACCGAATCCGTTCTGTCCGAGGAGTCTGCTCCATGAGTTTTTTCGATACCCTGCAAGAAGCTACCCAGCAAGAACGCCATACCTTGTTCAACCTGCCGATCATTCGCGATGCGCTCGAAGGGCAGGTCAGTCTGGCCGCTTACCGGGCGTTCCTGATCCAGGCCTATTACCACGTGCGCCACACCGTGCCGTTGATGATGGCTTGTGGCGCGCGATTGCCGACGCGCCTGGAGTGGCTGCGCAAAGCCGTATGCGAGTACATCGAAGAAGAATACGGCCATGAGCAGTGGATACTGGACGACATCGCGGCCTGTGGTGGCGATCCGCAGGTCGTGCGTCACGGGCAGCCGTCGTTGCCCATCGAACTGATGGTCGGTTACCTCTATGACCTGATCGCCCGGGGCAATCCGGTGGGGCTGTTCGGCATGGTCAACGTGCTCGAAGGCACCAGCATCGCCCTGGCGACCCACGCCGCCGACAGCATCCGCCAGCGCCTGGAACTGCCGGCCACGGCCTTCAGTTACCTCAGCTCCCACGGTTCTCTGGACATCGAGCACATGCAGACCTATCGCGGCCTGATGAACAGGCTGGACGACCCGCAGGACCAGGCTGCGGTGATTCATGCCTCCCGGGTGGTGTACCGGCTCTATACCGATATGTTCCGGGGCCTGCCCCGCGACGGGGAGCATGAACATGCGCCTGTGTGATGCCCGGGTGGTGTTGACCGGGGCCAGCGGTGGGATCGGGCTGGCGATTGCCGCCGCCCTGTGCGCCAGTGGCGCCCGGGTGCTGGCCGTGGCCAGGCATCGCGAAACCTTGCAACCCTTGATCGCCCGCTACCCGCAGCATCTGTTCTGGGTCGGCGCGGACCTGACCTACCTGGCCGACCGGCGCAAGGTCCTGGCCTGCGCGGAGGCCCTGGGAGGCATCAACCTGTTGATCAACGCCGCCGGCGTGAACCACTTCGCCATGCTCGAACAGCTCGACGACAGCGAGATCGGCGCCATGCTGACGTTGAATGTCACTGCGCCGATCTGCCTGACCAAACTGTTGCTGCCGTTGCTCAAGCAAGCCGACAGCGCCATGGTGGTCAATGTCGGTTCCACCTACGGGTCCATCGGCTACCCCGGCTATGCCAGCTATTGCGCCAGCAAGTTCGCCTTGCGCGGGTTTTCCGAAGCCTTGCGCCGGGAACTGGCCGATACCCGTGTCGGTGTGCTCTACGTGGCGCCCCGGGCCACCCGTACCGCGATGAACACCCCGGCGGCCGACGCCCTCAACCAGGCGCTCAAGGCCAATGTCGACGACCCGGCAACGGTGGCGTCGGCGGTGATCCACGCCATAACCGGTGATCGTCGCGAACTGTACCTGGGATGGCCCGAGCGGTTCTTCGTCGGCCTCAACAGTCTGTTGCCCAATCTGGTGGATCGCGGTCTGCGCAAGCAGTTGCCGCTGATTCGCCGCCTGAGTCATAAACCTGTGAACGAGCACCTCAAGCCATGAAAAGAATCCTTCTCGCTTTCCTGTTGGGCGCCTTGGGTCAAGGCGCCTGGGCCCTGGACAGCGCCGACCAGCAACGCCTGCATGATATCCAGCAGCGCTGGGCGCACATTCAATACGATCTGCCTGAAGGCCAGCGGGCCGAAGCTTTCGAAAAGCTCGCCGTCCAGTCTTCGGCTTTCAAGCAGGAACGCCAGTCCGTGGCCGAGGCCTGGATCTGGTCCGCAATCGTCAACAGCAGTTGGGCCGGCGCCCAGGGCGGGCTGGGTGCGCTGAGCAAGGTCAAGGAGGCCAGAGCCGATCTGGAAAAGGCCCTGGCCCTCGATCCCCAGGCCCTGCAAGGCTCGGCCTACACCAGTCTTGGCGCGTTGTATGATCGGGTGCCGGGCTGGCCCCTGGGATTCGGCGACCCGGACAAGGCCGAACAGTTGCTCAAGCAGGCATTGCAACTCAATCCCGACGGTATCGATAGCCTGTACTTCTGGGGCGATCACCTCTACCGTCAAAAGCGCTATGGTGAAGCCAGGGCGGCCCTGCAGAAAGCCTTGCTGGCCGCGCCCCGGCCTGGCCGGGAAAGCGCTGATGCAGGGCGCCGAAAGGACATCGAAACGCTGCTGGCGGATGTAAACAGGAAACTCGACTGACGGGAGTGCGCGTGCGCTTATTACTGATCGAGGACGATGTGGCGCTGGGCGAGGGCATTCGTCAGGCGCTGGGCCGCGAGGGCTATACCGTCGACTGGCTGCAGGATGGGAGCAGTGCCTTGCATGCACTGCGCAGTGAAACCTTTGACCTGGCGGTCCTCGACCTGGGGCTGCCGCGCATGGACGGCCTGCAGGTGCTGCGCCGCTTGCGCGACAGCGGATCCAACCTGCCGGTACTGATTCTCACCGCCCGCGACGCCACCGAAGACCGGATCGCCGGGCTGGATGCCGGGGCGGACGATTACCTGATCAAGCCCTTCGACCTGGCGGAGCTCAAGGCCCGGCTGAGGGCCTTGCTGCGCCGCAGCGCCGGCCGTGCCCAGGCGCTGATCGAGCACGCCGGCATCAGCCTGAATCCCGGTACCCAGCAGGTCAGCTACCAGGGCAAACCGGTGGCATTGACGCCCAAGGAGTATCAGTTGCTCCACGAGCTGCTCTCGCCCCCGGGACGGGTCATGACCCGCGATCACCTGATGCAGCTGCTGTACGGCTGGAGCGAGGAGGCCGAGAGCAACACCCTCGAAGTGCATATTCATCATCTGCGCAAGAAATTCTCCAGCGACCTGATCCGCACCATCCGCGGTGTCGGCTATCTGGTGGAGGAGTGTCGATGAGTTCGATCCGCCGCCGCACCCTGACACTGATCCTCGGGCTCCTGTTCCTTGGCCTGATGATCATCACGGTCTTCAACCTGCATGACAGCAACCACGAAATCGCTGAAGTCTATGATGCGCAACTGGCGCAGAATGCCCGGCTGCTGCAGGGCGTCATGCGCATGCCCATGGCGAGCAAGGAACACGCCGAGCTGTACCAGGCATTCAATTCGGCGCTGGGGCTGGCGGTGCCCAAGGTCGATGGTCACCCCTACGAAAGCAAGATCGCGTTCCAGGTCTGGAATTCACAAGGTGCCGTGCTGGTTCACACGTCCAGCGCGCCGTCCCTCGCTTCGCCACCGACCGCCGCCGGTTTCAGCGAAGTGGTGGACCAGAAGAACCACACATGGCGGGCATTCGTGCTGGACGACCCGCAGTACGGCCTGAAGATCTGGGTAGGGGAGCGCGACGATGTGCGCGCCGACCTGGTGGACCGTATCGTTCGTCATACCGTGCTGCCCAACCTGATCGGTAGCGTGCTCCTGGCCACGGTGATCTGGCTGGCCATCGGCTGGGGACTCAAGCCCCTGGTGGACATGGCGGCGACATTGCGGGCCCGGCACCCAGGCTCGCTCGAACCGCTGCGGATGGTGCCGTTGCCGACGGAGCTTGAGCCCATGCAGGCGGCGCTCAACCGCGTGCTGGCGCAAATCCAGGAGGTGATGGGCCGCGAGCGACGTTTCATCGCCGATGCCGCCCATGAGATGCGCACGCCCCTGGCCGTGCTCAGGGTGCATGCGCAGAACCTGATGGAAGCGGGTAGCGAGCAAAGCCGCCGCGAATCCCTCGAGCATCTGCTGGCCGGTGTCGATCGCACCACGCGCCTGGTCAATCAATTGCTCACCATGGCACGCCTCGAACCGCAGACCGGCGCTGCCATGTCCAAGGCGATCGACCTGCCCGCCACGGTTCGTGAAGGCCTGGTCCAATTGACGCCATGGCTATTGAGCAAAGGACTGGAACTGGTTCTGGAGGTCGGTGACGACATCGCACCAGTGGACATCGACCCGGTGGCGGTTCATATCGCCCTGAACAACCTGGTGACCAATGCCGCCAATTTCTCTCCCGCCCACGGACAGATCACCGTACGCCTCGTGCGCAAGGAGGATCATTACGAACTGTCGGTCGAGGACCAGGGGCCCGGCATCGATGAAGCCGAGCGTGAACGGCTTTTCGAACGCTTCTACAGCCGCGGCAACGATCAGGGCGCCGGTCTGGGACTGACCATCGTACGGACCATCGCAGAGCGTCTGGGAGGGCGCATCCGATTAGAAAATCGACCGGAGGGCGGATTGTGCGCGACCCTGGAGATCGGCCAGCGCCAGAGGAATGTGCCTTCCGTGTAGCGGGTTGAGCTACCCGGGCCCGTTGTCGGTGGGGTGTGCGCTGAGAAAGGCGGCTATTTCGCTGGCAGTGCTGCGTGCCGTGCGCGTGACGCCGATCAGGGTCGCGGAGGCCGAACCGGTCCACTCGCCATAACCGACCAGCCATAGCCTGGGCTCCTGAATCGAGCGGGTCCCCTGGACTTCGACACGCCCCTCGCGGTCAATGGGTACCAGGGTCTCCAGGTGCTGCAAGGCGGGCCTGAACCCGGTGCACCAGATCACCACGTCCACGAGCGACTCACTGCCATTGGCCCATATCACACCGTTGCGGCTGAAGCGCTCAAAAGGTCGTACCGACTGCAGGACGCCGCGTTCACGTGCCTCGACCACCGGCGGCACCATGACAATGTCCCCCAAACCACCCACGGGCTGGTCGATCACACGCCCTTGCTGTTGAGCCTTCCAGCGTTCGGTGGCACGTTCGAACAGCACACGCCCATCCACCTCGTCGGGAAGGAACAGCGGGGCCTGGGGAGTGACCCAGGTGGTCCTGGCGACCCTGGACACCTCGGCCAGGATCTGCGCGCCGGAATTGCCGCCTCCCACCACCAGGACGTTCTTGCCGGCGAACGGCCGCGCCTCGACATAATGGGCCGAATGCAGTTGCTGGCCGGCGAACAGGGCGGCGTCAGGGTAGCGGGGGATATAGGGATTGCTCCAGGTACCTGTCGCACTGACCACCACCCGTGCCTCCCATTGCCGGTCCGCGGCGCTGACCCGTAAACCGCCTTGGATGCGCTCCACAGCGGTCACCCGCACCGGTCGCACCACCTCCAATCCATAGCGCTGCTCGTACCGGTCGAGGTAATCGATCACATGGTTGCGCGACGGATAGCCGTCCTGCGTGGGGGGCATCATCCAGCCGGGGAGCGAGCTCCAGGTCGCGGGGGAGAACAGTCGCAGCGAGTTCCAGCCATGTCGCCACGCGCCTCCCGGTCCTTCCTGGGCGTCGAGCATGACGAACGAGAACGGCGTGCGGCGCAGGAAATAGGCTGTCGCCAGGGCAGCCTGGCCTGCGCCGATAATGACGACATCGAAACGATCAGGCTGTGAACGGGACATGACGGCCATACCTGTAGCGAGAATGGAAAAGCGCCACGGGCAGGTACCTATGGCCGCTCATGACGCGGGGTGCCGGCGTTGAGCGTGGGGCGGTTGCGCCGGGCCTCCAGGGCCATGAACAGCAACATGCCCGCCAGCATCGCCAGGGTGAACACAAGGGCCTGCCAGCGTCCCGTCAGCAAGACCGCAGCCGCGGGCCCGGGGCAAATGCCGGCGATGCCCCAGCCGATGCCGAATATCAGGCTGCCACCGACCAGGCGGCGATCCAGCTCACGCTTGACCGGCAGTTGCATGGGGTTGCCCAGCAGTGAGCGGGACTGTCGGCGTGCCCAGGCCAGTGGGCCGATGGCCGTGCCGATCGCGCCTGTCATCACCAATGCCAGGGACGGATCCCAGGCGCCGGCCAGGTCGAGGAACGCCAGTACCTTCTTCGGGTTGGCCATGCCGGCCAGCAGAAGGCCCAGGCCAAAGAGCAACCCGGCAATGAATGCGGTGAGCTTGGGCATGTTCAGGCTCCTGTTGCGTGGCGCAGGACAAACACCGTGGCAAAGCCACTGAACATGAAGCACGCCGTGGCGATCATCGAGCGCGGCGAGAGTCGCGATAGGCCGCACACCCCATGGCCGCTCGTGCATCCTGAACCGTAGCGGGTGCCGACCCCCACCAACAGGCCCGCGACGATAAGGCCGAACCAGCCACTCTGGAATTCGATTGCCGGCAACGAGGTGAACAGACCCCAGAACAGTGGTGCGACGAGCAGACCCAGGATGAACAGGGCCTTCTCGCTCAAGCCTTCCCCACGCTCCAGCAGACTGGCGATCAGTCCGCTGACGCCGGCGATCCGGCCATTGGCGACGACGAACAGGCTGGCCGCCAGGCCGATCAACATCCCTCCGGCCAGGGATGACCACGGCGTGAAGTTGAGCCAGTCTATATTCATGGGCGTTCTCCGGTACATCCGTTGATTGCAGGCGACGTCGGTCAACTCTGTACAGCGACAGGCTTCATTCGTCCAGTGGCGTTGCGCGCTTGGGCTCGGTCAGGCGCAGTCGGATCTGTTTTTCAATCTCGATGATCGCGAACAGGGCCGTGCCCACCCCGATGACCAGCAACCCGTCGATCAAGGCAATCGCCTGTGTCGCGAATACTGCCTGCAGCGCCGGTACATAGGTAATGGCTAGCTGGGCAAGGCTGACCGCGGCGATGGTCGTCCAGACGACCCTGGTGCCTCGGACGCCTTTCCAGGTCAGCGAGGTACCGTAGAGATTTCTGATGAAGAACAGGTGGAAGATCTCCATGACGACCAGGGTGTTCACGGCGAGGGTCCGCGCCAGCTCCACGGAATAACCGCGGTTCAGGGCATAGGAAAAGATCCCGTAGACACCGCAGAGGAACAGTATGGAAACCAGCACCATATGCCAGATCAGCGCACCGCTGATCAGAGGTGCCTGCCTTGGTCGTGGCGGCCTGCGCATGGTGTTCTCTTCGGTCGGTTCGAAGGCCAGGGCGATGCCCAGGGTGACAGCGGTGATCAGGTTGATCCACAGGATCTGTATCGGCGTCACGGGCAGGGTAATGCCCAGCAGCAAGGCAACCACGATGGTCATGGTTTCGCCCGCGTTGGTCGGCAACGTCCAGCTCAGCACTTTCTTGATGTTGTCGTAGACCGTCCGGCCCTCGCGCACGGCGGCGACGATGGAAGCGAAGTTGTCATCGGCCAGCACCAGGTCCGCGGCTTCCTTGGCCGCCTCGCTGCCTTTTTCGCCCATGGCGATACCGGCGTCCGCGCGTTTCAAGGCGGGGGCATCGTTGACCCCATCTCCTGTCATTGCCACCGTCATGCCGTTGGACTGCAGCGACATCACCAGCCGGAGTTTATGTTCGGGACTGGTGCGGGCGAAGATGTTCACCGCTTTCACGGCTTCCTTCAGGGCGACGTCGTCCATGGCGTCCAGATCGAGGCCCGTCAGGACCTTGTCGGGGTTGCGCAGGCCGATCTGGTGACCGATGGCGCAGGCGGTGCCGGAATGATCCCCGGTGATCATTTTCACCACGATACCGGCTCCCTGGCATTGCTTGATGGCTTGTAGGGTTTCCGATCGAGGTGGATCGATCATGGCAACCATGCCAAGCAGGGTCAGGGGACCCTGGATGTCCGCCAGTTCCAGGACAGTGTGCTCGGGGCGTACCGTGTGGCTTGCCAATGCCAGTACCCGCTGGCCCTGCCGGGCAAGGGTGTCCACCTGTGCACGCCAATACCCTGCGTCCAGCGGCTCGCCGTCACCGTTGGCGCCACGCTGCCGGGAGCACATGCCGAGCATCTGCTCCGGGGCACCCTTTACCAGGATCGAGGCTTGTCGCGCGTGGTTGTGATGCAGTGTCGCCATGAAGCGATGCCTTGCGTCGAACGGGATGGTATCGGTACGGGTCCAGGTGCGACGTTCTTCTTCACTGTCGATGCCGGCTTTTGCGGCAAAGACCAGCAGCGCACCCTCCATGGGGTCGCCCTCGACTTTCCAGTCATCCTCTCGCTGGCTCAACATGGCGTCGTTGCACAGGCTGGCGACCAGGGCCAACTCGGCCAGCACCGGATGACTGGAGGTGTCGATCAACTGGTCGGCCAGGCTCATGCCGCCCTCTGGCCGATAACCCGCACCATCGACGGTGAAGGCGAAGTCGCTGGTGACGACGGACGTCACCATCATCTCGTTGCGAGTGAGGGTGCCGGTCTTGTCCGTGCAGATGACCGATACGCAACCCAGTGTCTCGATGGTGGGAAGGTGTCGCACGATGGTGTTGCGGCGGGCCATCGCGCGAACCCCGACCGCCAGGGTGATGGTCAGCACGGCGGGCAGCCCTTCGGGAATCGCCGCCACCGACATGCCCACCACGACCATGAATATTTCAGTGAACGGATAGTGGCCTGCGAAGTGTCCGTAGACCAGCAGCAGGCCGGCGATCAACAGGATCAGTATCGTCAGCCAGCGAGCCAGGACGTTCATCTGCTGCACGAGGGGAGTGGTCAGGGGAGCGACTCCGGACAGCAGGTCGCTGATCCGACCGATCTGAGTCGAGGTCGCGGTGGCGACGACCACGCCGGTGGCTTGGCCACAGGTGACGAGGGTACCGCTGAAGACCATGCAGGCACGATCGCCCAGGGCGGCGTCCAGGCTCACGGGCCCGGTATTTTTTTCGGCCGGGGCGGATTCACCGGTCAGGATGGCTTCGTGGACCTGGAGTCTGTTTGCGTGCAGCAAGCGCAGATCGGCCGGGACCTTGTCGCCGGCCTCCAGCAAAACGATGTCGCCCGGTACCAGCTCTTCGCCTGCGATGCTGATCCGTTTGCCGCCACGAATCACCGCCGCCCGGGGCGCCAGCATCTGACGGATGGCATCCATGGCCTTCTCCGCCTTGCCCTCCTGGACAAAACCGATGATCGCATTGGCGATGACCACGGCGAGGATGACCACCGTGTCCCACACGTGCTGCAACACCGCGGTAATAAGCGCTGAGCCCAGCAGCACATGAATCAGGATATTGTTGAATTGCTGCAGGAACCGCCGCCATGCCGGTCGAGGGGGGGCGGCGGGCAGGCAATTCAAGCCGCTGCGCTCGCGCCGGGCGCCAACCTCGTCGGGGCCGAGCCCGGCACGCCCGTTGACCTGGAGCCGGCTCAATACCTGTTCGGCGGGCAGCGTGTGCCAGGCTACGGCATCGGCGGTGCCAGGCACGCGCTCGGCCGCTGCATCGCCCGACGGCGCGCTTACGCTGTCTGCGCTTGCGGCGCTCAGTTGAACCGCCCACCCAGGCTGACGTTCCGACATTCAGTCGACCTGCTGCGGTGCGATGACCCATACGCTGCAGGGCATCTTGTAGAGCAACGCCTCGACGGTGCTGCCGATCAGCTTGTCCAGGCCGCTGTAGCGCACTCGTCCCATGACGATGACGTCAATGTCATGGGAGGCTGCGTAGCTGGCCAGGACCTTGGCCGGGTCGCCCATGATCATGCGCCGCTGTTGCGGGGCAATGCCATTGCGTTCGGCCAGGGCATCGAATGCCGCGCCCTGGGATTCGTAGAGTTGCCGGGCCAGGGTCGAGGAGAAGAACACCGACCCATTGCCAAAGCCGTATTCGGCGGCGGTGATGGATGACAGGTCGTAGGCGTAGACCACCTCCAGCGTTGCGTCACAGGCCGTCGCCAGCTTGTTGGCTTCGTTCAGGATCCGGTCGTTGAGGCCTTCGTAGCGTCCGTCGTGATGGAACGGATCGATGGCGGCCAGGATCTTGCGCGGGCGCGCATGCGTGGCTTTGTTGACGAAGTGCAGCGGCACTTCGCACTCGCGCAGCAGGTGGACGTCCAGCGGCGTGAACATCATGCGCGTGAACCAGGACTGCGCGTCCACCGACTTGATCAGCGCGTCCATCGGCTGTTCCTTGAGATGGATCAGGATTTCCTGCAGGGGGCGCTCGACCCAGGCCACCTCCGTGGTGACTTCGATACCGAGCTTGCGCAGCGGCCTGGCCTGTTCCTCCAGCCACTGGCGATGGCGTTCGATATAGCCGAGGCGCATCTGCTCCAGCGCCTGCTCATTGACCAGCGCGGCCGTGGCCAGGCCTTCCAGGTAGTCGAAAGCCACGATGTGCAGCGCGGCACCTTCGGCCTTGGCCAGGGCGGCCGCGCGATCGAAGGCGGGGCTGTGTTCCATCAGCGGCGAAACGACCAGCATCAGACGTGGTTGCGTAGACATGACAAACCTCCCGGAAGGACCTGTAGGCACCGGGCGACCCTTCGCTCGGCGTGGTGTCTGGTTCGATCATGAGCGCCTCGGGCCTGAAGAACTTGATTTGTATCAACCTCGGTTGAAAGCGTTGCTTGAAGAGCGGCAAGGGCCAGGCAATGGCGCTATGGTTGATCATGAACAGTCGTTCCCGGGCCCGCATGAGGCAGGCTTGGGGCTGGCCCCAGACATCAGCGGAGCAATCGCCATCGAGTCGTTCCCATGACCGAGCCCCTGGTCTTCGCCAATGCTGCGGCAGCGCTGGGTATCGGCCTGCTGGTCGGGCTGGAGCGCGAGCGGCGCAAGGGCGAGGGCGACCAGCGTGATTTCGCCGGTTTGCGCACCTTTGCCGTTACTTCATTGCTGGGCTACCTCACGGTCCAGGTGGGCGGGCCCCTGTTGCTGGGGTTCGTGATGCTGGCCTTGGGCGCCTTGGTCACGGCGGCGCATTGGAAAAGCCTCGACAAGGACCCGGGTATCACCACTGAAGTGGCGTTGTTCGCCGTACTGGTGCTGGGCGCGTTGTGTGTGAGTGCCCCGGCCCTGGCGACGGCGATCGGGGTGGTGATGGTGGGGCTGCTCGCCAGTCGCCAGGCGTTGCACCACTTTGCCCGCAGCCAGTTGACCGCCGCCGAACTGCGCGACGGCCTGGTGCTGTTGATCGCTGCGCTGGTGGTGCTGCCGCTGGCGCCGGATCGTTTCCTCGGGCCCTTCGATGCCATCAACCTGCGCACCATCTGCACCTTGACGGTCATGCTGATGGCGGTGGGCGCGCTGGGGCATGTCGCGGTCCGTACCCTGGGTGCCCGCTACGGTTACGCGGTCAGCGCCATTGCCTCGGGGTTTGCCTCCGCTACGGCGACCATCGCCGCCATGGGGGACATCGCCGCCCGGCAGCCGAACGACATCAAGGCGCTGAGCGCCGCCGCGATACTGTCGAACCTGGCCACGCTGGCGCAGATGGCATTGATCCTCGGCGCCGTGGAGCCGGCGTTGTTGCGCTGGATATGGGGGCCGATACTGTGCGGCGTGTCGATGACCCTGCTGTATGCCGGTCTGCTGATGTTTCCCCGCCCCAAGGGGCAGGTCGATGAACCGATCAGGGTGGGCGGTGCGTTCAACCTCAAGCTGGCGCTCCTGGTGACGCTGGCGATGACGGGGATCGCGCTCCTGTCCTCGGCGATGCTCGACCATTTCGGGCAGACAGGGGTGATCCTGACCGCCATCTTCAGCGGGCTGGCCGACGCCCATGCCTCGATAGCCTCCATCGCATCCCTGGCGAAGGCCGGCTTGTTGTCTCTCGACGGCAGCGCCGTGCCAGTCCTGATGGCCCTGAGCACCAACTCGCTGAGCAAGTGCGCGGTGGCCTGGCTCAGCGGCGGACGACGGTTCGCCGGATACGTCATTCCCGGCCAGGTCCTGGTGACCTTGGCGTGGTGGAGCGGACTCTTGCTCCCCAGCCTGTGAGGCTGATCGATAGCCCTTTGATGAAGATCAAGGCGTGTCTGCGGCAGGCGATCATGCTGGAGTCCTCCATCCCTTGAGTGGCTGACGCCACGTGCCGAGGTCTTCCATGTCCCAGACTCAACGATTGTTACTGGTGGCGCCTGACGCCATGATTCGTACGCCAGCGTTCGACCGCGCCACCGAACTGGCCCTGGCGCTGGACCTGCCCCTGCATATCGTGGCCATCGATTATCTGGAAGTGCTTTCGATGGCCGGCCTTTTCGCCCCGGATCAGGTCAAGCGGGCGCGTGACGGTTACCTCGAGACCCATCGACACTGGCTATGGCAGCAGGCCGAGCTGGCGCGTCGGCATGGGGTTGAAGTGACGTGCGAGGTGATCTGGGGCAAGGAGGCCTACCAGGCCTTGCAGCAATACGTCAAAGAGATGCCACTGGCCCTGATCATCAAGGATGCCCAGCCGGAACCGGCGCTGAAGCGAATTTTCTTCACCCCGCTGGACTGGCGCCTGCTGCGCGACTGCCCGGTGCCGGTGCATCTGGTCACCGACCCGCGCCACCCTCGGCCACGGCGAATCCTGGCGATTGTCGACGTGCTGCGCAGCGAGGAGCAAGACAGGGTGTTCAACGACCGGATCGTCGACGCCGCGGTCAAGCTGGCCGAGCAATGCAATGCCCAGGTCGAGCTGTTGCATGCCTTCGACTGGACGGCCGTATATGCCTCGGACATGGGCATTGGCACGCTCCCCCTGGCCACCGGACTCTACGAAGCGCTGGGCGAGGCACAACACGACGTGTTCGGGTATCTGGCCGAGCGCCACGGGGTCGCGCCGCAGCAACGTCATTTCATCGAAGGCTCGCCAGTGAACAGTATCTGCACCTTCGCTGCCGACCAACAGATCGATGTCATCGTCATGGGCACCACCGAGCATCGTGGCCTGGACAGACGCCTGGGCACCACCGCCGAACTGCTGTTGCAGCGGGCACCCTGCAGCATCTGGGCGGTCAAGCCGCAGGCGTGACGAGGCGGGCGCTGCGCGAGGCCGCCTGCGGACCTCGCGCCAGCGTCCAGGGCTACAGATAGAGCCGGTGGATGACCTGCCGGGTATCGTCGGGATCGGTGCGGGTTTCGAACCCCAGACCATGGGCCAGATCACGCATCGCAGCATTGCTGGCAGCGTCGACCGAATACATCTGGCGAAAGCCGTTCTTGCGCGCTGCGTCGATCAGATGCTCCATCAGCAATGTTCCCAGTCCCAGGTGCTGCCAGGCGTCGGCCACGGTCACCGCGCATTCGCATTCATGTTCCGTGGTCGCGCAATAGCGGCTGACTCCGATCTCGACCAGTTGGCCGTTGTCATGGACCAGGGCGATATAGGCCATGCGCGCCTTGCAATCGACATCCATCAACTGATCGAGCAATGCCGTGCCCGGCTCGGTGACTTGCGCCAGAAAACGCATGTGCCGCGATTCGGGTGACAGGCGCTTGATGAAATCATATTCACGCTGGCGATCTTCGTCCCTGAGAGGCCTGATCAAGACGTGCCGGCCGTCCTTGAGGGCCTGTACCCAGTGTTTGCCGCTGATACTGGCGTACAGGGCGGCAGCGCGTTCGTTGTGGTCTTTGGCAGTGAGCATGATGCGATCCTCCATCGGATGGGAACGAGCGGTGCGCCGCAAAAGCATGCGCATTGCGAACCGTTCTACCCTGACCGCGCTGGCCGATTCTGATCTGGATCAGTGCTCGTGTTCCCATCTGTCGATTGCCCTGCGCTTGATTCAGATCAAACCGCTTGGGGGCTCGATGGGTGCACGCTGCAGATCGTGCTGCAAGCCGACTGAAGCACCTTTCACAGTCGGAGTCGAACGGCCCGATGGAGGTGTGCGATGGGGCAATACCAGCGTCTGCTATTGATCGTCGAACCCGACCTGCATCCCTCTGCCGCCATGCGCCGAGCCTGTGCCCTGGCCAGGGCCAGCGGCGCGCTGCTGCATTTGTGTGCCTTTGTCCAGCCGCCGCCGCGCACGCACCTGTGGGGTGAAAAGATCGACCAGGCGACGGTGCAGCGTTATCTGCACCGCTACCGTCGCTGGATGGTGGAGGAGGCGGCGCTGCTCCGGGAGGAGGGGCTGGAGGTGACGACTCATGTGACCTGGACCCTGCATCCGCTGCTTGAAATCCTGCACTATGTCGAAACCTTCAAGCCAGACCTGCTGATCAAGGATGTCACCCTCGAACCCTTGCTCAAGCGGGTCTTCGTCACGCCGCTGGATTGCCATCTGCTGCGCGACTGCCCGGTGCCGGTGCACCTGGTCAACCAGGCGGTGCATGGCTTGCCGCGCCAGGTGGTAGCTGCCGTGGACCCCTCCGACCCCCAGGCCAATGCCTTGAACGAGCAGATCGTCCGGACGGCCGGCGCCTTGGCCCTGCAATGCGATGCTTCGTTGCATTTGCTGTACGCCTGCGACCTGACGCCGGCTTTCAACGGTGAGGCGTCGCTGCTGGCCGGGGCCTGGGACGAGGATTTCGCCGACGCCCTGCGCGAGTCGCTGCACGCGGCGTTCATCAACCTTGCCCAGAGCCAAGGCGTGCCAGCCGAGCGACGGCACTTCGTCGTCGGCCAGCCGGTACCGGTGATCCACGAGTTCATCGAAGCGTTCGAGGCCGACGTGGTGGTCATGGGGACCACGCAGCGCGTCGGCCTGGAGCGCTTGATCGGCAGTACGACGGAGCGGGCGCTGTATTCGGTGCCGGGCAGTCTGTTGGCGGTCAAGTGAGCCGTGGCCCCGTCGGCCAGCCCCCGGTTGCGCTGCTGGCCTGTTGCAGCACCGGCGAGCCCGGGATCTGATGTAAATCAAGTCGGGCTCGGTACCGCGCTCCACAATCGTTCCATGACGTGCCGTTCGCAACGGCCCGGTGGATCGTGGCGCTGGAGACGAACTCTGCGCCGTGGCAGCCGCGCCCGACTCTGGAGATCCATCATCATGAGCCAATACCAACGCCTGTTGCTGATCCTCAACCCGGCACAACGGCATTCTCCCGCGCTCCATCACGCCGCTGCCCTGGCGGCCGCCAGCGAGGCGCACCTGCATGTCACCGCCTTGATCCCTTCGCTGGGCGTGCTCTCGTTGCTCGAGGAAGAGCCGCGTGAAGAAGCGCGCCAGAACTATTTCCAGGACCAGCGCAATTGGTTGGAGACCGAGGCCGAGCAGATGCGTCATCGAGGTTTGCGGATCACCACCGAGGTGGCATGGGCCGAGGTCATGCGCCAACAGATCCTGGAGCACGTCACCCAGTTCCAGCCCGACCTGCTGATCAAGCAGGTCCAGCATGAATCCTTGCTCAAGCGCGCTTTCTTCACGCCCCTGGACTGGCATCTGCTGCGCGAATGCCCCGTTCCGTCATACCTGGTGGGAGCCACCGGCCACGCCTTGCCCCGCAAAGTCATCGCGGCAGTGGACCCTTCCAGCACATTTGCACACAACAGCGGGCTCAACGACCGGATTATCCGCCAGGCCCTGGGGCTGGCGTTGCAATGCGATGCCGAGTTGCACCTGGTCCATGCTTTCGACGTGTCGTCCGTCTACCTGGGCGACGCGGGAGGCGGCGGCCTGGCGCTTTCGCAGCTCAGCAAGGAGCTGCGCCGGGCCCTGGAAAGATCGTTCCTGGAGCTGGCCAATCTCTTCGGGGTACCCGCCGAACGCAGGCATTTCCTGCTCGGGCAACCGGTCTCTGCCCTCAGTGAATTCGCTTTGGAGCATGAGGTCGACGTGATCGTCATGGGGCGATCCCAACGCAGCGATCCTCTCGGCCTGCTGGGCAGCACCACGGAACACATCCTCTACCAGGTGCAATGCAGTGTCCTGGCGGTATGACCAGGCGGGCCCTGGCCGCATCGTTGAACGAAACGGCACTGGCCAGGGCCGACACCATGACCGATAGCGCATCTATCGAACGTTCAGGGGCATCGCCATGCGCATGACATTTCTGGGAGCGGCTGGCACCGTCACCGGCAGTAAATACCTGCTGGAGCATGACGAGCAGCGCGTGCTGGTCGATTGCGGGCTGTTCCAGGGCTACAAGCAGTTGCGCCTGCACAACTGGGACCCGTTCCAACTGCCGGTACGTGACCTGGATGCGATTGTGCTGACCCACGCCCACCTGGACCACAGCGGTTATCTGCCGGTACTGGTGCGCAACGGTTATCGCGGACCGGTCTATGCCACGGCTGCAACGTGCGAGCTGCTCAAGATCCTTTTGCGCGACAGTGCGCGATTGCAGGAGGAGGAAGCCGAGTACGCCAATCGCAGGGGGTTCTCGAAGCATGAGCCCGCGCTGCCCCTGTATACCGTGGAACATGCCGAGCGGGCGCTGAAACTGCTGCGCCCGATAGCGTTCGACCATCCCGTGGACATTGCCCGGGGCATGAACATCCTGTTGCGTCGCGCCGGACACATCCTGGGTGCCGCCACCGTCCAGGTACAGGCTGGCGGCGTGACACTGATCTGTTCCGGGGATCTGGGGCGGCCAGAGGACCCGGTCATGTTCGCGCCCCAGGCGATCGAACAGGCGGACTATCTGCTGGTGGAGTCCACCTATGGGGATCGCCTGCATCCTCGTGATTCCCCGGAAGACCAATTGGCCGAGGTGATCACCCGCACGGCGTTGCGCCGGGGCATCACCCTGGTGCCCTCGTTCACGGTCGGCCGCGCTCAGTTGCTGATGTATCACTTGTATCGCCTCAAGCAGCGTCGGGCGATCCCGGACTTGCCGATCTACCTTAACAGTCCCATGGCCATCGACGTCACGCGGCTATATCAACGTTTTGGCAATGAACATCGCCTGTCCAGGGAGGAGTGCGAAGGCATGTGTCGCATCGCGCATCCGGTGCGCTCGGCCAAGGACTCCATGGCCCTGGACCTGCAACGCACCCCGGCGGTGATCATCGCTGCCAGTGGCATGGCCACGGGCGGCCGGGTGCTGCACCATCTCAAGAGTCTGGCCCCCAATCCCATCAACACCTTGCTGATGCCCGGTTTCCAGGCGGGCGGCACGCGAGGCGCAAGGATCGTGGCCGGGGAGCCTTCGGTGCGGATCCATGGCAAGGATGTGCCGATCAATGCCGAAGTGGTGCCCATGCAAACGCTGTCGGCCCATGCCGATGCGGACGAAATCATGCAGTGGCTGCGTGGTTTCAAGACACCGCCCCGGCACACCTATGTCGTTCATGGGGAGCCCAACGCATCCGATGTGCTGCGACATCGCATTCGCGACGAGCTTGGCTGGTCGGTGTCGGTGCCGGAGTACCGCGACAGCGTCGAACTCTGAAGGGCTGGCGCCGGGGGCGAACAACCCGAGCAGACTGTTTATATTCGCAGATGAACAGCCGGCAGGAAAAAAGCCCCTCGTCGTTGGCCGGCGAGGGGCGAGGTTCGAAGCGTTCAATCAGCCTTGATCGGCACGACTTTTTCCGCTTTCAGTGCTTCGGCTTTTTTCGGCAGCGTCAGCGTCAGCACGCCTTTGCTGAACTGTGCCTCGACCTTGTCGGTATCGATCCCTTTTGGCAGGTTGAACACGCGCTCGAACGAGCCGTAATGGCGCTCGGACAGGTGATACCCCTTCCTTTTTTCTTCCTTGTCCTCTTTTTTCTCCCCCTTGATGATCAGGTTGCCGTTGGCCAGGCGGATTTCGATGTCTTTCTGGTCCATGCCGGGCAGCTCGGCGGTGATTTCAAAGCTTTTTTCCTTTTCGCTGATGTCCACGGCCGGCAGGCTCGTGGAAAACTCGCGGCGCCAGAAGGGCTCCACATCGAACAGTCCCCGGTTGAAGGGGGAGAGCCCGGTTCCTCGGTTGAAATCGTCGAACAGGTGGTCGACTTGCTGGCGGAGCTTCTCCAGCGGATGCCAGAAGTCGGTCCGGGCGCGATGTGGAGCGTTTTCTTCGGTATTGACCGGCATTTTTTTCACTGAATTGGACATGAGATCTTCCTCTTTGGTGATGTCCGTACGGTCCCTGGCGTGATCGCCGGGGACCGGTCTACGGGCGGTTCAATGCACGCTTGCAACTTCTACACTGGAAATTGGCGAAAGCCTTCACAGGACGAGGTTCTGTAACCCTCGTCGAAGAGGCTCCGAACGCTGTGACTTAATGTCGGCCTGCAGGCGTGGGAGGGTATTGATGTAGATCAGATGTGCGGCGAGGCAGGCATCACAGCTCGACGTGACGATGGCAGCCGGCGACTTTGTGCTTGAGGCCGGGCAAGTCCAGGATCGTGACATTGCGTCCCTGGATATCCACCAGTTCTTCCTGGCGAAGATGAGCGATGCTGCGACAGATGGTTTCCAGGCGCAGCCCCAGGTACGAGCCGATGGCCTCGCGGCTCATTCGCAGCACGAATTCCCGGGAGGAATAGCCACGCTGGTTCAGCCGTTGAGACAGGTTCAGGAAAAACGCCGCCAGGCGCTCATCGGCATTCATGTTGCCGAGCATCAGCAACATGCTGTGGTCGCGTACGATTTCCTGGCTCAGGAGCCTGTTCAGGTTGTGCTGCAACGACGGCAGGTCCCGTGCCAGCTTCTCCAGGTTGCCGAACGGGATAGGGCACACCTCACTGTCTTCCAGCGCGATTGCATTACAGGCGTAATGTTCGGTGCTGATGGCGTCGAGGCCGAGCATTTCCCCTTGCATCTGGAAACCGGTGACCTGTTCGCGACCGTCTACCGAGAGCACACTGGTCTTGAAGAACCCCAGGCGCACCGCATACAACGAGCGCAGCGGATCACCGGTGCGGTACAGCGCCGCTCCCTTTTTGACCTTCACGCGCTGGGCGATCAAGGTGTCCAGGCGTTCGACTTCACCGCCCGTCAGGCCAATGGGCAGGCACAGTTCAAGCACGCTGCAATTGGAGCAGGCGGCCTTGAGGGCGTGCACGTGCAGGAGCTGGACTTCATGATCGGCCATGGAAGGGATCCTCCGATGGACAAGCATAGATGCTTGAACAGGTCACGCCTGTTATTTGTCAGCCGATGCCGTACCGACGGTCGATTGGCGGAGCCTGAGGCAGGTATTTCCCGCGCAGGTTGTCGTGGCTGCAGGTCTCGGGCCGGCAATTGACATCAATCAATGCCAGCGCCGCGGTATCGGAGGACGCTGGATCGAGCCGACAGGCTGGGTTCGGCGAATTCATCACGAACGGGCAGGCGTCGTCGCCTGGGGAGGTTTCCAATGGGTCAGAGTCCCTCGCTGCAAACCGTCTTGAAGGACCGGCACGCCGCAGGACAAGGACTGGCGAACCATTTGCTCAAGTACGCCCATCGACCGGATGTTGTCGTGCTGGCCCTGCCTCGCGGCGGGGTTCCGGTGGCGTATGAAGTCGCCACCGCCCTGCGAGTGCGCCTGGACCTGATGCTGGTGCGCAAGCTGGGCATGGCGTCGAATCCGGAGTTCGCCATGGGCGCCATCGCCAGCGGCGGGATCAGAATCCTCAATGACGATGTCCTGCGTGCGCATCCGATCGACCAGGACCGCTTCGACGCGGTGGTCGAGCAGGAATCTCGCGAGCTGATGCGTCGTGAACAGGCGTACCGGGGCGCACGCGCGCCGCTGCCGCTCAAGGACCAGGTGGTGATCCTGGTCGACGATGGCCTGGCGACGGGAGCCTCCATGATGGCGGCGATCCACGCGGTGCGAACCCAGGCACCTTCGCGCATCGTCGTCGCCGTACCGGTTGCCCCCTTGGAAACCCTGGAGGCCTTGCGCAGCGAGGTGGACGAGGTGATTTGCCCATTGGTGCCTGAGTGGATGATCTCGATCGGTCACTGGTACGAGGACTTTTCCCAGACCCCGGATGAAGTCGTCATCGATCTGTTGCAGCGTGCCTGGCAACGAGAGTCGACGGGCGACCTCCTTGCGTAGGGTCAGGCTTGCGCTGGCCGGCTACACGCCGAACGGAAAGATTTCGTCTTCCGATTCGATTGCCTGGCCCTCGGGCAATGCCAGTGCGGTCACCGGTTGCGTCTGTTCGACCCAGATCATGGCGTCGAATTGCTCGGCCAGCACGGCCTCGAAGTAATGACTGTGGCGCTCGGTTTCGGGGCGGTAGATCACGCCGATGGCCCTTTGCAGCAGGGGCTTGGAGAGGGCGTGGCGCAGCTCAGTGCGTCGCGGGTCTCGCCAGTCGGTCAATGACCCCGCGATGCCGGTCTCAAGGAACTGATGTTCCCAACTGTCGGGGCGGGACGGCCGGATATCCTTGATGAGCATGTCGCCGTCCCAGTCATCGGCCGCTGCCACCTGGCCACGGTCGGTGCCCATGCCGATCAGCACCGCGTCGTGGCCATGGGTGTTGCGGCAGAGCTGGCCGATATTGAATTGGCCCTGCCAACCCATCTCTGTGGCGGCCGCGTTGCCGATATGGGAGTTATGTGCCCATACCACTGCTTTCGCCTGGGGGCCGCGGTGTTCCAGCAGAGCTTGCAAGGTGTCGAACATGTGTTGGTCGCGCAGGTTCCAGGAGGTGGTCGATCCACGGTAGATCGCCCGGTAATAATGCTCGGCCGCTTGGACGACCCGTGCATTCTGCGCGGCATTGAAAAATGCCTCGTCGTCCTTGACCAACCCGGCCAGCCGTTCGGCCAACAGGGTATTGAGCTGCTCGACCACCGCATTTTCACAGGGCATCAAGCCATCGCGCTCGACGAAGTGGCCGTACAACGCAGGCTCATCCTGCCAGGGCGTCAGGCAGCCATACCGCCGTCGGGCTTCCTGGGCCAGTCGGGGATCGACCCGTTCCAGGTAGGCCAACACTTCATGGATGGAGTTGCGCAGGCTGTAGATATCCAGCCCGCGGAATTCGACGCGGTTGTCCGGGGCCAGCCGCTGGTTGTAGCGATGCAGCCAGTGGGCAAACGCCCTCACATCGGTGTTGCGCCACATCCAGGTCGGGAATCGGCTGAAGATGTGCCGTTTCCACGCCGAGGGTGCCAGTCCCCGGACGTATCGGTCCAGATGGCCCGCGTCCGGCCAGTCCGCTTCGACGGCGACGATGTTGAAGCCGTGCCGCTCGATCAGGCGTCGGGTGATGGCCGCCCTGAGTCGATAGAAGTCGCTGGTGCCATGGCTGGCCTCGCCGATCATCACTACCCGGGCGTCGGCGTAACGGTCGAACATCGGGGCGAAGTCAGGTGAGTCCGGATCGGGCAGCGGTTCGGCGTATCGCCGCAGGAGCGAGGCGATGACTGTCTTCCCGTCGGGAAGAGGGGAGCCGTGGGAGCCTTGCGGTGCGTCTTGCGAGGGCGTGGTCATATCGTCATCCCCTTGGGGGTGGATGTTCGATGGCGACGCTGACAGCAGCCTCGGTCGCTCCGTTCGTCAGCCAGCCTCTGTTTCCATTCTTGACAACAAACCATCGGGAAGCAAATACTCGCCGCCAAGATTCATATATATGACTAGATAACAAGGTGAATAAGGTCGATGAAATCTCTTCCCAGCGATGTCCGCCTGCCGCTCTATCAACGTCTGCGAGACCAATTGGCTGAGCAGATCGCCAATAACCGTTGGCGTCCGGGGGAGGCGATCCCCACCGAGGCGGCGCTGTCGGCGGAGCACCAGTTGTCCACGGGCACCGTGCGCAAAGCCATCGATGCCCTGGTCAGCGAGGGCATCCTCGAGCGCCAGCAGGGCCGCGGGACGTTCATTCGTCGGCCGCAGTTCCAGTCGTCGCTGTTCCGCTTCTTCCGTTTCCAGAGTGCATCGGGCGAACGTCGGGTGCCGGAAAGTCGCATCCTGTCCATCGAGCCGGTGACCGCACCGTCGGCGGTGGCCCAGGCATTGGGGCTGCCGGCCGATGCGCCGGTGATTCGTATTGTCCGGGTGCGTCTGCTGGATGTGAAACCGGTGCTCGCCGAGGAGATCTGGTTGCCCCGCAGCCGGTTTCAGCCGTTGCTCGAACTCGACCTGAACCAGAAAGGGCCGTTGCTGTATCCCATCTACGAAGAAGCCTGCGGTCAGGTGGTCGCCTATGCCCAGGAAACCCTCACCGCCGAATCGGTGAATGAAGTACACGCGCGGTTGCTGCACGTGCCGGTCAACAGTGCGGTAGTGGTGATCGAGCGCCTGGCCCGCGACTACGCCGGCAACCCCCTGGAGTGGCGACGCTCTCGCGGGCATGCCGAGCATTTCCGCTACAGCGTGGAAATCCGTTGACCCCGCCGGATTAGCGGGGCGCTCGGCGGCGTATCGGTCGCCGCTGTCTCGATCGTTTTGTTTGCCATGACTGGCCCAGCAGCGGCGCGGTTCGCTCTCGGCTGCCTTTCGTTCCACCTATAAGGACAAGAATCATGTTCAGTTGGTATCGCCAGATCACTGCGCGCGAGCGCAAAACGTTTTGGGCCTGTTTCGGCGGATGGTCGCTGGACGCGCTGGAAGTACAGATGTTCGGCCTGGCGATACCGGCGCTGATTGCCGCCTTCGCCTTGAGCAAGGGCGACGCGGGGCTGATCAGCGGTGTCACCCTGGTCACTTCGGCCCTGGGTGGCTGGGTCGGCGGGACGCTGTCGGACCGTTACGGTCGGGTGCGCACGCTGCAGTGGATGATCCTGTGGTTCTCGTTCTTCACGTTCCTGTCGGCCTTCGTCACCGGCTTCCACCAGTTGCTGATCGTCAAGGCCTTGCAAGGCTTCGGCATCGGCGGGGAGTGGGCCGCCGGTGCGGTGTTGATGGCCGAAACCATCAATCCCAAATACCGCGGCAAGGTCATGGGTACGGTGCAGAGTGCCTGGGCGGTGGGGTGGGGGCTGGCGGTCGGCGTCTTCACGCTGATCTACTCCCTGGTGCCCCAGGACATGGCCTGGCGCGTGATGTTCATCGTCGGCCTGTTGCCGTCGCTTTTGATCATCTGGGTGCGGCGTAACGTGGAGGAGCCGGACACCTTCCAGCGGCTGCAGAAGGAACAGGCCATCCCACAGAGTTTCTTCAAGTCCCTGGGCGGGATCTTTCGTCCCGAGCTGATCCGCGTAACCTTGTTCGGCGGTCTGTTGGGGCTGGGCGCCCACGGCGGTTACCACGCGGTGATGACCTGGCTGCCGACTTTCCTCAAGACCGAGCGCAACCTGTCGGTGCTCAATTCCGGCGGCTACCTGGCAGTGATCATCCTGGCCTTCTGGTGCGGGTGCGTGGTCAGCGGCCTGTTGATCGATCGCATCGGCCGGCGCAGGAACATCGTGCTGTTCGCGCTGTGCTGTGTGGTGACCGTGCAGTGCTACGTATTCCTGCCCCTGAGCAATACCCAGATGCTGTTCCTGGGATTCCCCCTCGGTTTCTTCGCAGCCGGTATCCCGGCGAGCCTCGGGGCATTGTTCAACGAACTGTACCCGGCGGACGTGCGCGGCGCCGGCGTGGGTTTCTGCTACAACTTCGGCCGGGTACTGTCGGCGGTGTTTCCGTTCCTGGTCGGTCACATGAGTGACTCGATGTCCCTGGGCTCGGCCATCGGCATCGATGCGGGAATTGCCTATGGCGTGGCAGTGATCGCAGCCCTTTGCCTGCCGGAAACCCGTGGCCGCAGCCTGGAAGCTGCGGCCGCACCAGCGAAAACCGCCGAGATCGATAACCAGAGCGTCCGGGCCTGACAGGCCCGCCCTTGATAGATGAAACCCATGTTCGAGACCTGTTCCACGCCGCTTACCGGCATCGATTCCCATGCCCATGTGTTCAGCCGTTCACTGCGGCTGGTCCCTGGCCGGCGGTACACACCGGATTACGACGCCACGCTGGCGCAGTACCTGGCGCACTTGCACGCCCATGGCCTGAGCCATGGTGTGCTGGTGCAGCCCAGTTTCCTGGGCACCGATAACAGTTACCTGCTGGCGGCGCTGCGGCAGGCGCCGGAGCGGTTGCGAGGCGTGGTCGTGCTGGAGCGCGATGTCAGTCGCGCCGCGCTGGACGACCTGGCCGGGCAGGGCGTGGTGGGCGTACGCCTGAATCTGATCGGCAGGGCCTTGCCCGATTTGCGTGACGTTGCCTGGAAGGCGTTCTTCGGCCATGTCGCTGAATTGGACTGGCATGTGGAGTTGCATGCCGGCGTGGAGGCGTTGCCGGGCCTGATTCGTCAGTTGCTGCCGTTCGGCGTCAAGCTGGTGGTCGACCATTTCGGCCGTCCGGATGCACGCCTGGACACCGCCCAACCGGGTTTTGCCGAGTTGCTGGAGCTGGGATCGACCGGTCAGGTGTGGATGAAGGTGTCCGGCATCTATCGACTGGGCGGGACGGACCCGCAGAACATGGCCTTCGCCCGGGCCGCGCTGGCCCTGCTGGAGCAGGGTTTCGGCCCGCATCGCCTGGTGTGGGGCAGTGACTGGCCCCATACGCAGCATGAACGCCACATCGTTTTCGCGACGGTGCTGGAGCAGTTGAACGCATTGGCGTGTCCAGCGCCGCTGAGGCATGCGTTAATGGTGCAGGCGCCTCGGGTATTATTCGGTTTTTGAGAGGCCAGTACGATAAATCCCGGTTTTCCTGAACTCGTGAGGGCGATGGGGATCTAGAGTCAATTGCGTCAGTGCGAAAAGATCGAGGATGACCCGTGTCGAACGTTGAAGAGCTACCCAGGGAAGCACTGGCGCCGAGTGAATACGAAAGCCTTGTGTCGATAGGCGCGAACGCGCTCGAAGCCATTCCCGGCGCGGTGTACCTGTGCGATCACCAGGGCTGGCTCGTGCGGTACAACAGCGAGGCCGCCCAGCTTTGGGGCCGCACGCCTGTGCTGGGGGAGAACGGCGACCGCTTCTGTGGTTCCCATCGCCTGTTCCTCACTGACGGCACCCCCCTGGCGCCCGGGGATTGCCCCATGGCCCAGGCCCTCAGCGAAGGCAGCGTGACGCGCAACCAGGAAATCATCATCCAGCGCCCGGATGGCTCGCGATTCGTGGCGCTGGTGAACATCCGGGCCCTGAGGGACCGGCAGGGCGTCATCCAGGGGGCCATCAACTGCTTCCAGGACGTCTCGGCCCATCACGCCATGGCCGAGGAGTTGCGGCGCAAGAGCGCCGACCTCGAGGACTTCTTCGAAAACAGCGCCGTGGGCCTGCATATTGTCAGTGGCGACGGGATCATCCTGCGTGCCAACAAGGCCGAGCTGGCGCTGCTGGGCTACTCCGAGCAGGAGTACATCGGCCGTCATATCACCGACTTCCATGTCGACGAGCCGGTCATCGGCGACATCCTCCATAAACTCGCCAGCGGCCATTGCCTGGATCGTTATCCGGCGCGACTTATGGCCAAGGACGGCTCGATCAAGCATGTGGCGATCACCTCCAACGGTCGGTTCGAGGAAGGAAAACTCTTCAATACCCGCTGCTTCACCATCGACCTGACCGGCGTGTACGCTGCCGAGACGGCGCGCCAGCAGAGCGATGACAGGCTGTCGGCGACCTACGAAGCGGCCACCATCGGCATTGCCGAGGCCGATATCCATGGCCGTCTGCTGCGTGTGAACGATGCCCTGTGCACCATGCTGGGCCGGTCTCGCGAAGAGCTGCTGGCGATGACCTTCCTGGACTATACCCACCCGGACAGCGTCGAAGAGGATGCCGCCCAATACGAGCGGCAGGTGGCCGGCGAGCTGGACAGCTACGTCGTGCGCAAGCGGGCCTTGAAGCCGGACGGCGAGATCATCTATCTGGACGTCTACAGCTCGTCGGTCCGGGATGCCAACGGTGGGTTCTGCTACGGCGTGCGAGTGATCCAGGATGTCACGGCAGCTCGTCGAATGGAGATCCAGGTTCGCGAGAGCGAGCGGCACATGCGCAATCTGCTCGAGGCCTTGCCAGCGGCGGTCTATACCACCGACGCGCAGGGCCGCATCACGTTCTACAATCGGGCGGCGGTCGAGCTGTCGGGCCGCACGCCGCAATTGGGCGATATGTGGTGCGTCACCTGGAAGCTGTTCAACACCGACGGCACACCCCTTGCCCACGACGAGTGCCCCATGGCGGTGGCCCTGAAGGAAAACCGCCCGATACGAGGCGTGGAGGCCGTCGCCCAGCGTCCCGATGGCAGCCTCGTACCGTTCACCCCGTATCCCACGCCCCTGCACGACGCCGAGGGGAACCTGGTGGGGGCGATCAACATGCTGGTGGACATCACCGAGCGCAAGCAGGCGGAAAACCGGCAGAAAACCCTGATCGACGAACTCAATCACCGGGTCAAGAACACTCTGGCCACGGTGCAATCCCTGGCGGTGCAGACGGCCCGCGATGCGAGCGATGCGAAGGACGGCTACAGGCGCTTCGAAGCAAGGCTGCTGGCGCTGTCGCGGGCGCATGACCTGCTGACGAGACGGCACTGGGGCAATACGCCCCTCGATTCCCTGGCCCAGGAGGTGCTCATGCCGGTATTCGGTCATGAGCCCGACCGTGTCACGGTCAAGGGCGAGTCCATCGATGTCGGTACCCGGGTTGCGCTGAACCTCACGATGACCCTCAACGAACTGGCGATCAACGCCCTGAAATACGGTGCCATGTCGGTCGAGACCGGCACGGTGGCCGTCACCTGGGACCTGCAGCCCCAGGCCGATGGCACGCTGTTTACCCTGGACTGGCAAGAATCCGGCGGGCCTCCGGTCTCCGGGCCGGAGCGAGAGGGGCTGGGGTCGCGCTTGATGAAGCGTTGTATCGAGCGCGATCTGGGAGGCCACTTTGACCTGCGCTTCGTCCCGGAGGGCGTGTCCTGTCGTTTCTCGTTCCTGATCGGAGCCTAGGCATGACACCATTCGCCGGGGTCAGGGTGCTCCTTGTCGAGGACGAGGGTACGATCGCCCTGTTGATCGAAGAGATGCTGGAAGACTTCGGTTGTGCAGTGGTGGCGTCAGTCGCCCGGTTCGCACAGGCGCTCGATGCAGCGGCGACGGTGCAGGTCGACCTGGCCATCCTGGATGTCAACCTGGCGGGAGAGCGGGTTTTTCCGGTGGCCGACATCCTGCGCAGTCGCGATATTCCCTTGCTGTTCAGCACCGGCTACGGTCCCAGCGGCGTCCCTGCCGAATACGCCGGATACCCTGTGCTGCGCAAGCCGTTCTCGGAAAGCCAGCTGCAGCATTGCATAGCCCTTGCGCTGAAGGGCGCTGGCGAAAGCAGCGACACCGACTGACTCCCCGCCGTGGGTCCCATCAGTTTCCAAGCCCCTGGCTGTTGCGAATCAATTCATAGGCCCGGCGCACCAGGGGATTGACAGTATGGGGCCGAATCCACAAGTGATAGGTCACGTCCGGCAGGCGCGGCAAACCAGCGTTTACTGCCTGCGCGGGCGCGTCCCGGATTGATGCGCTTGCGATATGAGTGCTATGCAATTGACGCGGTTTATCGATCAATCACCCGAGGGTAACGTGCTTCTGTGAAATCAATTCGAGAGGCAAGCCAATGACACAGCGTCTTGACCCACCCAGCATGCCCGTCGAAGCGGCGGTGGGTATCTCCTGTTTTGCACCCCGGCCCCGTCGTCTTCTCCAGGGCACCCGGATCCCAAGGAGCCGTCGGCCATGAAAAAGACCCTGATAGGTATTGCGGTATGTGCCGCCGCGCCTTTCACCGGTGCCGTCGGTTCGGACAGTGCCGGGGAATCCCGGATGTCGCAGCAGATCAGCCGGGCGGGCAGCCAGGCGGTGGTGGCGGGCCCTGGAGAGTTTTTCACCGGGCAGGTACGTGTCGAACCGTTGTTTCCCGCGGCAGCGGATATCGATGCGTCCGGCGCTTACGTCAGCTTCGAGCCGGGCGCGCGTTCGGCCTGGCACACCCATCCCGCAGGACAACGTCTGGTGGTGGTTTCCGGTGTGGGGCTGACCCAGGAATGGGGCAAGCCGGTGCAGAGAATCCACCCGGGTGACGTGATCGTCTGTCCGCCGGGCGTAAAGCATTGGCACGGTGCCGCACCCATGAGCGCCATGACCCACCTGGCTATCACCGGCACGGTGGATGGCAAGAACGTGGAGTGGATGGAGCAGGTCAGCGACCAGCAATACAATGCCGGCGCAACGCTGACGTCACCCGCCAGGTCGGATGCCCAGGCGGTTTCGGCAACGCTATCGGCCAAGCAACAGGCCATCCCGCTGATCGCCGCTGCCATGGCGACGAGCGACATGCCGGGCCTCGATGCGGCCTTGAACCGAGGACTGGATGCGGGCCTGACCATCAGCGAGGCGAAGGAAATCCTGGTGCAGCTCTACGCCTACAGCGGGTTTCCCCGCAGTCTCAATGCGCTTGGCGAACTGATGAAGGTGGTGGAGGCGCGCAAGCAAGATGGCGTACAGGATGATCCGGGGCGTGAGCCCGCCCGCGCGATTCCCACTGGCGATGCGCTACTGGCAGCGGGGCGGGCCAATCAGACGCGGATTGCCGGCGCTCCCGTCCAGGGGCCCTTGTTCGACTTCGTCCCGGTAATCAACCAGTACTTGCAGACGCATCTGTTCGGAGACATTTTCGAGCGCGACAACCTGGACTGGCAAAGTCGTGAGCTGGCGACGGTTGCCGCGCTGGCCGTCACCCCCGGCGTGGAGTCGCAGCTGCGTTCGCACATGGCGGCCAGCCTGCGAGTCGGTCTGAGCGTCACGCAGTTGCGACAATTGATAGGGCTGCTGGGTGAGCAAGGGAACGCCGCTGCGGCCAGGCGTGCCACCGAAGCGCTGGACGCTGTCCAGCCCCGTCAACCGTCGTAGCGCAAGGCTTCGCGCAGCAGCGTGAAGGCCGGTGAGTTCTGGCGTCGGCTTGGGTAGTAGAGGTGGTAGCCGGAAAACGGTTCGCACCAATCTTCCAGTACCCGGATCAGCCGGCCTTGCGCTACGGCGTCCTGCACCAGGTCCTCGGGCATGAAGGCCAGCCCCAACCCTGCCAGCGCAGCCTCCAGGCGCATGGCAATGGTGTTGAAGACCAGTTGGCCTTCTACCCGGACGTTCAGCTCCTGTCCGTCCTTTTCGAATTCCCAGACGTAGAGACCGCCGTGGGTCGGCATGCGAAGGTTGATGCAGTTGTGTGCCGTGAGGTCGTCAGGGATGAGAGGCTTGGCATGCCGAGCGAAATATGCCGGGGAGCCGACGACGGCCATGCGCATGTCCGCAGCGATGCGCATGGCGATCATGTCCTTGGCCACTTGCGGGCCGAGCCGCACCCCAGCATCGAACCCCTGTGCGACGATGTCGACGAACCCGTAGTCGACGATGATTTCGATACTCAGGTCGGGGTGGTCAGGCAGCAGCCTGGCGAGAGCAGGCTGCAGGACCTTGATGGCGGAATGCTCGCCGGCGGTGATGCGCAATTTCCCGGCCGGTTTATCGCGATACTCGCTGAGCATCGCCATTTCGTTGTCGATCTCTTCGAACCGCGGTGCCACCACCCGCAGCAGATGTTCGCCCGCTTCGGTCGGCGCGACACTTCGCGTGGTACGCGACAACAGCCTGACTCCCAGCCGTTGCTCCAACTGGCGCATCGCCCGGCTCAGGGCCGGTTGCGAGAGGCCAAGCTTGGCTGCGGCCCGGGTGAAGCTGCGCTCCCGGGCCACGGCAGCGAAAATGGCGAGTTGGTCGTAGCGCTCGGTGGTCATCGATCCGTCTCTGGTATGAGCAGGGCGGGATTATGTCATCGGTGAATGGCCGGTTGGCGCAATTGTCACTTCAGATTGCTCTGGAAGAAGGTGGTGAGCTTGTCAAAAGGGATGAGATCGACCCGATCGTAAAGATCGACATGGCCGGCCCCGGGGACGATGACCAGTTCTTTCGGTTGCCCCGCAAGTTTGTAAGCCTCTTCGCTGAACTCCCTGGAATGCGCATCGGCGCCAGTGATGAACAGCACGGGGTGGGGCGAGATCGTCTCGATGTCGTTGAGTGGGTAGAAGTTCATGAACTTGATGTTGCTGGTCAGCGTCGGGTGCGTAGTGAGATCCCTGGACGAACCCGGTGGCGTGTATTCCCCACGCGGGGTGCGGTAGAAGTCGAAGAACTCGCGTTGGATCGGATGGGTATTTTCATCCAGTTGATGCACCGTGCCACTGGTGTAGAGCGTTTCACCGCCCGCGAACTCCACGCTACGCTGCTGGGTGGCCTGGGCGATGATCGCCCGGCGTTGTTCCAGCGTCTGGGAGTGCTTCAGTCCATTGCGATTGACGCCGCCCATGTCATACATGCTGACCGTGGCGATGGCTTTCATGCGCGGATCGATCTTGGCTGCGCTGATCACGAAACTGCCACTGCCACAGATGCCGAGCGCGCCGATCCGTTCCTTGTCGACATTGGGCTGGACACCGAGAAAATCCACCGCGGCACTGAAGTCTTCGGCGTACAGGTCCGGCGAGACCGCATTGCGCGGCTGCCCCTCGCTTTCGCCCCAGAACGAAAGGTCCAGGGACAGGGTGATAAAACCTCTTTGCGCCAGCTTGGTGGCATACAGATTGGCGCTCTGTTCCTTGACCGCGCCCATCGGGTGGCCTACCACGATTGCCGGATGCCGGCTCTGGTCATTGAGTTTCCTTGGAATGAACAGATTGCCTGCCACTTTCATCTGATATTGGTTCTTGAAGCTGACCTTGCGCACGATCACCTCCTTGCTGGTGTAGAAGTTATCGGCGCCGTCAGACATATCGGCCGCAGTGGCGGACAACGAGCTGAGCAGCAATGTCATTGAGGCGATGAGTCTTTTCATGGGCAATCCTGTCGATTCGGGTTTATCGGTTGCGGTGAAACGTCACTTGCACACCCCGACGGCCGAGTGCCTGGGCCAGCTTCGCGGTGTCTTCCACCCGACCCAGGCGCGTGTAGGCGTAGGCGGTTTGGAAATCCAGGTAGAAGAGGACCAGGGTGTCCGTGCCGTACAGCATCAGGTCCCCGTTGCGGATCGCTCCCGGCTTGCTCTCCTGGGCCGGGAACGCCTGGGGGAGGGTGGCGTATTTCTCGTTGCGGTTGAGATCGCTCATGTCCAGCGTCAGTGGCAGTGAAGCGACAAACGCGCGAGCCGCCGCGTTGTCGGCCAGGGTGATGGCGAAACGTTGTTCGCCGACGGTCATCCACATGTCGGGTTTCTCCATTGTCGAAGCTGCCGCTGCAGCACCGTTCATGGCCAGGTGACTGGCCAGTGTGAGCACCACCGACAGCCCGCACCGCCTTGAGCCTTTCATCGCAACTGCGCCTTCGCTCTTTACGTGGCGTAATGGTGACGGGGGAAGGCTGATGCGACTAGCTAATGGATACTTAACAGGGCTATAAGCATGACTAATCAATCCCTGTCGAAGTGCTTGCGCCATGGTCAGAAGAAATCTCAACGATCTGCTGTCTTTCGTCACGGTGGCCCGGGAAGGCAGTTTTACCCGCGCCGCCGGGACGCTGGGGGTCACCCAATCGGCACTGAGCCAGGCAATCAGTGGTCTGGAAGCGCGTTTGCGGATCAGGTTACTGACGCGCAATACCCGCAGCGTTTCGCCGACGGTCGCCGGGGAGCGGCTGCTGCAAGCCATCGGTAACCGCTTCGATGAGATAGAAGCCGAGCTGGACAGGCTCACGGAGCTGCGCGACAAGCCCGCCGGCACTGTTCGCATCACCTGCGGCGACCATGTCTTGCGTACGACATTGCTGCCCAAGCTCACCGGATTACTGCACCAGTACCCGGATATCAACGTCGAGTTCGACGTGAGCTACGGATTTCGGGATATCGTCGCGGACCGCTTCGATGCAGGCGTACGCCTGGGCGATACCATCGACAAGGACATGGTCGCGGTTCCCATCGGTCCCTCGTTGCGCATGGCCGCCGTTGCGTCGCCAGGGTATTTCGCCAGCCGCGCGATACCCGCAAATCCCCGGGACCTGATCGATCATCGCTGCATCAACCAGCGCATGCAGACGTCAGGTGGGCTCTATGTCTGGGATTTTGAGCGACAAGGCGAACCCGTCAACGTGAGGGTGGACGGGCAGCTCATTTTCAATACCTCCACCCATATCGTGGAGGCAGCATTGGCGGGGCTGGGGGTCGCGTACCTGCCTGAAGAAGAGTTTGAACCGCACCTTCGAGAAGGTCGGCTGGTTCGGGTGCTGGAAGACTGGTGCCCACCGTTTCCAGGCTACTATCTGTACTACCCCAGCCGACGACAACCCTCGCCGGCGTTCACCCTGGTTGCCAACGCGCTGCGCAAACCCATCGAGGGCTCCCATGGGCCGGGCGGCGACCGGTGAGCCCGGATCTGCGCATCGTCTATTCTTAAGGCAGTGCCGGGCCGCGAGGACCCTGCGCAAAAGTCGTCGCTTTCAGGACACGTTGAGTCGTCCACGTGCAATCGCCGCCCCTTGGGAGTGGCAAGCTGTAAAGATGCCCCCGGATCAGGTGCGCCAAGACACCCGACCGGAGAGCAAGGAGGGCGACCGGATTTGCCACGCTACCGTGACGTGGACCGGACGCCGCAGCCAAGACTCCGGACGGCTGCCGCCAGGCGGCGGTATCGTTCGAGATGCCGAGGTACGTTTATGCCTGATGAGACGCTTCACCTGCCTTTGATCCACAGCGTTCTGGAACGCGAGAAGGACACCCCCGGTGCCTTGCTGCCGATTCTCCACGCCATTCAGGAAGGTTGCGGGTATGTACCTGACGCCGCCGTCCCTGAAATCGCCCATGTCCTGAACCTCAGCCAGGCTGAAGTGCGCGGTGTGATCAGCTTCTACCACGATTTCCGTACAACGCCGCCCGCGCGCCATACCCTGCGTCTGTGCCGGGCGGAGTCGTGCCAGAGCATGGGCGCCGAAGGCCTGGCCGCCCAGTTGCGCGAACACCTGTCCCTGGACGACCACGGCACCAGCGCCGACGGCAGCATCAGTCTGCGGCCGGTCTATTGCCTGGGGGCCTGCGTCTGTTCGCCGGCCCTGGAACTGGATGGTGAACTGCATGCTCGGGTCACGCCCGAGCGCTTGCGCCAGCTGGTGACCGGTTGCCTGGAGGACGGCGCATGCTGAACCTCCATATCCCTCAGGACTCGGTGTCCCGCGCCGTGGGCGCGGACAAGGTGGCGGCCGCCCTGGCCCAGGAGGCCGAACGTCGTCAGGTGCCGCTGCAGCTGCGGCGGACCAGCTCCCGTGGCCTTTATTGGCTGGAGCCGCTGGTGGAGCTGGACAGCGGCGGCGTACGCTGGGGCTTCGGCCCCGTGACGCCCCAGGACGTGCCCAGCCTGCTCGATGCCCTGGCCGGCGATCCCGCCAGTCATCCATTGGCCCTCGGGCCGGTGGAGCAGATCCCCTATCTCAAGACCCAGCAGCGGCTATTGTTCGCCCGCGCCGGTATCACCCGGCCGCTGTCGCTGGACGATTATCGTGCCCAGGGCGGCTTCCAGGGCCTGGCCCGGGCCCTGCAGATGGAAGGCGCCGACGTGGTCGCCAGCGTCCTCGATTCGGGCTTGCGAGGCCGGGGCGGGGCGGCATTCCCGGCGGGCATCAAGTGGCGCACCGTGCGTGAAGCGCAGGGGCCACAGAAGTATGTGGTCTGCAACGCCGA